>NZ_JBWKES010000017.1:0-158651 GCF_056435325.1 Streptomyces sp. NPDC043952
GACTTCCCAGGGCTTCGGCCGAGCCACCCCACACCCCCAGATCACCAGTCCCGCAGTGATCCAATCACCCCGAAGATCATTTCGTTAGGAGTTCTAAGGGGTGCGGGCGGGCCGGACCTAGGGGGCGGGTGGGGGTCGGGTCCACCCGCGGGTGCAGGCGGGGGCGTCCGGAATTGGACCCGTGGACCGATACCGCGAAGCGGCCCGGAGTTCCACCATGGAGTCATGAGCGCAGCAACCGTTTCCCCCACCACTCCCCGCCCCCCGACCGGAGCCACGGCGGTGGACGGCGCCCCGCGCCACCTCCTGGGCAGCGCCCTGCGCGCGCTGAAGGTGTTCGCGCAGGCGGCGTTCGGCGTCGTCATCCTCGGTGAGTACGGCGAGGAGGCGGGCATACGCCGGGCGTGACGGCGGCACCCGTCACCCCCGGCCCTCCGCCTCCGAGAGGATCTCGTCCGCGTCCATGATCCGGTAGGCGTAGCCCTGTTCGGCCAGGAAGCGCTGGCGGTGCGCGGCGAAGTCCTGGTCGATGGTGTCGCGGGCCACGACCGAGTAGAAGTGGGCCTGGTGGCCGTCGGCCTTGGGCCGCAGCACCCGGCCGAGCCGCTGGGCCTCCTCCTGGCGGGAGCCGAAGGTGCCGGACACCTGGATGGCGACCGTGGCCTCGGGCAGGTCGATGGAGAAGTTCGCGACCTTGGACACCACCAGCACGTTGATCTCGCCCTCACGGAAGGCGTCGAAAAGCTTCTCGCGCTGGGCGTTGGAGGTCTCGCCCTTGATCACCGGGGCGTTCAAGTGCTCGCCCAGCTCGTCGAGTTGGTCGATGTACTGACCGATCACGAGGATCTGCTGGCCCGCGAACCGGCGGACGATCGCCTCCGTGACCTTCCGCTTGGTGTCCGTGGTGGCACAGAAGCGGTACTTCTCCTCCGTCTCGGCCGTCGCGTACGCCAGCCGCTCGGACTCCGTCAGGTTCACCCGGACCTCGACGCAGTCGGCGGGCGCGATATAGCCCTGCGCCTCGATCTCCTTCCAGGGCGCGTCGAACCGCTTGGGCCCGATCAGGGAGAACACATCCGACTCACGGCCGTCCTCGCGCACCAGCGTGGCGGTCAGCCCCAGCCGCCGCCGTGCCTGGAGATCGGCGGTGAACTTGAAGACGGGAGCCGGCAGCAGATGCACCTCGTCGTAGACGATCAGTCCCCAGTCACGCGAGTCGAACAGCTCCAGGTGCGGATAGACGCCCTTCCGCTTGGTCGTCAGCACCTGGTAGGTGGCGATGGTGACCGGGCGGATCTCCTTGCGGGTCCCGCTGTACTCGCCGATCTCGTCCTCGGTCAGCGAGGTCCGCTTCACCAACTCGTGCTTCCACTGCCGGGCGGAGACGGTGTTGGTCACCAGAATCAGCGTGGTCGACTTCGCCTCCGCCATGGAGGCCGCGCCCACCAGCGTCTTGCCCGCACCGCAGGGCAGTACGACGACACCGCTGCCGCCGTGCCAGAAGTTCTCCACGGCCTGCTTCTGGTACGGCCGCAGGGCCCAGCCGTCCTCACGCAGGTCGATGGGGTGCGCCTCGCCGTCCACGTACCCCGCGAGGTCCTCGGCCGGCCAGCCGAGCTTGAGCAGCGTCTGCTTGATCTGCCCGCGCTCGGAGGGGTGCACCACCACGGTGTCCGGGTCGATCCGCGCGCCGACCAGCGGGGCGATCCGCTTGGACTTCAGGACCTCCTCCAGGACCGGCCGGTCGGTGGTTGTCAGGACCAGTCCGTGCGCGGGGTGCTTGGAGAGGGTGAGGCGGCCGTAGCGGTCCATCGTCTCGGCGATGTCCACGAGCAGCGCGTGCGGGACCGGGTACCTGCTGTACTCCACCAGCGCGTCCACGACCTGCTCCGCGTCGTGCCCCGCGGCCCGTGCGTTCCACAGCCCGAGCGGCGTCACCCGGTAGGTGTGGATGTGCTCGGGTGCCCGCTCCAGCTCGGCGAACGGCGCGATGGCGCGTCGGCAGTCGTCGGCCCGCTCGTGGTCGACCTCCAGGAGCAGGGTCTTGTCGGACTGGACGATCAGTGGACCATTCACGCGCGGCACACCCTTTCCACCACGGCCTTCACGGGGACGACGGCCTTCACCGGGACCAAACCTCCAGTGTGCCCCATCCGGTGGCGATCACGGTGGGCCGCGGGCCACCGCGACCGTCCCCGCTCACTCCCCGGCCAGCTCGGCCACCCCGGTGATGCGGTGCAGTGGATAGGTCCGGACCTCGTCCGCCGTGTGGTCGTACGCCGTCACGAAGCCGCCCTCCACGCGGACCGGCGCGATGACGCGCTGGCTGGCGGCGCCCTCGGCGTTGACGTAGCCGATCCACAGGGAGTCGCCGGTGAGCACGGCCGCCTGCACGGTGGCCAGGGTCTCGGCGGCGGAGGTGCGGGGCAGCTCACCGGCCGCCGTATCGGTGCCGACGGGCTTGCGGGGCGCGGTGGCGGCCAGGTCACCGGCCCGGATGGCGCGGATCGCGGCGGACAGGAGCGTGGCGTCGGGCGGCGGCGGGCCGTCCGGCACCGGCTCGGGCGCGGTCCGGGGCGGGGTGCGGTGGGCGTGGGCGCGGGTGATCAGCACATCGCCCTCGGCGGACTCGGCGGCGGGCGCGAAGCCCATCGCGCGCAGGCCCTCCAGCAGGGCGGCCGGATCGGTCTGGGCGGCCAGCACGGTCGGGGCGAGGCGGCGCAGGCGCAGGGCGGTGGCGCGCTTGTCGGCGAGGATCTCGTTCAGCAGCGCGTCGTCGTCGCAGCGGACGTAGGCGGAGGCGGCGCCGATCCGCAGCTGCCCGTGTCTGCGGGCCACGTCGTCGATCAGGTAGGCGAGCGGCTGCGGGACCGGGGTGCGCGAGTGCCGGGCGAGGAAGTCGTGCAGATCGGCGGCGGTCCGCCCGGCGTCCAGGGCCCGGCGCACCGATCCCGGCGTGAACCGGTACACCGTCGCGCCGCCCTTCGACTCCACGTCCGCGAGCACCCCGAGCATCTCCGCGAGCGGCCGCTCCAGCGGCCCCGGCGCGACCGCCGTCAGATCGGCCTGGAGGAGGACGTGATCGAGGGGCTCGGGCAGGAGCGGGGCGAGCAGCCGGGCGGCGGTGGCGGTGGCGGCGGCTTGTTCGGCGGGGGAGAGAGGAGCGGGGGCCACCGGGATGGCCGGGGCAATGGTGGCGGTCGGGGCCGGGGCGGATGTGCGGTGGTGATGGACGGGGAGCTTGTCGCCGGGGCCATCAGGGCCATCAGGGTCACTGGGCTCACCCCTGCCGACCGGGTCACCCGCACCGGTCACGCCGACCGGGCCGGCCGGGGCTCCGGCGCCGGTCACCCCGGACACGCCGGTCGGACCAGCCGCGTCGGGCACGCCGGCCGGACCGGCCGCGCCGGTCGGGCGAACCGCCTTGGCCGCTCCGGCCAAGTCGCCCCCCTCGCCCGCACCACCCGCGCCGGCCGCCGGTGCCCCCAGCAGCGCCCGGCCATGGGTGGACAGCGCGCCGCGTCCCGTCACGCCCAGGAGTTCCGCCTCCGTGAGGGTCCAGCGGGCCAGGCGGGTGCGCAGGTCCTCGGCGGGGGCCGCGGGGGTGTCCCTGCCGGGGCGGGGCGTGGCCGCGGTGCCCCGCAGGGGGCGTTCCCAGTGCAGGCGGGACAGGACCGACTCCGGGACGGGGGCGGCGCCCGCCGGGAGGCCGGCCAGCAGGGTCAGCACCCGGTGCCGTACCTCGGGCGCGGCCGAGCGGTCCAGGCCGGGGCCGAGCGCGGAGAGGGTGCGGTCCTTCGCGTCCCGGCCGCCGACCAGACCCGGCGCGCGGGTCGCCGTCAGCCAGACGCCGGCGAGCAGCGCCCAGCGCTCGGCCGGGGGACGCTCCAGCCACTCGTCGTAGAAGGGGGTGGCGGCGTACCGCTCGTCGGCCTCGCCGTCCGAGGCCAACAGGCCCGCCGCATAAGCCAGTTCGACCCAGAACGCGGCGACCGGCTCGGGCACGTCCAGGGCGACGGCGGTCCGCTTGAGATCGCGCACGCTCAGCCCGCCGGCCCGCAGCACCGCCGGCCCGCCCTCGTCCCAGTCCTTCAGCAGCTCCTCGACGGTGGCGAGCGCGGTGTGCGCCTGACCGGCCGCCGTCGCGTCCACAACCTGTGGACGGTGGGTCGCGGCCGGCTCCACCGCGGGCGGCAGCGGCTCGGGCTCCCGGTGGGCGCGGCCCGCGCGCAGATGCAGGGCCACCTCGCGGGGGAGTACGACGGTGCCGGGTGCCGTCGGCAGCAGCAGGCCCCGGTCCAGCAGCCAGCGCAGATGGGCGGCCGGTTCCGGGGTGACCTGGCCGTACGGCGGCCCCCACACCAGCCGGGACAGCACCTCCAGGGAGCCCTCCGGCGCCTTGGCGAGCAGCCTGGCCATCTTCTTCCGGTGGGTGAACAGGGCGGTCAGCGCGTTCACCGCCGACACCGAGTCATGGGTCGAGGCCAGCCCCGCCGTGGTCACGATCTCCTGGATCCGCCCCGGAGACATGCCCGAGGCGGCCTCGTGCACGGTGGGTCCGAGCCCGGTCGGCGAGGGGTGCTGCGGGGACGGTGCGAGCAGCTCACGGGCGGTGCGCACCAGCCGCAGCCGCTCGTCGTCGCCCCACACCAGCGCCTGTTCGCGCAGGGTGGCGAGGGCGCGGGGGAGCGCGGCGGCCACCGTCTCGTCCCCGGCGTCCCCGGCCATCAGCCCGAGCAGGGCCGGGTACGACGCGGGGTCCGGGGCGACGGCCAGCGCCTCGGCGGTCTGCAACGCGAAGCGGTCCAGCCGTTCCAGGGCCCGCAGCACCGAGGACCGGGTGCCGGCGCGGGTGGCCAGCTGGGTCAGATCGGTGGGGACGGGCGTGATGAGGTCCGGGCGGCTGCGCAGCAGCGCGGCCAGGGAGGCGTCGTCCCTGGCGCGGAGCGCCTCCGCGAGGGACCGAGGGGCTGGGTTGGCCTCTTGGCTCATCCGGCCAACGGTAGCGGGTCACCCCCGGCCCTTCAGCCGTGGCGGGCGGGGCCCCGCTCTGCGCTACCGTCCTCACGGGGTTTCAGTCGGCGTCTCCCCGGAGGGATTCCGTGGGCATCGAAAGCGACAAGGTCGTCTACGAGTACCTGAGCCGCGTCGGGGACATCGCTCAGCAGCGGCAGCTGCCGTCCTCCGCACGCATGCGGCTGGTCTCGGAGCTGCGCAACGAGATCGACCGCGACCGGGCCAGGGCGACGGTGGACAGTCCCGCCGCGGTCCGCCGCATCCTGGACCGCCTGGGCACCCCCGACGAGGTGGTCGAGGCCGCGGGCGGCACCGGGCCCGCCGGGGGCGCGGGCAGCCCGACCGCCGCCGTACCGGCGCAGCCCGCGCCGCGGGAGCGGGAGCCGGAGCGCGCGGCGCCGGCCGGGGAGCGGCCGCGGGGTCTGCGCCGGGTCGTGCCCCGGCCGCGTCCCGCCGGGTCCCGGCCCGAGCCGTCCGTGCCCGCGGACGCGCCGCCCGCCGCCGCGCACGAGCTGTGGCAGGCCGAGCCGGTGCGCGACTGGTGGCGCACCTCCGACGGTGCCTTCGGCGGCGCCGGGCACAGCCCCTTCCTGGACACCGACCCGGTGCCGGGCTTCGTCGGCGGGGTGGAGATCCCGGACCTGCTGCGCCGCCCGCCGCACGAGCTGGAGAAGGAGCGGCTGGAGCGGGAGGAGCGGGAGAAGGCGGCAGGGGCTCCTCCTCCCGCCCCCGCCCGGCGCTTCGGGCTGTTCCCGCGCCGGGCCACGGCCGCCGCACCGGCCCCGGACAAGGCGCCCGACAAGGTGCCCGGCATCGTGTCCGACAGCGCGCCGGACGCCGGGACCGCCGCCCCCGCCCGCCGTCTCCTGCCCGGTCCCGCCGCCGGCTGGTCCAACCCGTTCCTGCTGCTGGCCGCCGCCGCGCTGGTCGCCGGGGCGGTGCTCGGCAACTGGTTCGCGCTGCTCGCCGGCTGGGCGATCGTCTACGCCTCCCGGCGGCTGAGCCCGTCCGAGACCAAGTGGGCCGTGCTCGTGCTGCCCGGCAGCGCGGTCGCGGCGGGCCTGGTGTGGCTGTGGGGACGGCAGAGCGGCCGCTGGGGCGACCCGATCGCCCAGGGGCAGATGAGCGACGCCGTCGCCCAGACCTGGCCCTGGGTGGTGCGGGGCGCGGCCGTCGCCTCGGCGCTGTACGTGGTGTGGCGCTCGCAGCGCAGAGGCTGACACCGGCGGCACACGAACCGACGGCCTACCGGGGCAAGGCCGGACGCCCGCGGCGCGGCACCGATGCACGTGAACAGCGGCCGACGCCCGCGGCGCGGGCACCCGATGCCCGCCGGGGAGCGGCCGACACCCGTGAACAGCGGCCGGCCCACGTGGGGCAGCGGTCGCCGGGCGTGAAACAGCGGCCTACGCCCGTGGGGTGGTGGCCGACGCCCGTGGGGCAGTGGCCGGCGTGCGTGGGGCAGTGGCCGACGTCCGCCGGGGAGCGGCTGGCGTGCGTGGGGCAGTGGCTGGCGTGCGTGGGGTAGCGGCCGACGTCCGCCGGGGAGCGGCCGACACCCGTGAACAGCGGCCGGCCCACGTGGGGCAGCGGTCGCCGGGCGTGAAACAGCGGCCTACGCCCGTGGGGTGGTAGCCGACGCCCGTGGGGCAGCGGTCGGCGTCCTCGGTGCAGTGGCCGGTGCCCGTGGTGGGGAGGTCGGATGGAGGGCGGTGGGCTGTCGTACCCACCTGGCACCATGTCCCCCATGGCCTCCCTCACCGTCGGCTTCGACCTCGACATGACCCTCATCGACTCCCGGCCCGGCATCCGCGCGTGCTACGTGGCGCTGGCGGAGCGTACGGGGACGTACATCGACGCCGACCTGGCGATCACCCGGCTCGGCCCGCCGCTGGCGGACGAACTGGTGAACTGGTTCCCGGCCGAGCGGGTGCCCGCGGTGGCCGACCTGTACCGGGAGATGTACCCGTCCATAGCCATCGCCGCGACCCCCGCCATGGCGGGCGCCCGCGAGGCCATGGCGGCGGTGCGCGCGGCCGGCGGCCGGACCATGGTGGTCACCGCCAAGTACGAGCCGAACGCCAAGCTGCACCTGTCCCACCTGGGCATCGAGCCGGACGTGGTCGTGGGCGACCTGTGGGCCGAGCAGAAGGCGCAGGCGCTGCGCGAGTACGGCGCGGGGGTGTACGTCGGCGACCACACCGGCGATGTGCGCGGGGCGCGTACGGCGGGCGCGCTGTCGGTCGCCGTGGCGACCGGGCCCTGCCCCGCGGACGAGCTGCGCGCCGCCGGGGCGGACGTCGTCCTGGACGACCTGTCCGCCTTCCCGGCGTGGCTGGCCGATTACCGCCCCTGACGGCTCCGGCTCCGGCGGCCCCTCCGCGCGGCCCCGCCCCGCCCGCTACCGGGAGGCCGCGGCGCTCCTCGCCTGCCGCCGGCCGGCCGCGATCGACCGCAGCACACCCGCGCCGGCGACGAGGAAGCCGACGCCCATGAGCATGCACAGTCCGTACATGTAGGTGGGAAACGGCTTGGTTCCGAGGAACAACGGGACCATCGTGACCAGGGTGGCCAGGGCCCCGACGAAGAACACGATGGCGCCGGCACGGATCAGTCCGTCGCCGGGCCCGGCGGAATTCGCTTGGGTTTTGTCACGCACCGGACCAGGGTAGTTCCTGCGCGAGAGAACGACCGGGGGACGTCTTGTCACCGGGTCCAAGACCATTAGCCTTGATGACGGCGGGTCACGGTCGACCCGCTCTAGTGCTATCAAGAGCCGTTTCCGAAGAAGTTTTCCCGACGAGTACGAGGACGAGGACAGACGTGCCTACCGGCAAGGTCAAGTGGTTCAACAGCGAGAAGGGCTTCGGCTTTCTCTCCCGCGACGACGGCGGTGACGTCTTCGTCCATTCCTCGGTTCTCCCCGCCGGAGTCGATGTGCTCAAGCCGGGACAGCGCGTGGAATTCGGCGTGGTCGCCGGCCAGCGCGGCGACCAGGCGCTTTCGGTGACCGTGCTCGACCCGACGCCCTCCGTGGCCGCCGCCCAGCGCAAGAAGCCCGACGAGCTGGCCTCGATCGTGCAGGACCTGACGACCGTCCTCGAGAACATCACCCCGATGCTGGAGAAGGGCCGCTACCCCGAGAAGGCCTCCGGCAAGAAGATCGCCGGACTGCTCCGCGCGGTCGCCGACCAGCTGGACGTCTGACCGGCGCCCCCTCTCCAGCAGACCCCTGCCGGGCAGGCTCCCGTCAGGGAAACGCGAGCGCGTCCGGGCCGAGGGGCGGCACCAGCCCCTCGGCCGCGGCGCGGGTGAGCAGCCCGCGGATCGCCGCGTAGCCGTCCTCGCCGAGGTCGGCGGTGAACTCGTTGACGTACAGCCCGATGTGCTGGTCGGCCACCGCCGGGTCCATCTCCTGGGCGTGCGCCATGACATACGGCCGGGAGACCTCGGGCGCGTCCCAGGCCGCCCGCACGGAGGCGCGCACCGCCTCGGCGAGCCCCTTCAGCGCCTCGGCGCCCAGCGACCGCTTGGCCACGATCGCGCCCAGCGGGATCGGCAGCCCGGTCGTGCGCTCCCAGTGCTCGCCCATGTCGGCGAGCTTGTGCAGCCCGTAGTTCCGGTAGGTGAAGCGGGCCTCGTGGATCACCAGTCCCGCGTCCACCTTGCCGTCCCGCACGGCCGGCATGATCTCGTGGAACGGCATGACCACGATCTCGCCGACCCCGCCGGGCACGGTGTCCGCCGCCCACAGCCGGAACAGCAGATACGCGGTCGACTTCTCGCTGGGCACGGCGACCGTACGGCCCGTCAGATCGACCCCCTCCTCCCGCGTGAGCACCAGCGGCCCGCAGCCCCGGCCGAGCGCGCCGCCGCAGGGCAGCAGCGCGTACTCGCCGAGGACGTACGGCAGCACGGCGTACGACACCTTCAGCACGTCGAACTCGCCGCGCTCGGCCATGCCGTTGGTGATGTCGATGTCGGCGAAGGTCACGTCCAGCGCGGGGGCGCCGGGGACGCGGCCGTGGGCGAGGGCGTCGAAGACGAAGGTGTCGTTGGGGCAGGGCGAGTACGCGATCTGCAACGGCTCACTGGTCATACGGGTTCCAACTCTCCAAGGCGGGCGCGAACTTCCCGAAGGCCGCGGTGAGGGCGGCGAGGGCGTCGCCGATGCGCCAGGCGGCGCGGTCGCGCGGGCCGACCGGGTTGGAGATCGCGCGGATCTCCAGCACCGGCACGCCCTGGGCGTCGGCGGCCTCGGCGACCCCGAAGCCCTCCATGCCCTCGGCGAGCGCGCGGGGGTGCCGGGCGCGCAGCGCGGCGGCGCGGGCGGCGGTGCCGGTCACGGTGGACACGGTCAGGACGGTGCCGGTGCGGGCGCCGGTGGCCTCGGCCACGGCCCGTACGAGTGATTCCGGCGGGCGGTGGGTGACGGTCCCGAAGCCCAGCTCGGTGACCGGGAGGAAGCCGTCGGCGGTCTCGGCGCCCAGATCGGCGACGGTGATCGCGTCGGCGACGACGAGCGAGCCGAGCGGCGCGTCGGGCGCGAAGCCGCCGCCGATCCCGGCCGAGACGACCAGGTCGTAGGGGGCGCCCGCGAGCGCGGCGGCGGTGAGCGCGGCGGCGGTGGCGGCGGCGGCCCGCGCGGGCCCGACCCCGGCGGCGAGCAGATCGGTCACGCCGGCACCGGCGGTCGCACCGGCCGGACCGGCACCGGCGGCCGTATGCCCCGCGTCGGCACGGGCGGTCGTACGAACCGGATCCGCACCGGCGGCCGTACGAGCCGGATCGTCACCGGCCGTCGTACGGATCACCACCGCGCCCGGCAGCCGTACCTCGTCCCCGGACTCGGGGAACGCACGTGCCACCGCGTCCCGTTCGGCCGGGACCGCGGTGGCCACGAGGATGCGTGCGGACGTCGTGATCAGGCCTTCTTCAGCTTGAAGGACCACACGCCCTTGGTCGGGCTGGAGCCCATCTGGATCACCAGCGTGTTGGTGTTGCCGCCCGTGCCGTACTGCTCGTTGAAGAACGCGTTGCCCGGCAGGGTGCGGTACGTCTCCTTGCTGAGGCTGGTGAACGGGCGGCCGTTGACCAGCACGGCCCAGCCGGCGTCCGCGATCTTCGGGTCGACGCCGATGCGGACCGTCGAGTCCTCGCCGACCGAGATGCCCTTCGCGTCGGCGGACTTCTTGGCGCAGTCGGTCAGGGCCTTGGCGTCGATGGCCTTGCCGTCGTTGTAGCAGACCGCCTCGGAGTGCACCGAGTCCCGGCCGACGGTGATCGTCGCGTTGGGCGTCGGCTTGTCGCAGGCCGACAGGACGAGCAGTCCGGCGGCAACGGCGCCGGCGGCGGCGACGGCGCGGCGGCGCCGCACAACGCGGTGTACTTCAGCGGCTTCGCCGCGGGGCAGCGTGGTCATGGCCGAAAGATTATCGGGCCCCCGGAGCCGTCCCCCCACGCGGGGTGCGGCGTGCCCGGTTCGTTACGCCAGTCGTGTCCGCGACAACCACGGCGTGCCCGGTTCGTCACGCGACCTGCCCCTTTACGACACCGCCCCTTCACTCCCGGCGTCCGGTCACGCCACCCGCGCGCGGGGCCGGCCGCCGTACCGGGCGGAGGCGATCAGACCGCGCAGGGTGCTCAGCCAGCCCACGGCCACGAACGCGGCGCCGGCCAGCAGCCCGAGCGTGCCGTCGAGCGGCATCACGATGCCGACCGCGCCGCCGAACACCCACGCCATCTGGAGCAGCGTCTCGGAGCGGGCGAAGGCCGAACTGCGCACCAGCTCCGGCACGTCCCGCTGGATCAGCGCGTCCAGCGCCAGCTTGGCCAGCGCCTGCGCGCACCCCGCGACCGCCGCGAGACAGGTCACCAGGACGGTCCCGAAGAACACCGCGGCCACGAGTGCCATGCCCAGCGCCGCCGCGACCACGGTCACGATGATGA
This sequence comes from Streptomyces sp. NPDC043952, assembly GCF_056435325.1. Taxonomy (NCBI): domain Bacteria; kingdom Bacillati; phylum Actinomycetota; class Actinomycetes; order Kitasatosporales; family Streptomycetaceae; genus Streptomyces; species Streptomyces sp. NPDC043952. The sequence goes on from NZ_JBWKES010000017.1 coordinate 10,966, forward strand.
TCTCCGGCGCCCGTGATCTCAGCCACGCCCCCACCGCCGTGCCCAGCGCGTTGCCCGTGCCGGCCGCGGCGCCCACCAGGCCCAGCGAGACCACCGCGCTCTGGCCGCCGAGCGGGTGCTCGCGCAGCAGGAAGGCGAGGAAGAAGATCAGGAAGCCGGACAGGCAGCGCAGGGCCGCGTTGGCGCCGAGGGCGTGGGTCACGGCGGGCCCGACCGTGCGCAGTCCGGGCCGCTTCACCCTGGTCCGCGGCAGCCGCTTCTCGTCGGCGGCGAGCAGCGCCACCACCTCGCCGCGGGCCGAGTCCACCTTGGGCGGCAGCGAGAAGGACAGCGCCGTACCCCCCACGAAGATCACGAAGGCGCCGTACAGCGGCCAGGGATCGCCGAGCCGGTGCAGCCCCGCCGCGATCGGCGCGGCCACCCCGGTGGCCAGCAGCCCGGCCAGGGTGACCCTGGAGTTGGCCTTCACCAGCGAGAACAGGGGCGGCAGCAGCCGCGGTACGACGGCGCTGCGCACCACGCCGTACGCCTTGGACGCCACCAGCACGCCCAGCGCCGCCGGGTACAGCTCCAGGCTGCCGGTCGCCACCGCGCCGGAGATCAGCAGGGCGAGCAGCGCCCGCGCCAGCATGGCCGCCGCCATCGCGGCCCGCCGCCCGTGCGGCAGCCGGTCGAGCAGCGGGCCGATCACGGGGGCGAGGACGGTGAACGGCGCCATCGTGATCGCCAGGTACAGCGCGACCCGCCCGCGCGCCTCGTCGGTCGGCACGGAGAAGAACACGGTGGAGGCCAGCGCCACGGTGATCATGACGTCCCCGGCGCCGTTCACCGCGTGCAGCTCGATCAGCTTGCCGAGGCCCGACTCACCCGCGCCGTGCGCGTGGGTCGCCCGGCGGATGCCGCGCGCGGCGCCGGTGACCGGGGAGTGCAGGGCACGCCCGACGGACCGGGCGGCACCGCCCACCCGGCGCGCACCGCCACCCCGAACCCCACGCCTGTCCGCGGTTGCCACGAGGTTCATAGTGCCCCGAGATGCCGCGGGATAGTGCGGATACGGCACGTATGGCGGCGAACCGTGCCTCCGAGGTGGGGGAGAATGCCGCCGAGCGGCAATGAATCCTGTTCGGTGTAGCGTGCGTATCTCAGCCATAACGCAGAATGGATGGCAGAGGTGCGCCCGAGCGCGCGGATGATGCAGACGTCGATGCGGTCCTGAGGTCCGCTCCGTCGGCCAACCCGCCTAAGGCAGCCGCCTTGACGAGACGGCGTAGGAGAGAAGCGATACCTGTGAGCGCAGCGACAACGCGAAGCCGCACCCCCGACCGCCTGTGCGCCGAGGCGGTCGACCTCGCCCGCGCCGCCGCGGAGGAGGCGGCCGCGCCCGGTGTGGTCGGCGAGCACTCCGGGCTCGTCTCCGAGGGCGACCGTGTTGTCACGCACTTCTTCGAGTGCAAGGAACTGGGCTACCGGGGCTGGCGCTGGGCCGTCACCGTGGCCCGCGCCTCCCGCGCCAAGGTCGTCACGCTGGACGAGGTGGTCCTGCTCCCTGGCCCGGACGCCCTCCTCGCCCCCGAGTGGGTGCCGTGGAGCGAGCGGCTGCGCCCCGGCGACCTCGGCCCCGGCGATCTGCTCCCCACCGACCAGGACGACCCGCGTCTGGAACCGGGCTACACCGGCGATGACCAGCCGCCGGTCGACTCCGCGGTGTCCGAGGAGATGGCGGAGCTGGCGGAGGCCGAGGACGCGGACGTCGCACCGGGCGCGCCGGCCGTCCAGCCGACGGTGCCCTCGCGGGGCACCATCGCCGCGGTGGCCGAGGAACTGGGCATGCGCAGAGCGCGTGTTCTGTCCCGTTACGGCCTGCACCGCGCGGCCGACCGCTGGGAGGAGGCGTTCGGGCCGAAGACGCCGATGGCGCAGGCGGCTCCGGCCACGTGTCTGAGCTGTGGGTTCCTCGTGCCCATCGGCGGCTCGCTGGGCCAGGCGTTCGGTGTGTGCGCCAACGAGTTCGCCCCGGCGGACGGCCGGGTGGTCTCCCTCGCGTACGGCTGCGGCGGCCACTCCGAGGCGGCGGTGATGCCCAAGCCCCCGCAGCCGGCCGCGCCGGTCATCGACGAGACCCGCCTCGCGCCCTTCCCGCTGCACCCCGCCCGCGACTCGGGCTCGGTCCCGGAGACGACGGACGAGGAGACGGCGGAACTGGGCCACTCGTGACCCTGGTCGGCCCCGCCCGCGAGGCGGACCTGACCGGTTTCCTCTCCCTGGCGGCCGAGGTGGAGCACTGGTTCGGCCCGATGACGGACGACCCCGGTTTCACCGAGGCGGTGCGGCGGGGCATCGGCCGCGGCACGGCGCTGGTCGCTCGGGCCGCGGCCGGGGAGCTGCTGGGCGCCCTCCTCTTCGGCGGCAAGCCCCCGGTGCACAAGGTGCACTGGCTGGTCGTCACGGAACGGGCCCGGTGCGGGGGCGTGGGCCGCGCGCTGCTGGCCGACGCGATCGACCGCTTCGTCCGTCCCCCCGCCACGGTCGAGGTGGTCACCTTCGGCCCGGACCACCCCGGCGCGGTCCCGAGCGGCGCCCGCGCCTTCTACGACTCCCTCGCCTTCACCCCGGCCGAACCGGCCCCCGACGGCCCGGAGGGCGGCTCCCGCCAGGTCTACCGCAAGGCGCTGCGCTGACAGCGGCCGAGGGTTTTACCGGGCCGGTGTGGATTTCCTGCGGACTGGTGAGGGTCTTCTGCGGGCCGGCCTGACGGAGCCAGGGGCACTCTGCGGGTGCGTGGGTGCGTGGGTGCGTGGGTGCGCGGTGTCCGGTGCTCGGTGCGTGGTGTCCGGTGCTCGGCGTCCGCCCCACCGGCCTCCCGCCTCACTCATCCCGCCCTCCACCGCCCCGCGCCCCAGCCGTGTCCGGGACCCGAGCACCAAACCCGTACCCCAGTCGCGGCATCCGTGCGGCTCTCGGCCACCGGGGCTGACCCCTCGTCCGCCTCTCGGCCGACCGAGTCGGGTGGGTGGGTGGGCGAGGAGTCGGGCCGGCGCCCCCGCGCTGTACCTTCTTCCTCACGTCGACGAGGAGTGTGAACGTGAGCAGCAAGTACGTGCGGCCCGCGGCCGAGGGTGCCGATCCCTTCGGGACGGCCCGGCTGCGTCGCGGTGTCATCGACGCCTGGGCCACCAGCCCCGCCCGCTTCCGCGAGGACGCCAACGCCGAGGAAGACCTCGTACTGGGCGGCTACCGGGACCGCCTGGTGATCGAGCTGGCGCAGAACGCCGCCGACGCCGCCGCCCGCGCCCACGTGCCGGGCCGCCTCCGTCTCACGCTCCGCGACGGCGTCCTGATCGCGGCCAACACCGGCGCCCCCCTGGACGCCACCGGCGTCGAGTCGCTGTCCACGCTGCGCGCCTCCGCCAAGCGCGACGCCGACTCCCCGCACGCCGCCGTCGGCCGCTTCGGCGTCGGTTTCGCCGCCGTCCTCTCGGTCACCGACGAACCCGCCCTCGTCGGCCGGCACGGTGGCGTCCGCTGGTCCCTCACCGAGGCGCGCGAACTGGCCGCCGACGCCGCCCGGCACAGCCCCGGACTCGGTGACGAGGTCCGCCGCCGCGCCGGCCACGTCCCGCTGCTCCGGCTGCCCTTCGCCGCCGAGGGCACCGCCCCCGACCCGTACGACACCGCCGTCATCCTGCCGCTGCGCGACGCGGCCGCCGCCGACCTCGCCGAGCGGCTGCTGGACGCCGTGGACGACGCGCTCCTGCTCACCCTGCCGGGTCTGGCGGAGGTCGTCATCGAGGTCGGCGACGACGCGCCCCGCACCCTGCGCCGGCACACCGAGGGCGCCGTCACCGTCGTAGCGGACTCACGGGAGGGCACGACCCGCTGGCGTACCGCCGCCGCGCACGGACCGCTCGACGCGCACCTGCTCGCCGACCGCCCGGTGGAGGAGCGGCTGCGGCCCCACTGGTCGGTGACCTGGGCCGTGCCCACCGACGACCAGGGCCGCCCGGTGCGCCCCCGCACGTCCCCCGTCGTGCACGCCCCCACCCCCAGCGACGAACCCCTCGGCGTCCCCGCCCTGCTCATCGCCTCCTTCCCGCTGGACACCACCCGCCGGCACACCGCGCCCGGCCCGCTCACCGACTTCCTGGTGCAGCGCGCGGCCGACGTGTACACCGAACTGCTCGCCGGTTGGCGCCCGGTGACGGAGGCCGCCGTCGACCTCGTGCCCGGCCCGCTGGGCAAGGGCGAGCTGGACGGCGCGCTGCGCCAGGCCCTCCTGGAACGGCTGCCGCGCACCGCCTTCCTGCCGCCCGCGCTGCCCGGCGGGGACGGCGAGGACGAACTGCCCCAGGCCCTGCGGCCGCGGGACGCGGAGCTGGTGGAGGGCGCCGGCGCCGAGACCGTGCGGGTGCTCGCCGAGGTGCTGCCCACCCTGCTGCCCGCGGGGCTGGAGCGCCGCCCCGAGCTGCGCGCCCTCGGCGTCGCCCGGCTCCCGCTCGCCGACGCCGTCGACCGGCTCGCGGGCCTGGAGAAGGAACCCGGCTGGTGGTGGCGGCTCTACGACAGCCTCGCGGGCGTGGACGTGGAGCGGCTGTCGGGGCTGCCCGTGCCGCTCGCCGGCTCCGGGGGAGGACGGACCACCGTCGGCCCCCGCCATGTGCTGCTGCCCACCCCCGACGGCGCCCGCATCGACGCGGACGTGCTCGCCCGGCTCGGTCTGAAGGTCGCCCACGAGGACGCCGCCCACCCGCTGCTGGAGAAGCTGGGCGCGCTGCCCGCCACCCCGCGCGCGGTGCTCACCACCCCCCAGGTGCGGGCCGCCGTCGCCGCCTCCCTGGACGACGAGGGCGCCCTCGGCTGGGAGGAGGACGCCCCCGACGCGGAGGAACTCGCCGACACCGTCCTCGGATTGGTGCGGGACGCGGGCCTGGAGCCCGGTGACGAGCCCTGGCTCGGCGCCCTCGCGCTGCCCGACGAGGACGGCGAACTCGCCCCCGCGGGCGAGCTGGTCCTCCCCGGCAGCCCCTTCGCCCACGTGATCCGCGAGGGCGAACTCGCCGCTGTGGAGCAGGAGTTGGCGGACAAGTGGGGCGAACAGCCGCTCACCGCCTGCGGGGTGCTCGCCACCTTCGCACTGGTGCGCGCCACCGACGTCGTCCTCGACCCGGACGAACTGGAGCCCCGCGAGGGCGACTTCGCCGAACCCGACGACGCCGGGCTGCTGGACGCCGTGGACGTGTGGTGCGAGGACATCCTCGACCGCTTCCCGGACAGCCCCGTCCCGCCGGTCGCCACCGAACTCGTCGCCGTCCGCGACCTCGACCTGGTGGACGACGACCACTGGCCCGATGCCCTCGCCCTGCTCGCCCGCCCGCCGCTGCGCGACGCCCTCACCCAGCCGGTGCGCGTCCTGCTGCCCGACGGCACCCACGAACTGGTACGGCCGTACACCGCCTGGTGGCTGCGCGGGCACCCGGTGCTGGACGGCCGGCGCCCCGCGGGCCTGCTCGCCGCCGGCGGCGACCCGCTGCTGCGCGGCCTGTACGACGAGGCCGACGCCACCGGCTTCGAGGACGAACAGGTGCTGCGCGCCCTCGGTGTACGCACCTCGGTCGCCGCCCTGCTGGACGAGCCCGGCGGCGCCGCCGAACTCCTGGACCGGCTCGCCGACCCGGACCGCCCGGTCACCGGCGCCCAACTGCACGGGCTGTACGGCGCGTTGGCGGAGATCGATCCGGAACAGGTCACCCTGCCGGATGAGTTGCGGGCCGTGCTCGACGGGCGGGTGACGGTGGTGGACGCCGCCGACGCCGTGGTCGTCGACTCCCCGGACCTGCTGCCCTTCACCTCCGGCGTGCCCCTGCTGCCCGTACGCCCCGCCCGTGCTGCCGAGTTGGCCGAGCTGCTCCAGGTGCGGCGGCTCAGCGAGTCCGTCACCGGCGAGGTGCACTCCGAGGGCACCGAGCACGACGTACCGGAACCGGTGCGCGTCCTCCTCGGCCCGCGCACGCCCGCGACGTACGTCGAGCACGACGAACTGATCGTGGACGGCGTGGAGATCGACTGGCGGCTCACCGACGACGGGGTGCTGCACGCGGCCACCCTGGAGGGCGTCGCCGCCGGACTCGCCTGGGCGACACGGCAGTGGCCGCGCCGCTTCGAGGTCGCCGCCCTGCTGGAGGACCCGTCCCGGACGGAGGAACTGGCGCGGGACCGCTGGTTCGACTGACCTCCAGAGGTTCCTTACGAAATCCACAACTTCCGTACAACCGTTCCCCTGCGTGCGTTGTCTGATCTTGCGGAGTCGTCCGACTCCCCATCTACTTCGTACGCAGGGGAACCGCACATGCGTCTTCGTGCCACCGTGGCCGCCGTCTCCGGCGCCCTGGCCCTCTCCGCCCTCGCCCTGCCCGCGGCGCACGCCGCCGGGCAGGAGCGGGTGCCCGCGGAGAACTCCGCGAGCAAGGTCGCCCACGCCGCCCAGCACCCCCGGGGCCGCTCGACCTTCGCCGTCGCCGCCTCGGGCACGCCCTACAAGCTGAACGCCACCTTCTCCGCCGTGAAGGTGAACAACGGAAAGAACATCGCGGCCGGCACCACCAACGTCGTCAAGGTGCCCGTCTCCTTCACGCTGACCCACGGCACCGAGGTCAACATCCACGCCAAGGACTTCGTCGCGGCCGTCGAGCTGTACCGCGGCACCTCCTTCGACGACTCGATCTTCTACTTCGACAGCGCGGTCTCCACCTGCACGGACACCTCCAAGACGGTGGCCTCCTGCAAGACCACCGTGGCCATCGACCCCAGCGAGCTGCTCAGCGAGGACGCCGGCGCCTGGAAGGCCGCCGCCTACGCCGTCGCCTTCAACGGCCAGAACCCCACCAAGCCGGCCGACATGACCAAGGTGGGCGTGGCCGTCAAGGACCCGACCAACTCCTTCAACCTCCAGCGCTGGGCGACGCTGAACACCGACGCCGCCCCGGAGCCGGTGAAGAAGGGCAAGACCGTCACCGTCACCGGCAAGCTGGCCCGCGCGGACTGGGAGGACGGCAAGTACCACGGCTACGCCAACCAGCCGGTCAAGCTCCAGTTCCGCAAGAGCGGCTCCAGCACCTACACCACGCTGAAGACCGTCAAGACCAGCTCCACGGGCACCCTGAAGACCACGACCACCGCAACGGTCGACGGCTACTTCCGCTACGCCTTCGCGGGCACCACGACCACCCCGGCCACCACCGCCACGGGTGACTACGTCGACGTGAAGTAAGCAGTCGGGTGAGTGAGCCCCGCTAGCCGGGGAAGCGGCGGTCGACCCATTTCCACAGGAACTCCAGGGCGGCCGCCGCCACCATCGCCACCCCCACCGCCGTCCACGGCATGGCGAGCCCCACCAGCCGGACCGCGAAGAAGTCCGAGAGCGCGGGCACCACCAGCACCAGCAGGAACGCCACCGCCATCGAGGCCACCAGCGCCACCCGCCACCACGTGTAGGGCCGGGCGATGATCGCCAGCACCCACATGGAGACCAGGAACAGCGTCAGCGTGGCCGCACTGGTCTCCGCCGCCAGCCGGCCGGACCCCGTGTAGGAGTGCCGGGCGATCAGATACATCACGAAGGTCGCCACGCCGGCCACCACGCCGCCCGGAATCGAGTACCGCATCACCTGCCGCACGAAGTGCGGTCTGGCCCGCTCGTTGTTGGGCGCCAGCGCCAGGAAGAAGGCCGGGACGCCGATGGTGAGCGTGGACAGCAGGGTCAGATGGCGCGGCAGGAACGGGTACTCCACCCGCCAGCACACCACCAGCACCGCGAGCAGCACCGAGTAGACCGTCTTCACCAGGAACAGCGTCGCCACCCGCGTGATGTTGCCGATCACCCGGCGGCCCTCGCCGACCACCGACGGCAGGCTCGCGAAGCTGTTGTCCAGCAGCACGATCTGCGCCACCGCACGGGTCGCCTCCGAGCCCGAGCCCATGGCCACGCCGATGTCGGCGTCCTTCAGGGCGAGCACGTCGTTCACACCGTCGCCGGTCATCGCCACCGTGTGCCCGCGCGACTGGAGCGCGCCCACCATGTCCCGCTTCTGCTGCGGGGTGACCCGGCCGAAGACGGTGCCCCCCTCCAGCTCCCGCGCCATCTCCGCCCTGTCCTCGGGCAGCCGCCGCGCGTCCGTCGCCGTCCCGTCCAGGCCCAGCTTGGCCGCGACCGCGCCGACCGAGACCGCGTTGTCACCGGAGATGACCTTGGCCGCCACCCGCTGCTCCGCGAAGTAGCGCAGGGTGTCGGCCGCGTCCGGGCGCAGCCTCTGTTCGAGGACGACCAGGGCGGTGGGGCGGGCGCCCTCGGCCGGCGCCGGGTCGTCCAGGTCCCGGCGCGCCCGCGCCAGCAGCAGCACCCGCAGCCCCTGCTCGTTGAGCCGCTCGGTCTCCGCGAGCGCCGGATCGCCGGCGCCGAGCAGCACGTCCGGGGCGCCCAGCAGCCAGGTGCTGGTCTCCCCGTCGCCCTCGCTGAACGCGGCCCCGCTGTACTTGCGCGCCGAGGAGAAGGGCAGCGACTCCACGCAGCGCCACTCCTCGCTGTCCGGGTAGGCGTCGATGATCGCCTGGAGCGAGGCGTTGGGCCGGGGATCGGACTCGCCGAGAGCGCCGAGCACCTTGCGCACGTACGACTCCTCCGCGCCGTTCAGGGGGCGCAGCTCGGTGACGTCCATGCCGCCCTCGGTGAGCGTGCCGGTCTTGTCCAGGCAGACGGTGTCCACGCGGGCCAGCCCCTCTATGGCGGGCAGCTCCTGCACCAGGCACTGCTTGCGGCCGAGCCGGATCACGCCGATCGCGAAGGCCACGGAGGTGAGCAGCACCAGGCCCTCCGGGACCATCGGCACGATGCCGCCGACGGTGCGGGCGACCGCGCCCTTGAGGTCGTCGTTCTTCACCACGAGCTGCGTGACGACCAGGCCGATCGCGGCCGGGACCATCATCCAGGTGACGTATTTGAGGATCGTGGAGATGCCGGTGCGCAGCTCGGAGTGGACGAGCGTGAAGCGCGACGCCTCCTCGGCGAGCCGCACGGCATAGGCCTCCCGGCCCACCTTGGTCGCGGCGAACGCGCCGCCGCCCGCGACCACGAAGCTGCCGGACATCACCGGATCGCCCGGCCGTTTGACCACCGGATCGGCCTCACCGGTGAGCAGCGACTCGTCGATCTCCAGCCCGTCGGCCTCCGCGCACACCCCGTCCACGACGACCTTGTCGCCGGGCCCGATCTCGATCAGGTCGTCCAGCACGATCTCGTCGGTGCCGATCTCCACCGCCTCGCCGTCCCGGCGCACCGTCGGCCGGGCCTCCCCGATCACCGCGAGCGAGTCCAGGGTCTGCTTGGCCCGCCACTCCTGGACGATGCCGATGCCGGTGTTGGCGAGGATCACGAACCCGAACAGGCCGTCCTGGATCGGCGCGACGCACAGGGTGATCACCCACAGCACGCCGATGATCGCGTTGAACCGGGTGAACACGTTCGCCCGGACGATCTCCCCGAGCGAGCGGCTGCTGCGCACGGGTATGTCGTTGACCTGGCCACGCGCCCGGCGCTCCGCGACCTCCGCGCCGGTCAGCCCCGTCGCCCGGACCGCGGGCAGGGCCACCGGGTGCACCGGATCGAGTTCGGCGCCGGCGTCTATATGGCTCATGTATCCGACGGTACGTGGCCTTTGCCCGCCCGCCCACCCGGCCTTCCGCGGGCGGCCCGCCGGCTACTCCACGGGGGTGGATTCCGGCCGCTCGCGCGCCGCCCGCTTGATCGCGGCGTCCCGCTTGCGGACGTACCAGACGCCGATCAGCCCGAGCCCGCCCCCGGCCAGGCAGGTCCACAGCCACCACAGATGGCCGTGGTCGTGGAACCAGCCGTAGAAGGGGAGCTGCACGAGGAACAGGACGAACCAGACGATCGTGCCGCCGGTGATGGTGGCGACCACGGGCCCCTCAAGGGGCTCGGGCGCCTCGTGCTGGGGGATCCACTTGGCCATGCCGGACAGCTTACGAGGCGATCGGAACCCGGCCCGTTCCGCGCGGGGTCTACGCGCGGAGATAGCGATCTAGTAGTCATACGTTCATACTGAAACCGTTTGTCTTTGACCGCTTCTAATCGTAGGAAACTCCAGGAGGGCTCGGGGGAACCCTCTGGTGATGAGGTCCCGCATGTCCACCTCGGCTCCTGCCAAGGTCCCCACCCCCGAGAAGCCGGGCGCGTCCGCCGGCGGCCCCCTCGACCGCTACTTCAAGATCTCCGAGCGCGGCAGCAGCGTCGCGCGGGAGATCCGGGGCGGTTTCGCCACCTTCTTCGCGATGGCGTACATCATCGTGCTGAACCCGATCATCCTGGGCAGCGCGAAGGACATGTACGGGCACCATCTGGACAACGCCCAGCTGGTGACGGCGACCGCGCTGTCGGCCGCCTTCAGCACGCTGCTGATGGGCGTCATCGGCAATGTGCCGATCGCGCTGGCCGCCGGCCTCGGCGTGAACTCGGTCGTCGCCCTCCAGCTCGCGCCCCGGATGACCTGGCCGGACGCGATGGGCATGGTCGTCCTGGCCGGTTTCGTGGTCATGCTGCTGGTCGCGACGGGGCTGCGGGAGCGCGTGATGAACGCGGTGCCGTTCGGGCTGCGCAAGGCGATCGCGATCGGTATCGGCCTGTTCATCATGCTGATCGGCCTGGTGGACTCCGGCTTCGTCAGCCGCATCCCGGACGTCGCCCAGACCACCGTCCCGCTCCAGCTGGGCACCGGCGGTCACCTCACCGGCTGGCCGGTGCTGATCTTCATCCTGGGCGCACTGCTCACCTTCGCCCTGATCGTGCGCAAGGTGCCGGGCGCCATCCTGATCTCCATCGTGGGCATGACCGTCCTCGCGATGATCATCAACGCGGTCGCCAAGATCCCCTCCTGGGGCCTGACGGTCCCGAAGTGGCCCGGCAACCCGGTCTCCACCCCGGACTTCGGCCTGGTCGGCCAGGTCAGCCTGTTCGGCGGCTTCTCCAAGGTCGGCGTGCTGACCGGCATCCTCTTCGTCTTCACGGTCCTGCTGTCGTGCTTCTTCGACGCGATGGGCACGATCATGGGCATCAGCGACGAGGCCAAGCTGACCGACGCCCAGGGCTACATGCCGGGCATCAACCGGGTGCTGTTCGTGGACGGCCTCTCGGTCGCGGCCGGCGGTGCCAGCTCCGCCTCGGCCACCACCGCCTTCGTGGAGTCCACGGCCGGCGTCGGCGAGGGCGCCCGCACGGGCCTGGCGAACGTGGTCACGGGCGGCCTGTTCGCGGTGTCGCTGCTCCTCACCCCGATCGCCACCATGGTGCCGTCCCAGGCGGCCACCCCGGCGCTGATCGCGGTCGGCTTCCTGATCCTGTCGAACTCCGTCAAGGAGATCGACTGGGCCGACTACACGATCGCGATCCCGGCGTTCGTGACCATGCTGATGATGCCGTTCACCTACTCGATCACCAACGGCATCGGCATGGGCTTCATCACCTTCACCGTGCTGCGCCTGGCCGCGGGCCGGTTCCGCGAGATCCCGGTGGCGATGTACATCGTCTCGGCGGTCTTCGCCTTCTACTACCTGATGCCGGCCCTGGGTCTGACCTGATGCCGGCCTTGGGCCTGACCTGAGCCGTTCCACGGCGTCCTCGGGCGACACCCGACATCCGTCACCCGTCGCCCGTCCTCACGTGACGCCGTAGAACCTCTCCGTCTCCTCGACGGCGGTCCGGAACCGCTGGTCGAAGTCGTCCCGGATGAGCGTGCGGACCACATAGTCCTGCACGCTCATTCCCCTTTTCGCCGCGTGCTGCCGGAGCCGGTCCAGCAGCTCCCCGTCTATCCGCAGGCTGAGCACAGTGGTCCCCATGGCTACGAGGGTCGCCACTGCCGCCCCGTGGATGCGTCCCTTTCCGGCAGCGGCTCACCCATATGGGTGATGGAAAGCCCCGGAGGGCTTCAGTGGCGGGCATCACGGGCACACCGGCGCGCCACGGTGGTCTTTAGTTAGAGTAATGAGTTACGCTAAGGACATGCCGGACCTCAACCATGGCGACGATGCTGCCGCCGTGAACTCCCTTCGCTCCGCCGTGATGCGGCTGTCCCGTCGGCTCAAGCACCAGCGGGTGGACGAGTCGCTGAGCCCCACCGAGATGTCGGTGCTCGGCACCCTGTCCCGCTGCGGCTCGGCCACGCCGGGCGAGCTGGCCCGAAAGGAGCACGTCCAGCCGCCCTCGATGACCCGCATCGTCGCGCTGCTCGAAGCCAAGGGACTGGTCCGTCTCGAACCGCACCCGGAGGACCGGCGCCAGAAGGTCGTCACCCAGACCGAGCAGGCCGAGGCGATGCTCGAGGAGAGCCGCCGCAAGCGCAACGCGTTCCTGGCGAATCTCGCCGACGGCCTCGACGAGGACGAGTGGGCCAAGCTGCGCGCCGCCGCCCCCGTGCTGGAAAAACTCGCACACCTGTAAAGCAGCAGCCTGAGGAGGCGAATTCTGTTGAGTACGGGATCCGGAACACCTTCCGCCCCCGCACCGACCGCCCCTACTACCCCCGCCCGCAAGTCCTCGATGTTCAGCTCGCTGAAGGTCAGGAACTACCGCCTCTTCTTCATAGGCCAGGTCGTCTCCAACACGGGCACCTGGATGCAGCGCATCGCCCAGGACTGGCTCGTCCTGAGCCTCACCGGGTCCTCCGCGGCCGTCGGCATCACGACGGCCCTTCAGTTCCTGCCGATGCTCCTGTTCGGTCTCTACGGCGGTGTCCTCGTCGACCGGCTGCCCAAGCGCCCCGCGCTCCTGGTCACCCAGTCCGCGATGGCGCTCAGCGGTCTCGCGCTCGCCGCGCTGACCCTCACCGGCCAGGTCCAGGTCTGGCACGTCTATCTCGCCGCGTTCTTCGTCGGACTCGCCACGGTGGTCGACAACCCCGCCCGGCAGTCCTTCGTCTCCGAGATGGTCGGCCCCGACCAGCTGCACAACGCGGTCAGCCTGAACTCCGCGAACTTCCAGTCCGCGCGCCTCGTCGGCCCCGCCGTCGCCGGCCTCATGATCACCGGAGTGGGCACCGGCTGGGCGTTCCTCGCCAACGGCCTGTCCTTCGCCGCGCCGATCACCGGCCTGCTCCTGATGCGCGCCCGCGAGCTGTACCCGGTCAAGCGGACCCCGCGCGGCAAGGGCCAGCTGCGGGAAGGCCTCCAGTACGTCGCCGGGCGCCCGGAACTGATCTGGTCCGTGGTCCTCGTCGGCTTCATCGGGACCTTCGGCTTCAACTTCCCGGTGTGGCTGTCCGCCTTCGCCGACAACGTCTTCCACGTCGGTGCCGGCGGCTACAGCCTCCTCAACACCCTGATGGCCGCGGGCTCGCTCGGCGGCGCCCTGCTGGCCGCCCGCCGCGGCTCGGCCCGGATGCGGCTGCTGATCCTCGCCGCGCTCACCTTCGGCGCGCTGGAGATCGTGGCCTCGCTGGCACCCTCGTACTGGCTGTTCGCCGTGCTCATGGTGCCGATCGGGATCTGCGGCCTCACGGTCAACGTGACCGCGAACACCACCGTGCAGATGGCCACCGACCCGGCCATGCGCGGCCGGGTGATGTCCCTGTTCATGATGGTCTTCATGGGCGGCACCCCGCTCGGCGCCCCGGTCATCGGCTGGATCACCGACACCTACGGCGCCCGCGTCGGCTTCGCCCTCGGCGGCGTCGTCTCCGCGCTCGCGGCCGGTGTCATCGGCCTGGTCCTCGCCCGCGTCGGCGGTCTGCGCCTGTCGGTGGGCTGGGAGCGGGGCACCCCGCGGCTGCGGTTCGTGCCGCGGCAGCGGAAGGAGCTCGCCACGGCGGCGTGACCGTCTCCGTGGCGGTCCGGAGGGTGCCGGTGCCTGGTGGTGCCGATCCTTCGCGGTGCGGGGTGTCGCGCGGTGCCAGTGTGACTATCGCACTCGCTGGGCCAGTACCTGACCCGGCCACTCGTCCGGACCATGGCGGAACGCCTCGGTCCGGACGAAGCCGTTCTTCTCGCAGAAGGCGACCAGCTTGCCGTCGTCGCCCGCGTAGCAGTCCACCCGCAGCAGCGAGGCCCCGGCCCGCCGGGTCACCTCGGCCGCGTGGGCGAGCAGCGCGGCACCGGCGCCCCGCCCCTTGAACCGGCGGTCCGAGGCGAGCAGCTGGATGTACCGCTCGGGCTCGCCCGCGGGCTCCGGATAGGCGCCGGGCGCGTCGCCGAGGGTGAGGGTGGCGGCCGGGGCGCCGTCCACCTCGGCGAAGTACGGCGTGCCCGCGGCGGCGTACCGCCGTACCGTCTCCACCGCCCCGGGATTCGCCGACCAGGGCTCGGTGCCCCACTGCCGGGTGCGCCCCTGAGCCGCCGGCCACTCCACCGAGCTGTCCAGCATGGCCAGGATCAGCGGCACGTCGCCGGGGCCGCCCGCGCGGATGGTGATCGTCATGACGGCCATCATGCCCGCGTGCCTCTGGGATCGTGAAGGCATGAGACTCTTCGCCGCTGTGCTGCCGCCGGAGGACGTCACCGCCGAACTCGCCCTGGAAGTCGACCGGTTGAAGCGGCTGCCGGGCGCCGACGGGCTGCGCTGGACCGGCCGCCCCGGCTGGCACCTCACCCTCGCCTTCTACGGCGAGGTCGCCGAGGACCTCGTACCCGAGCTGTCCGCCCGCCTGGCCCGCGCGGCCCGGCACACCGCCCCCTTCGAGCTGTCCCTGCGCGGCGGCGGCCGGTTCGGTCACGGCCGCGCGCTGTGGACCGGCGCGGCGGGCGACGTGGACGCCCTGCGCCTGCTGGCCGGCCGGGCGGAGGCGGCGGGCCGCAAGGCGGGGCTGCGGCTGGAGGAGCACCGCCGCTACCAGGCCCACCTCACGCTGGCCCGCGGCCGGGGGGAGGTGGACGTACGGCCGCACGTGGAGCTGCTGCGCGAGTTCACGGGCCGGAGCTGGCGGGTGACCGAGCTGGCGCTGGTGCGCAGCGAGCTGCCGAGGTCGGGGGTGCCGGGGGAGCAGCCGCGGTACGAGGTGGTCGGGCGATGGGTGTGCGGGGCGTCCGGTTAGGCTCGATGCGTGGACCCGAAAACCCGGAACCGGATCATGGCCGGTGCGCTTGTGCTCATGTTGGTGGTCGTCGCGGTGGCGGCGGCTGTCAGGTAGCGGTTGGTTCGTGCGCCCTGAGGGGCGGGGGACGCGGGTTCGCCGGCGGCTGCGGCCGTTCGTGGGCCGCGTGGGCCGCTCGCGCGATTCCCCGCCCCTCAGGCGGCGCCTGAACCCTTCAGGCGGCGCTCGAACCTTCAGGCGCCGTCTGGACCTTATAAGGCGCCTGGACGCTCAGGGCGTCTACCAGGCGAAGGCCTCCGGGGAGGGGCCCGGCCCCGGGAAGATTTCGTCCAGGCCGGCCAGCAGCTCGTCGCTCAGCTCCAGCTCCACCGCCCGCACCGCCGACTGGAGCTGCTCCGCCGTACGCGGGCCGACGATCGGACCGGTGACGCCGGGGCGGGTGAGCAGCCAGGCCAGGGCGGTCTCACCGGGTTCCAGGCCGTGCTTGTCAAGCAGGTCCTCGTACGACTGGACGCGCGCGCGGGCGGCCGGGTCGGCGAGGGTGTCGGCGGCCCGCCCGGAGGCACGGCGTCCGCCCTGCACCTCCTTCTTGAGCACACCGCCGAGCAGCCCGCCGTGCAGCGGGGACCAGGGGATGACCCCGAGGCCGTACTCCCGCGCGGCCGGGATGACCTCCATCTCGGCGCGGCGCTCGGCGAGGTTGTACAGACACTGCTCGCTGACGAGGCCGAGGGTGCCGCCGCGGCGGGCGGCGGTCTCGTTGGCCTGGGCGATCTTGTAGCCGGGGAAGTTGGAGGAGCCGGCGTAGAGGATCTTGCCCTGCTGGACGAGGGTGTCGATCGCCTGCCAGATCTCCTCGAAGGGGGTGTTCCGGTCGATGTGGTGGAACTGGTAGAGGTCGATGTGATCGGTCTGGAGCCGCTTGAGGCTGGCGTCCACCGCGCGCCGGATGTTCAGCGCGGAGAGCTTGTCGTGGTTCGGCCAGGCGTCGCCGTCGGCGGCCATGTTGCCGTAGACCTTGGTGGCGAGGACGACCTTGTCCCGGCGGTCACCGCCCTTGGCGAACCAGTTCCCGATGATGCTCTCGGTGCGGCCCTTGTTCTCCCCCCACCCGTACACATTGGCGGTGTCGAAGAAGTTGATGCCCGCGTCCAGCGCCGCGTCCATGATCGCGTGGCTGCCGGCTTCGTCCGTCTGCGGCCCGAAGTTCATCGTCCCGAGAACCAGCCGGCTGACCTTGAGCCCTGTGCGTCCAAGCTGCGTGTACTTCATGGTCACCAGCCAACGGCTTGGAGTGGGCTCAAGGCAAGGGCGGGTCAGTCACGGGGGAATTCGGCGGTCTTGAGGATGAGGTCGAGGGGCGTGGCCACGTCGATGTCCGCTCCGAAGGCGACCGTCAGTTCACTGAGGTACTCACCGTCTTTGGGCTCGGAGTAGAGATGGCACTTGCCCTGGTACGGATCGGCGATGAGGAAGGCGGGGACCCCGGCGGTGGCGTACGCCGTCTTCTTGGGGCCGTAGTCGTTGTGTGCCGTGCCCTTCGAGATGACCTCGGCGACGAACTCGACGTCCTCGCAGCTCCACAGGCCCCTGGGTGACTTCTCGGCGTCCTCGGCCACGAGGGTGACGTCGGATGCGAAGCCGTTGAGATGCCCTGGGTAGTCCACGCGGACATCCGACTTGACGCGCTTGCGCGGGTACTTCGCGCGCAACTGCTCCACGATGTCCAGGATGATCTCCCAGTGGGTGTCCCGCTGCGGCGACATGAAGACGGCCCCCTCGACGACCTCGATCTTGTATCCCTCGGGGGCGATCCGCTCAAGCGACTCGAACAGGCTGTCCAGAGTCAGCTCGTCGTTCTCCATGGCCACCTCGATCCTGTCTTCAAGGACGGTCATCATGGCGCTCCTCCCCGGCTGCCCGCGAACAAAGGCAGCCGCGCGGTACAACGATACGCACCGTGACGAAGAGACGCCGGAATCCGGCCAAACCGCTCAGACTGTTCTAGCTACGTACGCCTGCCCGATTCCCCACGCCTCCCGCATCGCCCCCGCGAACGCCTCCGCGATCCGCCGCTCGCCGCTCGCGTTCGGGTGGGTGCCGTCGTACGTGTCGGCGTGGATGTCGTACGACCTCGGCGGCGACGCCAGCAGGATCGGCGACCGGGGTTCGTCCAGGTCGGCGACCGCCTTGGCGAGGAGCACATTGAAGAGGGCGACCTGGTCGGCGAAGGGCGCGTCGGACTCGGCGCGGACGTTGGGGATCACCGGCAGCAGGACCATGCGGATGCGCGGGTCGGCCGCGCGGGCGGCGCCGATGAAGGCGCGGACGTTCCCGGCGGTCTGCTCGGCGTTGGTGTAGAAGCCGAGGTCGATGAGGCCGAGGGAGACGAGCAGCGCGTCCGGCCGGCAGTCGCGTATCGCGTCGCCGATCAGCGGGGCCATGTGCAGCCAGCCCTCGCCCCAGCCCGCGAGATGGGCGCGGGGGAAGTCAGGGTCGGCGTAGGCGAGGGACGTCGCGGCGCCGGTCTGCTTGTCGTACAGCGTCTCGCGCGGTCCGACGAGGGTGACGGCGGGGTCGTACGTAGCGCGCAGGAGCTGCCACAGCCGGTGACGCCATGTGTGTTCGCCCGCGCTCCCGATCGTCATGGAGTCGCCCACGGGCATGAACCTGAGCATCCGATCATCATGGACGATCGGTACGGCGGGTGGGGTGTGAGGCCCGCCACGTGGGGCGTCCGGGGCGTCCGGGGGGGCGTCCGTGCGGCGTCCGGGGGTGGCCGGAGGGGTGAACGCCGGGCGGTGATGGCAGGCTTGGGGGATGCGCCGACCGTTCGCCGTCCTCGCCGCCGTCCTGCTCGCCGGCGCCTGCGCGCTGCCCGCGTCCGCCGCGGAGGGCACCGGGGGCGCCACGGGCACCGCGGGCACCGGGAGTGCCGTGAGCGCCGGGGACAAGGGGTTCACCATGTCGGACCCGCGGATCACGGAGTCCAGCGGCCTGGCCGCCTCCCATCTGCATCCCGGCATCTACTGGACGCACAACGACAGCGGCGACGGCCCGTACATCTACGCCGTGGACGGCGCGACCGGGAAGACGGTGGCGCGGGTGACCCTGCGGGGCGTCGGCACCCCGCGCGACGTCGAGGCGATCTCGATCGGGCCGCACAACGAGATCTACGTCGGCGACATCGGCGACAACTTCGACGGCCGCTGGCCCTATGTGTGGATCTACCGCCTCCCGGAGCCGGAGGTCCTCAAGGACCAGACGGTCACGGCGACGCAGTACGTGGTGAAGTACTCCAACGGTCCGCGCAACGCCGAGTCGATGATGGTCCAGCCCAAGACGGGCCGGGTCTACATCATCGACAAGAAGGAGGACGGCGGCCACCTCTACGAGGGCCCCGCCACCCTCTCCACCACCGGCGCCAACATCTTCAGGCCGATCGCCCCCATCGACCTCTGGGCGACGGACGCCACCTTCTCGCCCGACGGCACCCACTTCGCCGTGCGCGGCTACCTGGGCGGCATCTACTACTCCTGGAACGACGGCCACCCCAAGCGCACCGAAATGCTCGACGTCCCCCTCCAGGGCCAGGGCGAGGGCATCACCTACTCGGCCGACGGCACGAAACTCCTCTACAGCAGCGAGGGCGCCGACAGCACGGTCGTCGCCAAGGACGCCCCGGACGCCCCGAAGCCCTCCCCGGACCGGGAGGGCGGCTCACCGGGCAACCCGGTGACCGGCGGGTCGAGCCTCAAACTGGGCGCGGTGGGTGTCGTGGTCGTGCTGCTGGGCCTGTTCACCCTGGGCCGCCGGCGCCGCCGTAACCGGTGACTGGCCCAGCGGGCAGGGGAGTTCGGGCCGTGCCCGGTTCGGTGAGCAGGTGACGAGGGAGAGGGAGAGGAAGGCGGGCCGTTCGAGGTAGAACCCGAGCGCCACGTCACCGCCTGCCGCGAGCCGCTCGACAGCGGAACCGACGACACCGTCCGGACACCCCCGCACCTCCCCGGCGAACCGCCCGGCGAACACGTCCAGTTGCCCGCGCAGCCACACCCCGGCCTCCCGCGCGGTCCGCCAGGTGCCGCGTACCAGTGAGCCCGGCTTGAGCAGCCAGTAGGCGGTCTCCAGCGGGGGCAGCTCCGACACCGGGAACTCGGCGGCCACCTCCCGGTACCGCGCGACCACCTCGGGCCGGCTGCCGACCGGAGGCGGCTCGGGATACGGCGGCCTCCGCAACGCCTCCTGATCGAACCGCGCCTTGGACCCGGTCCACAGGTAGCCGTGGTGGTGCATGGGGCTCCTGTCCGTGAGGGCTCGGTGGAGAACCACAGCGGCGCCGCGCCCGGCCGCTTGTATTCCGCATGCATGACCCCTTCGTGTATGCCCCGTTGAAGATGGGCGGTTGGTCAGGGACGACCGTAGGGAAGGGGAAGCGGGCTGCGAGGCGAATATTCTCGATTATTCTCGCGCGGTCACTCTGGATGCATGGACAACCACCCAGAGGCATGGAGATGCTCGGGTTGCCGAGATCGCCGAGCATCAAGGGGGCATAGATGACAAACGGGTTGCGGCTCAGTGACACTGAGAACGGGTTGAACCAGGAACAGGCCGAACTGGTCCGGTTCTTCAAGGTCAGCGTCCGGCGGTTCGAGTCCGGGCACTCCGCTCCGGAGATGTTCTCCACCGCTATCGACTCGGAATGGCACCGGCTGATGGCGACCCCCGGCTACGCCGGGTTCTGTGCCGAACACGCCGGCCGGACCATCGGCCACCGCCCGGTGAAAGGCGTCGGTGAGATCTCCTGGATCCCCACGTACGAGGAGATGTTCGGGCCTCTGCCCGCGCTCTGGTTCACCGACAAGGACGGCCGGATCCACCAGCGGGCATTGGCCCGCTACCGGAAGACCGGTGTGGTGGTCGCCGAATGGGACTGCTCGCCGATTCCGGGCGACGGCGGTGACGCCGCACCGTCCGAGCCTGTGACGACCACGACCCGGTGACCCTCCCGCAGCTGAAGGGAGCGCTCCGGACCAGCCTCGGAGCGCTCCGCCTCGTCGAGAGCAGAACCACCAGTCCCACCACGGTGGATGTCGCCGATTACGTGGCCGCCGTCGCCGCGCACTGCCCCTGGCTCGCCCCATCCGCCGGGCGCGGGCTGACCGGCTGGACCGTGTACGAGGCGGTGGGGGAGGCCGACGGCATCGAGGCCGGGGTATTCCATGCCGGAGTCCAAGCGGCCGAGTGGATAAGGCCTTTGGCGCTCCGGCCATACGGCACGCTCGTATGCGAGAACGTCGTCGTCCTCGGCGCCGGCCGGCAAGCACTGGAATGGCCCCACTGGGTTCTGAAGCACCTGTACGGACCCGTGGGCCTGATGTTCGGCAAGTTCCCGACGGGCGAGGAGCGGATGGACCGGTGTGGCCGCCGTGTCCCGGCGCCGCCCGTGTCGTTCCTTCCGGTGCGCGTGGCCATACGGTCACGCGATGCGCACTTCCTGCGGCGGACGCCGGACCTCGCTGCCGCCCTGGCGGGAGCGGTGGACGACGGCCGGGACGTCTTCGAGGGCGTCCCGTGCGCATGGAAGGAGATCAGGCAGTGGGCGCACCACCTCCTGCCCGGGCAGTGAAGACGCTGGAGGACCGCTTCGGCTCACTCACCCACGATCTGCTCAGCGACCGGCGAGGCTCCCGCGCGTGGAAGATCACGACCGCTTCGGGGGCGATGGCACTGAAGGCCAATGACCCGCAGGCCGACGGAACTCGGGACAAGGCGAGGGAACTGGAGCAGGAGAACCGCTGCCTCCTCCGGCTCGGCGAGGCTGGTGCCGTCGACCAGGGGTATCGGATCGACGCCGGACGCTGGGACGGCGGCCACTGGCTCGCCGTGCGCTGGATCGACGGTTTCCCCCTGTGGCGGGCCTTCGCCCTCGCCCGCGGCCCCGAGGGCGACCGTCCCTCCGTACGCCCCTGGCTGCTGGGTATCGCCCGCACCTGGGCCCAGCGCCTCGCCCGACTCCACGCCGCCGGCTGGGCTCACGCCGATGTGCAGCCCACCAACACCCTTGTCACCGGTACCGGAACCACCGAGATCATCGACTACGCCCTGGCCTGCGGCCCCGACGCATCCCACCGCCTCCCGTACCGGGGCGCACTCACCCACACCACGGCTCCGGAGATCGCCGAAGCGATTTTGTCCACCACCGACGACACCCACATCCAGGCCGGTCCGGCGGCAGACATCTGGGGCCTGGGCGCGTCCCTGTTCTGGTGCTGGACGGAACACCGACCAGTGCATTACGAGGACGACGCGGACCGACGGGACAAGCTCCGCGCCATCGCCGACGGACGCGTGCTGCGCCTTTCAGCCGTACGCCCTTGGTCCTTTCCGGAGTTCGAGAGGCTGGTCACGTCCTGCATGAGCACCGACCCCGGCGCCCGCCCCACGGCAACCGAGCTGGCCGACGCATGCTGACGTTGCGAGAGATCTCTCTGGACGATGCCCCGGCCGTCCAGCGCATCCACAGCGGCGAGTCCGTCCGCTTCACGCACGGCGTCGGATACCGCATGACCCTGAAGGACGCCCGCCACCGCATCGCCGAGGCCTTGGCCCTGTCCCGTGAAATTCCGCGTGCCCGCTGGGACTTCGCACTTCTCGCCGCCGATGACCTGATCGGCCTGATTGCCCTTCGAGTACGGAAACCAGGCACCGGAACCGTCAGTTACATCCTCCGCCAGGACGCCTGGGGTCAGGGCTACGCCACGGGGGCCGTCCGGTATGTCGTCGCCTATGCCTTCGCCCGCACCGATCTGGAGTACCTGGAGGCCAAACACCACCCCGACAATCCTGCTTCCGGCCGGGTCCTGACCAAAGCCGGTTTCACCTGCGTCGGAACGTCTGACCTTCATTCGGAGGGTGGGGTGGTGGTGCCCTATCCGGCGTACGAGCTTCGCCGTTGCTGAAAAGCAGGCTGTGATTCAGCGGGACCGGCAGCTGCTAGCCGGACCGCGATTGTTCGATTCGATGACGATGATCGGATACTGGTGAGTACGGACTATCAGAGGGCGCGCGAGGAACTCGGGCGTCGGCTCCGAGAATTGCGCCTTGAGAGTCCTGGGGGCCGACTCACCGGTGTTCAGCTTGCACAGCGGCTGAGCTGGCGGCAATCGAAGGTCAGCAAGCTGGAGAACGGCAGGCAGACACCCACAGAAGACGATCTCCGGGCGTGGGCGGAGGCGGTGCGGCAGCCTGCTGTGTTTCCAGAGCTACGGGTGCGCCTGAAAGGCTTCGAGGGGCATATCCGTTCCTGGCGGCGTCAGCTCGCGGCGGGACACGCTCCCGTCCAGGAAGCATGGAACACTGCGGTCTTCAGCGCGAGGACAGTGCATGCATTGAACAATGCCGCTGTCCACGGCATGCTTCAGACTGCCGACTACGCCCGGCACATCTTCGAGCAACATGCCGGACTTCGGAATTCACCGAAGGACACGGATGCCGCAGTGCGGGCCCGTATGAAGCGTCGGGAGTGGCTGCACCGGCCGGGAAAACGGCTGAATCTGCTCGTGGCCGAGAGCGTGCTGTGGGCTCGAATCTGCCCGCCGGAGACGCTGGTCGCCCAGCTCGATCACCTGTTGGGTGTGATGGAGATGGACGCCGTGCGGCTGGGGATTCTGCCGCTGAATGCCGCGCGGCCGCTGGTCGTGGGCAACTCGTTCAACATGCTGGACGATCGGCTGGTCGTAGTCGAAGACTGGCACGCCGAACTCTGGCTGGAGGACGCCGATACGATTGCCCTCTACCGTCGAGTCTGGGACACCTTCGCGGAGTCGGCCGTCTACGGCACCGAGGCCCAGCAGGTGATCGCCCGCGTCCGCCGGAGCATCAGGGACTGAGCACGTACGGCCGCACCACGTCGTCCGCGGCTTCCCAAAGGGGCGCGCGGGGAGGCGCGGCGCTCTGCCAGCACGCTTCGTCGCGCGGGATCGGCAACCGGTGGCCGGCCGCGCGGTTGCGTTTGGCCCAGCGTCGCCAGCGGGCGTCGTACGGGTTCGGCAGGCGCCATACGTACGGGTCCGGTGCCCGGACCTCCCGCGCGATCCCCAGGTCCGCCACTTCAAGCTTGTGATGGCGGGACCTGGTGAACGGCCGTGCGAGCGCGTCATCAAGCCGTCGGAACACAGGTGTTCTCCGCGAGCGTGAACGTGGCCCATACGCACTTCGTGTACGGCTCCTGCCGGTAGCCCCAGGCCTCGGCCAGCGCCGCCACGAGCGCGAGTCCGTGTCCGCCCTCTTCGTCCGGCGCGGAGTCACGGGGGTGGGGGAGCCGGTCGCGGTCCGGGTCCGAGACCTCCAGCCGTAGGACTTGCTCCTGGAGGGTGAGCGTGACCTCGACCAGGGCGCAGGAGACCCGGCAGTGCCGTACCGCGTTGGTGACGAGTTCGCTGGTCAATAGGGTCACGGTGTCGACGCTTTCGCCTGTGATCCCCCAGTCCGCAAGGGACTTGGCGATGAGCTGCCGGGCTGTTGACACGTGTCGTCTGTGCTTGGGGATGCGGAAGGTTGTGGTGGCGGGCATGGGGTGCCGTACCTCCTGACGCTACGTCAAGGATGCCGCTTTGCAATCGGCGTGTTGCCATGAGGCTAGAGCTGAAAGAGAAGCTGCCGCAACCAATCTAGGTGCATACATGCTGATGGATATATGTTCGATGACGGCATGCCCTACAGTTCCATTGCGACAGAGAGGGGGCCGGAATGCCTGTAGGTGGACGACCGACCGTACGCAGTAGGCGACTTGGCACTGCGCTCAGGACGTACCGGCTGGCGGCGAAGATGGACCAGCTCCAGGCGGCCGAGGTCATCGCCGCCCACCAGACCCGCGTCAGTCGCATAGAGACCGGACACGTCTCCGCCCGCCCGCTTGAAATCCGGGCTTTGCTGGACGCGTACGGAGTGCACGACCTCGAGGTCCGCAAGAAGCTGGAAGAGTTGGCTCGCCAGTCGAAGCGTCGGGGCTGGTGGCTGGAGCATGCCGCGCACCTGCGTCCGGATTACGTCGACCACATCGCGCTGGAGGACGACGCGACCTACATTCGCGAGTGGCAGCCGGTCATGGTGCCCGGTCTCCTGCAAACTCCGGACTATGCGGAGGCCGTCATCGCCGGCGGCCCGAACTGCATGGAGCCCGAACGCGCCGCTCAGTTGGTAAAGGTGCGTGTGGCGCGACAGGCGAAGATCGAAGAGGGCGGGGCGTCGTACACGGCCATCCTCTGGGAGTCGGTTGTCGCGCATCCGCTGGTGAGCGTCGGCATCCACCGGGAACAACTGGCCGCGATCCTGGAGATCGGGAAGCGGAAGAACGTCACTGTTCAGGTGCTGCCGTTCAGCGCGGGCGTTCTGGCCGGTTACTCCTCCGCCTTCTCCTCCTTCAGCTTCGACGAGGAGCCGACGGTCCAAGCGGTCGCCATGGACAACCTGCGAGGCACCTCGGTCCTCGAAGGGGCCGAGGACCTCGCCGTTTACGCCAATGCATACGACCTACTACGATCGGCGGCGTTGGCGCCGGACGCGAGTGCGAAGCTCATCCGGGGCGTACTGCGGAGCTTGAAGGAAGACACATCGTGACCGAGGTCGTAAGCCCCTTCTGGAAGTCGTCGTACTCGGGGCAGGAGAACGCCTGCGTCGAGGTCGCCGACACGGCCCCCGCCGGCCGCGCCGTCCGCGACAGCAAGCAGGACAACGGCCCCCTCCTCACCGTCTCCCGTGAAACCTGGGAGAACTTCCTGCGCCAGTTCGCGTAGGTCGCGCCCAACGGCCAAGGGCGCCCGGCAGATCCTCGTCGGGCGCCCTTCGTGTTGGCCTGGTTGCATTGGCATATCCCTGGGGCATATTCACCCCTTCGGTTGACCGCACTGCCATATGCCCGTACGGGCACCGCCGACATGGCTACCTTCCGGCCTATGGTCAGTTCACCGCACGACACGATGCACCAGATCTTCCGCAAGGAGCCGGATCTGTTCGCCCGTCTCCTGCCGCGGGCGGGCATCGCGTTTCCCGAGTACGACTCGATCGAGCCCCTGGACACCGACCTCACCGAGATCAGGCCGTTGGAACGGAGAGTGGACAGCCTCTTCCGGGTGCGCACGGTCGGAGACGCGGGCGGCTTTCTGCTCGCGGTCGAGTCGCAGGGCAGGCCGGACCCGGACAAGCACAACAGCTGGACGTACTACTTGGCCTACATGTACGCCAAGTACCGCCTGCCGCCCGTCCTCTTGGTGGTGTGCCAGGACAAGGCGACGGCGTCCTGGGCGGCGGAGCCCATCAGCGTGGGCAGCGGCTTCCACACCAGCATGCGGGTCTTCCCGCTGGTGCTGGGGCCGAAGAGCCTGCCCGTGATCACCGATCCGGAGGAGGCGGCGAAGGACGTCGCCGCCACCGCGTTCTCGGTGCTCGCCCACGCCAAGGATCCGGGTCTGCTTGCGATACTGGACGAGGTCGGGCCGGCGGTGGGGCCCCACAAGGACTGGGCGGAGATCATCGAGGTGGGACTGGGCGAGGGCCCGGCCCGTGACTACTGGAGGAAGCTGATGGCCACGTACACCCCGGTCTTCCCCGGCAACAACACCGTGATGGAGGAGGCGTGGCGCAAGGTCCACGCCGATGGTG
The DNA here is from genome assembly GCF_056435325.1 of Streptomyces sp. NPDC043952. Taxonomy (NCBI): domain Bacteria; kingdom Bacillati; phylum Actinomycetota; class Actinomycetes; order Kitasatosporales; family Streptomycetaceae; genus Streptomyces; species Streptomyces sp. NPDC043952. Next base: position 36,711 of record NZ_JBWKES010000017.1, read on the forward strand.
AGGCGAAGGGCGAGGCCAAGGCCGTTCTCCGGGTCCTCGCCGCGCGGGGAGTCGAGGTTTCCGATTCCGTTCGGGAGCGGGTCATGGCCTGTGCCGAGTTGGAGATGCTGGAGACCTGGCTCGACCGTTCCCTCACCGTGACGAGCGCCGAGGAGCTGTTCGTCGGGGATGGGGAAGGAAGCGGCCGGGCCGGATGACGGCGAAGGGCGCCCGGCACTGTCGCCGGGCGCCCTTCAGTGTCGTAGCCGAGAGGTCAGAGCTTCTCGATGACGTAGTCGATGCACTTGGTCAGCGCCTCGACGTCCGCCGGGTCGATCGCCGGGAACATGGCGACGCGCAGCTGGTTGCGGCCGAGCTTGCGGTAGGGCTCGGTGTCGACGATGCCGTTGGCGCGCAGCACCTTGGCGATGGCGGCGGCGTCGATGTCGTCGGAGAAGTCGATGGTGCCGATGACCGCGGAACGCTTCGCCGGGTCGGTGACGAAGGGGCTGGCGAACTTGACGTCCTCGGCCCAGTTGTACAGCGCCCGCGCCGAGGTGGCGGTGCGGCGGACCGCGAAGTCCAGGCCGCCCTGGCCGTTGAGCCAGTCCAGCTGCTGGCCGAGCAGGAAGAGGGTGGCGAGGGCCGGGGTGTTGTACGTCTGGTTCTTGCGGGAGTTGTCGATCGCCGTGGGCAGCGAGAAGAACTCCGGGATGTGCCGGCCGGACGCGTGGATCCGCTCCGCGCGCTCGATCGCGGCGGGGGAGAACACGCCGATCCACAGGCCGCCGTCGGAGGCGAAGGACTTCTGCGGGGCGAAGTAGTAGACGTCGGTCTCGGCGATGTCGACCGGCAGGCCGCCCGCGCCGGAGGTCGCGTCCACCAGCACGAGGGAACCCTCGTCGGCGCCGGCCACCCGCTGGATGGGCATGGCGACACCGGTGGACGTCTCGTTGTGGGTGAAGGCGTACACGTCGACGCCCGCCTCGGCCCGCGCCTCGGGGTGGGTGCCCGGATCGGTGGCGATCACCGTCGGCTCGGCCAGCCAGGGCGCGAGCTTCGCGGCCTTGGCGAACTTGGAGGAGAACTCGCCGAAGCTGAGGTGCTGGGACTTGTTCTCGATCAGCCCGTGGGTGGCGATGTCCCAGAAGGCGGTGGAGCCGCCGTTGCCGAGGACGACCTCGTAGCCATCGGGAAGGGAGAACAGCTCGGAGATCCCCTCGCGGACCTTACCGACCAGGTTCTTGACGGGCGCCTGGCGGTGGGAGGTACCGAGCAGGGAGCTTCCGGTGGCGGCGAGGGCGTCGAGCGCCTCGGTCCGCACCTTGGAGGGGCCCGCGCCGAAACGTCCGTCGGCGGGCTTGATGTCAGCGGGAATCTGGATGTCGGCCACGACTCGGAGGGTATCGGGTGGGCGAAACGGGACGGAACCGTGTCCGTCGGATGAGACAAGGGCATCAGGAGACTGACTTGTCATGTCGTACGACGATCATGGGTGGGCTTGTACGACGATCAAGGCGGGGTTGTGGATAACTTTCGGTGACGGTCGGTGATCGGATGCATCCTGAACGCATGACGGACCACACGGATGGGACGGGCCCCTCGCACCCCGCACACCCCGCACACCCCGCACACTCCACGCACTCCACGCGCCCCGCGGACTTCTCGGACCCCTCGGCCCTCTCCGCCCTCGAAGCCGACCTGCGCGCACGCCTCCGCGGCGACGTCCGCTTCGACGCCACCGCCCGCGCGCTCATGACCATGGACGCCTCCAACTACCGGCGCGTCCCCGCGGGAGTCGTCGCCCCGCGGGACGCCGAGGACGTGGCGGCGGCGCTGGAGGTGTGCCGGGCACGCGGCGTGCCGGTGGTCGCCCGCGGCGGGGGCACGTCGATCGCCGGGCAGGCCACGGGGACCGGGGTCGTACTCGATTTCACCCGGCATATGGACCGCCTGCTGGAGCTGGACCCCGGCACGCGCACGGCCGTCGTGCAGCCCGGCCTGGTCCTCGACACCCTCCAGCGTGCCGCCGCCCCGCACGGCCTGCGCTTCGGCCCCGACCCGTCCACGCACAGCCGCTGCACCCTCGGCGGAATGATCGGCAACAACTCCTGCGGCTCCCACTCGGTGGCCTGGGGGACGACCGCCGACAACATCGCGGAGCTGGAGGTGCTCACCGCGCGCGGCCGGCGGCTGCGGCTCGGGCCGGGGTGGGCCGGCGCCCCCGAGGGGCTGCGGGAGCTGGCGCAGGGCGAGTCGGCCCGGCTGCGCACCGGCTTCCCGGACCTGCCCCGCCGCATCTCCGGATACGCACTGGACGCGCTGCTGCCGGAGCGGGGCGCCGACGTGGCCCGCTCCTTCTGCGGCTCCGAGGGCACCCTCGGCGTCCTCACCGAGGCGGTGGTGCGCCTGGTCGAGGCCCCACCCGCCCGCGCCCTGGCGGTGCTGGGGTACGGCGACGAGAGCGCCGCCGCCGAGGCCGCCGCCGGCCTCCTGCCGTACGGGCCGCTGACGGTGGAGGGCATGGCCGCCGACCTGGTGCCCGCGGGGACCGGACTGCCCAGGGGCGGCGCCTGGCTGTTCGTGGAGACGGGCGGAGGGTCGCCGGCGGAGGCCCGTGCGCGCGCGGAGGAGATCGTGCGGGCCGCCGATGTCGTGGACGCCCTCGTGGTGACCGAGTCCGCCGCCCAGCGGGCCCTGTGGCGCATCCGCGAGGACGCGAGCGGTACGGCGACACGGATGCCGGACGGCTCCGAGGCCTGGCCCGGCTGGGAGGACTGCGCGGTGCCGCCCGCCCGGCTCGGCGCCTATCTGCGCGACTTCCGCGCCCTGCTCTCCTCCCACGGCCTGCGCGGCACTCCGTACGGCCACTTCGGCGACGGCTGCATCCACGTCCGCATCGACTTCGACCTGCTCACCCCGCCCGGCATCGGCCGCTTTAGGCGCTTCTCGGAGGAACTGGCCGACCTGGTGGTGGCCCACGGCGGCTCGCTGTCCGGGGAGCACGGCGACGGCCAGGCCCGTGCGGAACTGCTGCCCCGGATGTACGGCGCCGAGACGGTCCGGCTGTTCGAGCGCGCCAAGACCCTCTGGGACCCGGACGACCTGCTCAACCCCGGCATGCTGGTCCGCCCCGCCCCGCTCGACGGCAACCTCCGCTTCTCCGTGCTGCCCGCCGGGCCGGTGGACGTGGCCTTCGGCTACCCGGCCGACGGCGGCGACTTCCGCGCGGCCGTCCGCCGCTGCGTCGGTGTGGCCAAGTGCCGTACGACCTCGGCGGACGGCCCCGCCGTGATGTGCCCGTCCTTCCGGGCGACCGGCGAGGAGGAGCACTCCACCCGCGGCCGGGCCCGGCTGCTGCACGAGATGCTGGCGGGGGAGCTGATCACCGACGGCTGGCGCTCCACCGAGGTCCGTGACGCCCTCGACCTCTGCCTCGCCTGCAAGGGCTGCCGCACGGACTGCCCGGTCGGCGTCGACATGGCCACCTACAAGGCCGAGTTCCTGCACCACCACTACGCGGACCGCCGCCGCCCCGCCGCCCACCACAGCATGGGCCGCCTGCCCGAGTGGCTGCGCTGGACCGCCCGCACCCGTACGGCTCCGCTGCTCAACGCGCTCGCCGCCGTCCCGCCCCTGGCCGCCGCCGCGAAACGCCTGGCCGGGATCGCGCCCGAGCGGCGGCTGCCCCGGCTCGCCCCGCGGACCTTCACCGGCTGGTGGCGGCGCCGGAAGCCCGCGCGTGCCCAGGGCGCCGGCGACCTGGTCGTTCTCTGGCCGGACACCTTCACCGAGCATCTGTCCCCCTCGGTCGGCCGCGCGGCCGTCCGCGTCCTGGAGGCCGCCGGCCTCCGGGTGACCCTCCCACCGACCCGCCTGCCGCGCCGGACCCCGGCCCCCAACCCCCCGGCCCCCACCCCTCCGGCCCTCAACCCCCTGGCTGCCGCCGCCCCTTCCCTCCTCCCCGCCCGCCGTGCCCGCGTCTGCTGCGGCCTGACCTACCTCTCCACCGGCCAGCTCGACCGCGCCCGCGCGGTGCTGCGCCGCACGCTCGACCTGATGGAGCCGGTGCTGCGCGCGGGCGTCCCGGTCGTCGTGCTGGAACCGAGCTGCGCGGCCGCCCTCCGCACCGACCTGCCGGAACTCCTGGGCGACGACCCGCGCGCGCCCCGGCTCGCCGCCGCCGTGCTCACCTTCGCCGAGGCCCTGGAGCGGCACGCCCCGCGGTGGGCCCCGCCCGCCGTGGACCGGCCCGTCGCCGGTCAGACCCACTGCCACCAGCACGCGGTGCTCGGCGACGCCCCGGACCGCCGGCTGCGCGAGTCGGCCGGCCTCACCGGGGAACTCTCCGGCGGCTGCTGCGGCCTGGCCGGCAACTTCGGCTTCGAGAAGGGCCACTTCGAGGTCTCCAGGGCCTGCGCGGAGGAGCGGTTGCTGCCCTCGATACGGGAGGCGGCCGCGGACACCGTGGTCCTGGCCGACGGCTACTCCTGCCGCACCCAGCTGGAGCAACTGGGCGGAGTGCGGGGACGGCACCTGGCGGAGGTGCTGGCCGAAGCGCTGGAGCGGGACACGAGCGGAGGCGCCGGAGCGGGACACGAGCGGGACGGAGGGGAATGACGGGCCGACGGCGGAAGGCACTGCTTCGATAGGTCGAGTGATCAGCGAGCCGTGAAGGAGCCACGCGTATGAGCCTCGCCGTCCGTCCGGTCAGCCGGGCCGAACACCTCGCCTTCGTGGCGGCCCGCCCCTCGGTCAGCCATCTCCAGCTGCCGTCCTGGGGGGATGTGAAGCCGGACTGGCGGGCGGAGAGCCTGGGGTGGTTCGAGGCGGACGGGCGGCTCGTCGGGGTCGGGCTGGCGCTGCTGCGGCCGCTGCCCAGGGTGAAGCGCTACCTGGCGTACCTACCCGAGGGCCCGGTCATCGACTGGGACGCGCCCGACCTGGAGCGCTGGCTGGACCCGATGCTGGCCCACCTCAAGCGGCTGGGCGCCTTCTCGGTGAAGATGGGGCCGCCCGTGGTGGTGCGGCGGTGGAGCCCCGAGGCGGTCAAGGCCGCCATCGCCGACCCGGACGCGCACCGGCTGCGGGACGCGCCGCCGACCTCCGAGGAGCCGGGGGCGCGCGCCCTCGTCGACCGGCTGCGCCGCATGGGCTGGCGGCAGACCGAGCCCGGCGGCGAGGACGGCTTCGCCGCGGGGCAGCCCCGGTACGTCTGCCAGGTGCCGTATGCCGGGCGGTCGCTGGAGGACATCCAGCGCGGGCTCAACCAGCAGTGGCGGCGCAACATCAAGAAGGCCGAGAAGGCGGGGGTGAAGGTCGTACGGGGGGACTACGAGGATCTGCCGGCCTTCTACGAGCTGTACGCGGAGACGGCGGAGCGGGACCGTTTCATCCCCCGCCCGCTGCCGTACTTCCAGCGGATGTGGACGGCGCTGACCGCCGAGGACCCGGACCGGATGCGGCTGTACCTCGCGCAGCACGACGGCGAAGTGCTCGCCGCGGCCACGATGCTGATCGTCGGCGGACACGTCTGGTACTCGTACGGCGCCTCCACCAGCCGCAGACGGGAGGTGCAGCCCAACAACGCGATGCAGTGGCGGATGATGTGCGACGCCCATGAGCTGGGCGCCCATGTCTACGACTTCCGGGGCATCACGGACACCCTGGAGGAGTCCAACCACCTCCTCGGACTGCTCCGCTTCAAGGTGGGCGCGGGCGGCGGGGCGGTGGAGTACGCGGGCGAGTGGGACTTCCCGCTGAACCGCCTGCTGCACAAGGCGTTCGACCTGTACATGGCGCGCCGCTGAGGGAGGCGGCGGCGGGGGCGCCCGCGATGCGAGAGGGGCGTATCTCAGCATCCAGGACAGTGCCAAAAGAGGTTCACACTCCTGACGGGGTCCACTACCCTGGACCGGGTAGTACAGGGAGCTGTACATGATCTGAGTCGAGCACCGGGACCGTCGTGAGCACCGTCAACACCTCAAGCGCCACTTCCCGTTCGTCCGCGACGGCGCCCGGCCCGCCGGGGACTCCGGGCCGACTCGGCTCGCTCGGACCGGTGGGGCTGGTGCTGGCCGGCGGGGTGTCGGTGCAGTTCGGCGGGGCCCTCGCGGTGACGCTGATGCCGAGGGCGGGCGCGCTGGGCGTGGTGACGCTCCGGCTTGTCGCGGCGGCGGTGGTGCTGCTGCTGTTCTGCCGGCCCCGGCTGCGCGGCCACTCGCGTGCCGACTGGGGCACGGTGATCGTCTTCGGTCTCGCCCTGGGCGCCATGAACAGCCTGTTCTACGAGGCCGTGGCCCGTATCCCGCTCGGCCCCGCCGTCACCCTGGAGGTGCTCGGACCGCTCGCCCTCTCGGTCGTGGCCTCCCGCCGCCTGATCAACGTCGTGTGGGCGGCGCTCGCGCTGGGCGGCGTGTTCCTGCTCGGCGGCGGGGGCTTCAGCGGGGTGGACCCGGCGGGGGTGGGCTTCGCGCTGGGCGCGGGCGCGATGTGGGCGGCGTACATCGTCTTCAGCGCGCGCACCGGCCGGCGTTTCCCGCAGGCGGACGGGCTGGCGCTGGCCATGGCGGTCGCGGCGCTGCTGGTGCTGCCGCTCGGCATCGCCTCCTCCGGCGACCGTCTCCTCGTCCCCACCACCCTCGGCCTGGGCGCGGCGGTGGCCGTGCTCTCCTCGGTGCTGCCCTACACCCTCGAACTCCTCGCCCTGCGCAAGCTGCCCGCCGCCACCTTCGCCATCCTGATGAGCCTGGAACCGGCCCTCGCCGCCACCGCCGGTTTCCTCATCCTCGGCCAGTCCCTCTCCGCCCGCGAGATCATCGCGATCGCCCTGGTCATCGCGGCGACCATCGGCGCGGTGCGCACCCAGGTGGGCCGGGCCAGGACGCCGGTGCCGGACGCGTAGGGCCGTCCCTGGCCCGGATTTCCCCGTGGCGGGTCGGCCCGAAGGGGCGGGGGTGGGCCGGGCCGGGGGCGGTGGCGCTGTGTACGTTGGCGGGAAGGGGTCCGTGGCGTCGAATGAGGCGTCGGCAACAGGCAGGGGAACAGGAACGCATGGCACGTGTCGCCGTCATCACCGCGCCCAATATCGGCTACCGCAACACCGGGATGCTGACCGTCGACCTGGCCTTCGAGGCGATGCGGCGGCGGATGGGGGGCGGCTTCGAGGCGAGCTGGTACACGCTGCACCTGCCGCAGACCGTGCCGCTGCGGGGCCTGCGGGAGGGCGTGCGCGGGGCGGAACTGCCCTTCCGGTTCCGGTCGTTGATCGACGAGGTGGACAGCCTGCGCGAGCACGACGCCGTCGTCTTCTGGGGCGATTTCCTGCACGCCCGGCACTACCTCACCCAGGACGCCTCCAACCGGCTCCTCGACTACGGGCTCGTGAAGGACCGGGGCGCCGCCCGCGCCCTGCTCAACCGGACCCTGCTCCTCGCCGACCAGCCGGACGGCCTGCTCGACCGCACCCTCGGCTACGGCGGCACGATCCTGCACAACACGCAGTCGGACTACGAGGACAAGGAGTACGGGCCCCTGTTCACGCGGCTGATGACGCGCAGCCGCCGGATCTGGGTGCGCGATCCGCTGTCGGCGGCCAAGCTCGGGCACCTGCGCGGGGACCGTACGACCGACCACTTCGGCTCCGACGCGGCCCTGCTGAACCGTCCCGGCGACCTCGACTGCCTCCCGGTCACGCCCTGGTCCCAGGATCTTCCGGAGGGGGGCGCGATCGGGGTGTTCCTCGGCGCCCGGACGAAGATCCCCGACTGGCTGCCCGGCTTCTGTCAGGGGCTCGCGGAGCGGCTGGGCGCGCCCCTGGAATGGCTCCCCTGGTTCGAGGGGGACGTCCCGCAGCGGGTCGGCCACCTCCCGGTCCGCCCCGGTGACCCCACCGTCGGCGATCTGCTCGGCGTCCTGCCCCGCTACCGCCTCGTCATCACCGACACCTACCACCTGTGCGTCAACGCCTGGGGCGCCGGCACCCCGGTGGTCTGCGTCGGCAGGCCCGAGCCGGTGCCGACGACCGACCGCGACTACCTGACGCTCAGCGACGTGAAGAAGCACGTGCTGCACATGGCGTACGACGCGGCCGACTTCTACCTTCCGGCCGTCGCCGACAGCCCCGAGGGGCACGAGCGGCGGGCCGAGCGGATCGTCCGGCTCGTGGAGGGCGGGGGAGCGGCCGCCGTGGCCGACCGGATCCGCGAGCACGCCGAGTACTCCGCGGACTCCTTCGCCGGGACCCTCGCCTCACTCCTGGGCTGACCCCGGACGCGCCCCTGAGCCGCGCCCCCTCAGCCCACCCGGCCACCCTCAGACCACCCCGGCCACCCTGAGTCCACCCCACCCCCGACCCTGACCGTGGCCCCGACTCCGGCCGGGCAAGGTCGGCGCAATGAATCATGCAAGCACGCTTGATTGTTTCCACCCTCACTGCCATGCTCCCCTCATGGCCGACCCGACGCCCGTCATCGACGACCTGCGTGCCGAGAGCGACGAACTGGACCGGCTCGTCGCCCGGTTGACGCCCGAGCAGTGGGCGCTCGCCACCCCCGCGCCCGGCTGGACCGTCGCCCACCAGATCGCCCACCTCGCCTGGACCGACCGCGCGGCGCTGGCCGCCGTCACCGACCCGGACGCGTTCCGCGCGCTGGCCGCGAAGGCCCTCGCACACGGCGACTCCTTCGTGGACGAGGGCGCCAAGGAGAGCGCCGGGCTGCCGCCCGCGGAACTCCTCGCGGCCTGGCGGTCCGGGCGCGACGCCCTCGACCTGGCCCTGCGCGCGGCCGAACCCGGCGCCCGTTTCCCCTGGTTCGGGCCGCCCATGGCCGTCGCCTCCATGGCCACCGCCCGCCTGATGGAGACCTGGGCACACGGCCTGGACGTCGCCGACGCGCTCGGCGTCACGCCCGTCCCGACCGACCGCCTCGCCCATATCGCCCGACTCGGCGTCCGCACACGGGACTTCGCCTACACGGTCCACGGTCTGACCCCGCCCGCCGAGGAGTTCCGCGTCCTGCTCACCGCCCCCAGCGGCGCGGTGTGGGGCTACGGCCCCGAAGACGCCCCGCAACGCGTCACCGGACCGGCCCTCGACTTCTGCCTCCTCGTCACCCAGCGCGCCCACCGCGACGACCTCGCCCTGACCGCCGAGGGCCCGGACGCGGACCGCTGGCTGGACATCGCCCAGGCGTTCGCGGGCCCACCGGGCAGCGGCCGGAAGCCGAAGACGGCCGATGGCCCGGCGAAGGGATCGGACGGCCCGGCGGAGGGATCCGGCCGGTGACCCCCCTGCGCATAGGCAACTTCTCCGGCTTCTACGGCGACCGCTTCGACGCCCTGCGCGAGATGCTCACCGGCGGCGAACTCGACGTCCTCACCGGTGACTACCTCGCCGAACTCACCATGCTGATCCTCGCCCGCGACCGGCTGAAGGACCCCGGCGCCGGATACGCCCGCACCTTCCCGCGCCAGCTTGAGGAGTGCCTCGGCCTGGTCCGGGAGCGCCGGGTGCGGATCGTCGCCAACGCGGGCGGGCTCAACCCCGCCGGACTCGCCGCTCACATACGCGAGTTGGGCGACCGGCTCGGCATACCCCTGCGCGTCGCCCATGTCGAGGGCGACGACCTGACCGCCGGTCACCCCGGCACCCTCGCCGCCCACGCCTACCTCGGCGGGTTCGGCATCGCCGCGTGTCTGCGGGCCGGCGCGGACATCGTCGTCACCGGGCGGGTGACCGACGCGGCCCTCGTCACCGGGCCCGCCGCCGCCCATTTCGGCTGGGAGCAGGGGGAGTTCGACAAGCTCGCCGGGGCCGTGATCGCCGGGCACGTGCTGGAGTGCGGGACGCAGGCCACCGGCGGGAACTACGCGTTCTTCCGGGAGGGTGACGTACGACGGCCCGGCTTCCCGCTCGCCGAGATCCACGCCGACGGCAGCAGCGTCATCACCAAGCACCCCGGCACCGGCGGTTTCGTGGACGTCGGCACGGTCACCGCGCAGCTGCTGTACGAGACCGGGGGCGCCCGGTACGCCGGACCCGATGTCACCGCCCGGCTCGACAGCGTCCGGATCGGCCAGGACGGGCCCGACCGGGTGCGGATCGAAGGGGTGCACGGGGAAGCGCCCCCGCCGACCCTGAAGGTGGGGCTCAGCAAGCTCGGGGGCTTCCGCAACGAGGTCGTCTTCGTGCTCACCGGGCTCGACATCGAGGCCAAGGCCACCCTCGTCAAGGAGCAGTTGGCGCCCGAGATGGCGAAGGCGCCTCCCGCCCAGGTCAGTTGGGAGCTTGTCCGCACCGACCGCCCGGACGCCGGCACCGAGGAGACTGCCAGCGCCCTGCTGCGGCTCGTCGTACGGGATCCGGACCAGCGGGTGGTCGGACGGGCGCTCAGCGGGGCGGCCATCGAGCTGGCGCTCGCCAGTTACCCCGGTTTCCATGTGCTCGCCCCGCCCGGCAAGGGCGACCCCTACGGGATCTCCGAGGACGCGTACGTGCCTCAGGAGGGCGTGGTCCACACGGCCGTACTCCCCGACGGGAGCCCCGTACGGGTCCCCCCGCCCCCGGAGACCCGCCCCCTGGCGGAGACACCGCCCCCTGACCTGCCCGACCCGCTCCCCCCAGGGGCCACCCGCCGCGCCCCCCTCGGGCTGGTCGCCGGCGCCCGCAGCGGGGACAAGGGCGGGAACGCCAACGTCGGGGTGTGGGCCCGTACCGACGAGGCGTGGCGGTGGCTCGCGCACGAGCTGACAGCCGACCGGTTCCGGGAGCTGATCCCCGAGAGCCGCGACCTGCCGGTCACCCGCCACGTCCTGCCCGAACTGCGCGCCCTGAACTTCGTCGTCACCGGCATCCTCGGCGCCGGCGTCGCCTCCCGGCACCGCTTCGACCCGCAGGCCAAGGCCCTCGGCGAATGGCTGCGCTCCCGCCACCTGGACATCCCGGAGGCCCTGCTGTGACCGTCCTCGACACGGCCCTGGACACCCACCACCCCGACTACACCGCCCACCGCGAGGCCATGCTCGGCAAACTCGCCGAACTGGCGGACGAGCACGCCAAGGCGCTCGCGGGAGGCGGCGAGAAATACGTCCAACGGCACCGGGGGCGCGGCAAGTTGCTCGCCCGCGAGCGCATCGAGCTGCTGCTCGACCCGGACACCCCGTTCCTGGAGCTGTCCCCGCTGGCCGCCTGGGGCAGCGAGTACGCCGTCGGCGCCTCGCTCGTCACCGGCATCGGCGTGGTCGCGGGCGTGGAGTGCCTGATCACCGCCAACGACCCGACCGTGCGCGGCGGCGCCAGCAATCCCTGGAGCCTGAAGAAGGCCCTGCGCGCCAACGACATCGCGCTCGCCAACCGGCTGCCCTGCGTCAGCCTGGTGGAGTCGGGCGGCGCCGATCTGCCCTCGCAGAAGGAGATATTCATCCCCGGCGGCGCCATCTTCCGTGATCTCACCCGGCTTTCGGCCGCCGGCATCCCGACCGTGGCCGTCGTCTTCGGCAACTCCACGGCCGGCGGCGCCTACATACCCGGCATGTCCGATCACGTGATCATGGTCAAGGAGCGGGCGAAGGTGTTCCTCGGCGGCCCGCCGCTGGTGAAGATGGCCACCGGCGAGGAGAGCGACGACGAGTCGCTGGGCGGCGCCGAGATGCACGCCCGCGTCTCCGGGCTCGCCGACTACTTCGCCGTGGACGAGCGGGACGCCCTGCGGCAGGCGCGGCGGGTGATCGCGCGGCTCAACCACCGCAAGGCGCACCCCGATCCGGGCCCGGCCGAGCCCCCGAAGTACGACCCGGAGGAACTGCTCGGCATCGTCCCCGGCGACCTCAAGATCCCCTTCGATCCGCGCGAGGTCGTCGCCCGGATCGTGGACGGCTCCGACTTCGACGAGTTCAAACCGCTGTACGGCACCAGCCTGGTGACCGGCTGGGCGGCCCTGCACGGCTACCCCGTCGGCATCCTCGCCAACGCGCAAGGGGTGCTGTTCAGCGCGGAGTCGCAGAAGGCCGCCCAGTTCATCCAGCTCGCCAACCAGCGCGACATCCCGCTGGTCTTCCTGCACAACACCACCGGCTACATGGTCGGCCGGGAGTACGAGCAGGGCGGGATCATCAAACACGGCGCGATGATGATCAACGCGGTGTCCAACTCCCGCGTTCCGCACCTGTCCGTCCTCATGGGTGCCTCCTACGGGGCCGGCCACTACGGGATGTGCGGCCGCGCCTACGACCCGCGCTTCCTGTTCGCCTGGCCCAGCGCCAAGTCCGCCGTCATGGGGCCGCAGCAGCTCGCGGGCGTGCTGTCGATCGTCGCCCGGCAGTCGGCGGCAGCCAAGGGACAGCCCTACGACGAGGACGCGGACGCCGCCCTGCGCGCCATGGTGGAGCAGCAGATCGAGTCCGAGTCGCTGCCGATGTTCCTGTCCGGGCGGTTGTACGACGACGGCGTCATCGACCCGCGCGACACCCGCACCGTCCTCGGCCTGTGCCTCTCCGCGATCCACACCGCCCCCTGCGAGGGCGCGCGCGGCGGCTTCGGCGTCTTCCGGATGTGAGGTCCATGATCGAGACACTGCTGGTCGCCAACCGCGGCGAGATCGCCTGCCGCATCTTCCGCACCTGCGCCGACCTGGGCATTCGTACGGTCGCCGTGTACTCGGACGCCGACGCGAACGCGCTGCACACCCGCCGGGCGGACGCGGCGGTACGACTGCCGGGCGCGGCGCCCGCCGACACCTATCTGCGCGGCGACCTGATCGTCAAGGCCGCCCTCGCCGCCGGCGCGGACGCCGTGCACCCCGGCTACGGCTTCCTCTCCGAGAACCCGGACTTCGCCCGCGCGGTCCTGGACGCCGGGCTGACCTGGATCGGGCCGTCCCCCGAGGCCATCGAGGCCATGGCCTCCAAGACGCGCGCCAAGCGGCTGATGGGCCTGGAACCCCTGGGGGAGGTCACCGAGGGGGACCTGCCGGTGCTGGTGAAGGCGGCGGCGGGCGGCGGGGGGCGCGGGATGCGGATCGTGCGCCGCCTGGACGAGCTCCGGGACGCCCTGGAAGGGGCGCGCGCCGAGGCCGCGAGCGCCTTCGGGGACGGCGAGGTGTTCGTGGAGCCGTACCTCGAGAACGGCCGCCACGTCGAGGCGCAGATCCTCGCCGACACCCACGGCACCGTCTGGCCGCTCGGCACCCGCGACTGCTCCCTCCAGCGCCGCCACCAGAAGGTGATCGAGGAGGCCCCGGCGCCCGGCCTGCCCGAGCGCCTGGCACAGGAGCTGCGGACGCTGGCGGTACGGGCCGCACGGGCCGTCTCCTACGTCGGCGCGGGCACCGTCGAGTTCCTGGTCGCCGACGGCCGCGCGCACTTCCTGGAGATGAACACCCGCCTCCAGGTCGAACACCCGGTGACGGAGGCGGTGTTCGGGCTCGACCTCGTCGCCGAGCAGCTCCGTGTCGCCGAGGGCCACGCCCTGGAGCCGGACCCGCCGAGCCCGCGCGGCCACGCGATCGAGGTCCGCCTGTACGCCGAGGACCCCGCCCGCGACTGGGCCCCGCAGACCGGCACCCTGCACCGGCTCGCCGCCCCGCCCGGCGTCCGCCTCGACACCGGGTACACCGACGGCGACCCCATCGGCGTCCACTACGACCCGATGCTCGCCAAGCTCGTCGCCCACGCCCCGACCCGGACGGAGGCGGTCCGCCGGCTCGCGGGCGCCCTGGAAGCGGCGGTGATCCACGGCCCCGCCACCAACCGCGACCTGCTCGTGCGCTCCCTGCGCCATGAGGAGTTCACCTCCGCCCGCATGGACACCGGCTTCTACGACCGCCACCTCCCCGCCCTCACGGCGCCCGCCCCCGACCCCCTCGCCCCGCTCGCCGCCGCCCTCGCCGACGCCCACGGCCGCTCCCGCTTCGGCGGCTGGCGCAACGTGCCGTCGCAGGACCAGGTCAAGCGGTACGCGGTGGCGGGGGAGGAGGTTGAGGCGCGGTACCGGCACACGCGGCGGGGCCTCGACGCCGACGGGGTACGGGTCGTGCGCGCCGACGCGGACACGGTCGTCCTCGAAGTGGACGGCGTACGGCGGACGTTCGCGGTGGCGCGGTATGGCGACGAGGTGTACGTCAACGCCGAGCGGCTGATCGCGCTGCCCCGCTTTCCCGATCCCACCGCCCAGCTCGCTCCGGGCTCCCTGGTGGCGCCGATGCCCGGCACGGTCGTCCGTGTCGCCGAGGGCCTGGCAGAGGGCGCGGCGGTCACCGCCGGGCAGCCCCTGATCTGGCTGGAGGCGATGAAGATGCAGCACCGGATCTCGGCCCCCGCCGCAGGAACCCTGACCGCGCTGCACGCCAAGCCGGGACAACAGGTGGAGCCCGGCCTGTTGCTGGCAGTGGTGCGGCCGGCCTGAGGAGCGCGGGGCCGTATCGACGTGCGGCTACCGCCGCGTGAGCGCGAGCAACCACACACAACCCGCACCCGGAGGAATCGAATGACCACGCTCATCGAATCCGAAGAGCACAAGGCACTCCGAGCCGCCGTATCCGCCCTCGGCACCCGCTACGGCCGCGACTACCTCACCCGCACCCTCGCCGAAGGCAAACCCCTCACCGAACTCTGGTCGGAGGCCGGGAAGCTGGGCTATCTCGGCGTCAACCTGCCGGAGGCGTACGGCGGCGGAGGCGGCGGTATCTCCGAACTCTCCATCGTGCTGGAGGAGTTGGGGGCCGCCGGTTCCCCGCTCCTGATGCTCGTCGTGTCCCCCGCCATCTGCGGCACCGTGATCGCCCGCTTCGGCACCGACGCGCAGAAATGCGCCTGGCTCCCCGGCCTCGCCGACGGCACCAGGCTCATGGCCTTCGGCATCACCGAACCCGACGCCGGCTCCAACAGCCACCGCATCACCACCACCGCCCGCCGCGACGGCGCGGACTGGCTGCTCACCGGCCGCAAGGTGTTCATCTCCGGCGTGGACATGGCCGACGCGGTGCTGATCGTCGGCCGCACCGAGGACGCCCGCACCGGCCGCCTCAAGCCCTGCCTCTTCATCGTGCCGACGGACGCGCCCGGCTTCCGGAAACGGCCGATCGACATGGAACTCAAGGCCGCCGAGAAGCAGTTCGAGCTGGTCCTGGACGACGTACGGCTGCCCGCCGACGCGCTCGTCGGCGACGAGGACGCCGGGCTGCTCCAGCTGTTCGCGGGGCTCAACCCGGAGCGCGTCATGACGGCCGCGTTCGCCATCGGGATGGGCCGGTACGCGCTCGGCCGGGCCATCGAGTACGCCCGCGACCGCACCGTCTGGAAGACACCCATCGGCGCCCACCAGGCGATAGCCCACCCCCTCGCGCAGGCGCACATCGACCTGGAACTGGCCCGGCTGATGATGCAGAAGGCGGCCCACCTCTACGACGCGGGCGACGACATCGGCGCGGGCGAGGCCGCCAACATGGCCAAGTACGCGGCCGGGGAGGCGTGTGTGCGGGCCGTCGACCAAGCCGTGCACACCCTCGGCGGCAACGGCCTCACCCGCGAGTACGGGCTCGCCTCGCTGATCACGGCCGCGCGCGTGGCCCGGATCGCCCCGGTGAGCCGGGAGATGATCCTCAACTACGTCTCCCACCAGAGCCTGGGCCTGCCCAAGTCGTACTGAGCCGCGGCTGCACAGTGATCCTGCGACGCCAGCACAGGGAGCGCATATGACCACGGCCATCGGACGGGCGCGCACGCGCGGCGTCGAGACCCTCAGCCTGGATTCCACCGGCACCCGCAACGCGCTGTCCGCGAGCCTCGTCGACGCCCTCGACGGCGCGCTGGCCGAGTGCGGGGCGGACCCGGACGTGCGGGCCGTCGTCCTCACCCACACCGGCACCACCTTCTCGGCCGGCGCGGACCTGCGCGAACCGCCGCACCCGGACGCGCTGGTCGCCCTGCTGCGCCGGCTCGTCGAGCTGCCCAAGCCGGTCCTCGGCCGGGTCACCGGGCACGTCCGCGCGGGCGGCCTCGGCCTGCTCGCCGCGTGTGACCTGGCCTTCGCCGGCGCGGCGGCCACCTTCGCCTTCACCGAGGTGCGCATCGGGGTGGCCCCCGCGGTGATCTCGCTGCCGCTGCTGGAGCGCGCCGATCCGCGCGCCCTGGCCCGCTACTACCTCACCGGCGAGCGCTTCGGCCCCGCGGAGGCCGTGCGCACCGGACTGCTCACGGCCGCCGCCGAGGACGTGGACGAGGCCCTCGCGCCCGCCCTCGACGGGCTGCGCCGCTCCGCTCCCGAGGCCCTGGCGGAGACGAAACGGCTGCTCACGGCTAGGGTGCTGGAAACATTCGACCGGGACGCGGCCGCCCTGACCGCGCTCTCGGCCCGCCTGTTCGCCTCCGACCAGGCACGGGAGGGGATGACGGCCTTCCTGGAGAAACGGGATCCGGCATGGACGGTGTGACCAGATGAGTACGACGGCGGACCACGCCCGCGGGCCACGGGCGGACCGCGACCGGCGGCCCAAGCAGGACCGCAGCCGGGCCACCCGGCAGCGGCTGCTGGAGGCCGCCGTCGCCTGTCTCGCCGAACACGGCTGGGCGGGCTCCACGGTGGCCGTCGTCGCCGAACGCGCCGGCGTCTCACGGGGCGCCGCCCAGCACCACTTCCCGACCCGTGAGGACCTGTTCACCGCGGCCGTCGAGTACGTCGCCGAGGAACGCTCCAGCGCGCTGCGCGAACTGTTCCCGGATGGCGCGCAGGGCGATCGCCGGGCCGTCGTCACCGCCCTGGTCGACCTCTACACCGGCCCCCTCTTCCGGGCCGCCCTCCAACTGTGGGTGGCCGCCTCCAACGAGGAGCAACTGCGCGGCCGGGTCACCGAGTTGGAGGCCCGCGTCGGCCGCGAGACCCATCGCATCGCCGTGGACCTCCTGCGCGCCGACGAGTCCCGGCCCGGCGTCCGCGAGACCGTCCAGGGCCTCCTCGACATGGCCCGCGGGCTCGGCCTCGCCAACGTCCTCACCGACGACACGGCCCGCCGCGAACGCGTCGTGGCCCAGTGGGCGGCCCTGCTGGCGACCTCACTCGACTGAGCCGCCCGACCCGATCCGCCCGCCCGACCCGGTCCGCCCGGCCGCCTGGTCCGTCTGGTCCGTCTGGTCCGCCCGGCCGCCTGCTCCGCCCGGCCGCCTGCTTCGCCTGGTCCGCCCGGCCGCCTGCTTCGCCTGGTCCGCCCGGCCGCCTGGTTCGCCCGGCCGCCCGATCCGCCCGTCCGCCTGCTCCGCCTGGTTCGCCCGGCCGCCGGATCCGCTCGGCCCGCCTGCTCCGCCTGGTCCGCCCGGCCGCCCGATCCGCCTGCTTCGCCCGGTCGCCCGGTCCGCTTGGTTCGCCCGGTCGCCCGGTCCGCCCGTCCGCCTGCTCCGCCTGGTCCGCCCGGCCGCCTGGTCCGCTTGATCCGCTTGATCCGCCTGGGCCTCCTGCTCCGCCTGGGCCGCCCGGCCGCCTGGTCCGTCCGGTTCGCCCGGTCCGCTCGGTCCGCCCGGTCCGCCCGGTCCGCTCGGTCCGCCCGGTCCCCCCCCGGTCCGCCCGGCGTGGGCAGCGCACCCGCCGGTGGTCCGGCCGTCGCGGTGGAGTGAGCCGCGCCACATCCCTATCGCGGTGCGCGCAGTACTCTGGGCGCATGCTTCCGATGCTCGTTCGACGCCGCCACGTGGACTACGTGCGCGTCACGAGCATGGGCTGTCGGCGCCACGCCGCCTGATCCAGCCCCCCGACGCGCTCCGCGTCCCGCGTTCTCTTCCTTTTCCGGCATCCAGGGGGCCGCGTACCCCTGCGGCCGCCCGTGCCCCGTACACCCTGCGGACACACCATGACCTCGCACACCGCGACGACCGCGTCGTACGACCAGCTGCCCGTCATCGATCTCTCCGCCGCCGACCGCGGCCCCCGGAGCCG
This sequence comes from Streptomyces sp. NPDC043952, assembly GCF_056435325.1. NCBI lineage: Bacteria > Bacillati > Actinomycetota > Actinomycetes > Kitasatosporales > Streptomycetaceae > Streptomyces > Streptomyces sp. NPDC043952. The sequence goes on from NZ_JBWKES010000017.1 coordinate 54,610, forward strand.
GGACCTGCTCCACGCCCAACTGCACGGCGCCGCGCACGACGTCGGCTTCTTCCAGCTGGTCGGGCACGGCGTGACCAGGGCCGAGACCGACGCGCTGACCAGCGCCATGCGTGCCTTCTTCGAGCTCCCGGAGGCCGACCGGCTGGCGCTGGACAACGTCAACTCCCCGCACTTCCGCGGCTATACGCGCACCGGCGACGAGCGCACCGGCGGCGCCCGCGACTGGCGCGACCAGCTCGACATCGGCGCCGAGCGCCCCGCGCGGGTGCCCGGTCCCGGCGAGCCGCCGTACTGGTGGCTCCAGGGCCCCAACCAGTGGCCGGCCGCCCTGCCCGAGCTGCGCACCGCGGCCCTCGCCTGGATCGACCGGCTCAGCGCGGTCGCCCAGCGCCTGCTGCACGAGCTGCTGACCGCCATCGGCGCCCCCGCCGACTTCTACGACCCGATCTTCGGCGACCAGGCCCATCCGCACCTCAAGCTGGTCCGCTACCCCGGCAGCGCGGGCGACGGCGCGGACCAGGGCGTCGGCGCGCACAAGGACTACGGCTTCCTCACCCTGCTCCTCCAGGACTCCGTGGGCGGCCTCCAGGTCCAGCGCGAGGACGGCCGCTTCCACGATGTGCCGCCGCTCGAGGACGCCTTCGTCGTTAACCTCGGCGAACTCCTGGAGGTCGCCACCAACGGCTACCTCCTCGCCACCAACCACCGCGTGGTCAGCCCGCCCGGAGCGACGGAACGCTTCTCCATCCCGTTCTTCTACAACCCCCGCCTGGACGGAAAGGTCGCCCCGCTCCCCTTCCCGCACGCCAACCGGGCCCCCGGCATCACCACCGACCCGACCAACCCCCTGTTCGCCGAGTACGGCTACAACGAACTGAAGGGCAAACTGCGGGCCCACCCGCTGGTGGCGGAGCGGCACCACGGCAATCTGCTGACCCCGGCCTAGGAGACGCCCTTGAGGGGGCGCGGGGCGCGGCCGTCCACGCGCCCCGGCCGCCCCCGCTACCGGGCGATGTCCGCGTACCCCTCGATGTCCTGCGGCCGCCGCGGCCCCGGCCCCACATAGCGCGCGGTCGGCCGCACCAACCGCCCCGTCCGCTTCTGTTCGAGGATGTGCGCCGACCAGCCCGCCGTGCGCGCGCACGTGAACATCGACGTGAACATGTGCGCCGGCACCTCCGCGAAGTCCAGCATGATCGCCGCCCAGAACTCCACGTTCGTGGCCAGCACCCGGTCCGGCCTGCGGTTGTGCAGCTCCTCCAGCGCCGCCTTCTCCAGCGCCTCCGCCACCTCGAACCGCGGCGCCCCCAACTCCCGCGCCGTGCGCCGCAGCACCCGCGCCCGCGGGTCCTCGGCCCGGTACACCCGGTGCCCGAACCCCATGAGCCGCTCGCCCCGGTCCAGGGTCCGCTTCACATACCCCTGCGCGTCCCCGGTGCGCTCGATCTCCTCGATCATCCCGAGCACCCGCGAGGGCGCGCCCCCGTGCAGCGGGCCGGACATCGCGCCGACGGCGCCGGAGAGCGCGGCGGCGACGTCCGCGCCGGTGGAGGCGATGACCCGCGCGGTGAACGTGGACGCGTTCATGCCGTGTTCCGCGGCCGACGTCCAGTACGCGTCGACCGCGGCGACATGCCGGGGGTCCGGCTCCCCGCGCCAGCGGATCATGAACCGCTCCACGACCGACTTGGCCTTGTCGATCTCCCGCTGCGGCACCATCGCCAGGCCCTGCCCGCGCGCGGACTGGGCGACGTACGACAGGGCCATGACGGCGGCCCGCGCCAGGTCCTCGCGTGCCTGCCGCACATCGATGTCGAGCAGCGGCTTCAGTCCCCAGACCGGGGCGAGCATGGCGAGCGCGGACTGGACGTCCACGCGGATGTCGCCGGAGTGGACCGGGATGGGGAAGGGCTCGGCGGGCGGCAGGCCGGGGTTGAAGGAGCCGTCGACCAGCAGGCCCCACACATTGCCGAAGGAGACATGGCCGACCAGGTCCTCGATGTCGACGCCCCGGTAGCGCAGGGCACCGCCCTCCTTGTCCGGTTCGGCGATCTCCGTCTCGAACGCTACGACTCCTTCGAGTCCGGGTACGAAGTCGGACATCAGGCGGCTCCTCGGCTGGGCGGCGCGGTTTCGAACGGGCCTGGCACCAGCACGATAACCCCGTATGTCGCGCAGGGAGAGACTTGACGACAGAGGGTGCCAGGCCCATGAGATACGGCAAGATGACCGCGTGACCGACCGCGAACCACTCCTGGATCCCGTCCTCGACCCCGCCGCGATGCGCAAGCAGTACCGGGCCGACGGACTCGCCGAACAGGACCTCGCCACGCACCCCATGGACCAGTTCGCACGCTGGTTCGAGGACGCGGCCCGAGCGGCCCTCCACGGCACGCTCTACGAGCCGAACGCCATGGTCGTCGCCACGGCGGACGCCGAGGGGCGGCCCAGCTCACGCACCGTGCTGATGAAGCAGTTCGACACCGAGGGCTTCGTCTTCTACACGAACTACGACTCCCGCAAGGGCCGGGACCTGACGGTGAACCCGCATGCCTCGCTCCTCTTCCCCTGGCATCCGCTGGCCCGGCAGGTCATCGTCACGGGCGGGGTCCGGCGCACCGGGCGGGACGAGACCGCGGCCTACTTCCGCACCCGCCCGCACGGCTCCCAGCTGGGCGCCTGGGCCAGCGCCCAGTCCACGGTGATCGGCTCGCGCGCCGAACTGGACGCCGCGTACGCCGAGTTGGCGGCCCGCTACCCCGAGGACGAACGGGTGCCGGTGCCGCCGCACTGGGGCGGCTTCCGCGTCGTACCGCAGACCATCGAGTTCTGGCAGGGCCGGGAGAACCGCCTGCACGACCGCCTGCGCTACACCGCCCGCCCCGACGGCGGCTGGCGGATCGAGCGCCTCAGCCCCTGAGGCCCGCCTCGAAAACGCAGACGACCCGCGGGCTGGGTTCCTCCGGAGAGGAGCCGGCCGGACGTACCGGCAGCCCGCGGGTCGGGTGACTGCTTGGGATTGGGCCGGCCGCACGTATCTCTCACGTGCCGGCCCGGCACCGCACTGAGCGTGGTGACGAGCCGCTAGCCCGCAGCCACCTCACGCGTCCGGTATCCATACATTCGCCGAACCACCTCCCTTCCGTGTGCCTACAGCGTAGGAACCGGCCGGAGCGGACTCAACTGTTTTTCCGCGCCTTCGGCCGGGGGCGCCCGGAACGCCCCCGGACCACCGTCGGCTCGCCCGAATGGATGAGCCGCATCGGTGGTAGGACTGGTGGCTGTGACCGATCTTCCGCATCCCCCCGATCCCTCCGATCTCTCTGGTGTGCCCGGACTCCGGACGGCCCCGGTCGAGGGCGACGCCATGCTGGAGCAGTGGCGGCTCGTGCACAACGCGGTGGTGCCGCCCGCCGCGATGTCACCGGCGCAGGCGCGGGTGCGCAGGCAGCGGTACCTGCTGGACAACGCGTACGCCGGGGACGTCCTCGTGGGCTGCTCGACCGTGCGGCCGCCGGTGGGGAAGGAGCGGGTGGCGACCGTGATCGCGCGGGTGCTGCCCGAGTTCCGGCGCCGGGGGTTCGGGACGGTGATCTACGGGAACGCGCTGGACCGGGCCCGCTCGCTGGGAGCGGGCGTCGTGGAGACCTGCGTCCTGGCGGCGAACGAGGACGGGCTGCGGTTCGCCCTGCGGCGGGGCTTCGCGGAGGTCGAGCGCTACGTGCTGGACGGAGAGCGGGACGAATGGGTCGACCTGCGACTTCTGGTCACGGAACGCGGGGATTGATTCCCTCCATCTTGGGGGAACAGGATGTGGGCTGCGTCACGTTCGAGTTGAATGAGGGCAATGAGCGGAACGGGCGCCTTACGTGCGCCGACGCAGCGTGCAGGGGGTCCAGGTGAGTACTTCCCGGCGGAGTGGGGCCACCGATGAGCTGGGGCCCGACGAGCCCGGCGCGTCGGGGGAGTGCGGCGGCGCGGATCTGCTGGCCGCGCTGCTCGACGGCATGGACGCGGCGCTGTGCGCCTTCGACGCGGACGGCGTCATCACCCACTGGAACCGCGAGGCCGAGCGGATCCTCGGCTGGAGCGCCGCGGAGGCGGTCGGACGGCGCGGGTTCGCCGGCTGGGCCGTGCGCACCGCCGACGCCGACCAGGTGCAGGCCCGGCTGCTCTCGGCGATGCGGGCCCACGGACGGCAGGTGCACGAGTTCGCGCTGCTGACCAAGGACGGCGGCCGGGTCCTCGTACGCACCCAGTCCGCCGCCGTACGGGGGCCCGACGGGGAGCCGGCCGGGGTGTACTGCGCCTTCAGCGAGGTGCACGCGCAGATCGACCTGGAGCGGTCCATCGCGCTGAGCGAGGCGCTGTTCGAGGACGCCGAGTGGGGTGTCGTCCTGGTCGACGCCGACCTGCGCCCCGCCGTCGTCAACGCGCACGCCGCGAAGGCCCTCGGCACCGGGCGCACGTCCGCGCTGGGGCGTCCGCTCGGCGAGCTGCTCACGCAGGGCGTGGAGGAGCTGGAGGCCGCGCTGACCCATGTGCTCGCCGAGGGTGCGCCACCCGCGCCCGCCGAGGTGTGGGTGACCCTGCGCACCGCCGCCGAGGGCGAGCGGCGCCGCTGCTGGCGCAATGCCTTCCTGCCGCTCGCCTCACCGCTCGCCGAGGAGCCCGTGCCGCTCGGGGTCGGCTGGCTGTTCACGGACGTCACCGAGGCAAAGCGGGCCGAGCAGGAGGCCGCGCTGCTGCGCTTCCGCACCAAGCAGCTGCACCGCGCGGCGCGCGCCGCCGCCGAGTGCGAGGACCCGCTGGAGGCGGCCACCGTCCACCTCGACTACGCCCTCGCCGGCTTCGCCGACCACGCCCTGATCGACCGGCTCGCGAACGCCCCGCGCGATCCGGGCGCGGCACCGGCGGGCGCGGTACGGCTGGTACGGCTCGCCGCCACACCCGCCGGGGCGCCGGGCCCGAGCGTGCTCACCGGGGCCGCCGGGCTGCCCGTGCGCTACGAGCCGGGGCATCCGGCGCTGAGCTGCGTGGAGCGCACCGGGTGCGTGCGCGCGGAGGCCGGGTCGGTGCCGCCCGAGCTGGCCCGCGAGTGGGCGCTGCGCCGGCAGTGGCCCGGCGACGCGGTGCACGCCCTGTGCGCGGTGCTGCGCAGCCGGGGCCGCACGCTCGGCGTGGTGACCTTCCTGCGCGGCGCCGCCCGCACCCCCTTCGAGCGCTCCGACGCGTCGTACGCCGAGGACGTGGCGCTGCGGATAGCGGCCGCGCTGGACCTCGGCGGGGCGGTGCCGGCCGGGGAGGCTCAGCGGCGGTAGAAGATCCGGTCGCCGTACTCGTCCATCACGCGGGTGTTCCAGTCGTGGCCGCCGTCCACGTTGCCCGAGCGCAGCAGCGGGGGCTCGATGCCGCGGTCGGCGAGGGCGGCGGCGGTGGTGGCCAGGACGGCCTGCATCAGTGCCGTGGTGACCACGGTGGAGGCGGGGGCGAAGGGCGCCGGGATGGTGTCGAGGGTGAGCTCCGCGTCGCCGACCGCGATCTTCGAGTCGAGGACCAGGTCGCAGTGGTCCTTCAGGAAGGTGCCGGAGGAGTGCCGGGACGTGGTCTGCGCCGCGTACGCCACCGAGGTCACGCCGATCACCGTGATGCCGAGGGCGCGGGCGCGCTGGGCCATCTCCACGGGCAGCGCGTTGCGCCCCGACAGGGAGATGATCACGAGGGCGTCGCCGGAGCGCAGCGGCGAGGTGCCGAGGACGGCGCTCGCCAGCCCGTCGACGCGTTCGAGCGCGGAGCCGAGGGTGGCGGGGGTGACATCCACGCCCACCACGCCGGGGACGGCGAGCAGGTTCATCAGGGCGAGGCCGCCGGCGCGGTAGACGACGTCCTGGGCGGCGAGCGAGGAGTGACCGGCGCCGAAGGCGAACAGGCGGCCGCCTCTTTCGACGGTGTCGGCGAGCAGGGTGCCGGCGGACTCGATCGCCTCCGCCTCCTCCTGCCTGAGCCGTCGCAGGAGGTTGATGGCGGCGTCGAAGAACAGGTCGGCAGGCGTGCCGTCGCTCATGCGGTGCCCCTTCGCAGCGTCTGTGTCGCGGATCACGGTGCGGTCTGGACCAGTGCGGTGTCAATACGGCCGCCGCCCGCTGCGGCGCCCGGACCTGCCCCCGCCCCCGGAACCCGCCCCGTTCCCCCGCTGACGCCCGGTTGTCGGTGGCATCCGGCAGAATTGAGTGGAGGCCGGCGCACGCGCCGGGTGCCGGCAGAGGTAATCGAGGGGCACGTATGTCCGGACTGATCGACACCACGGAGATGTATCTCCGCACCATCCTCGAACTGGAGGAGGAAGGCGTCGTCCCCATGCGCGCCCGGATCGCGGAGCGGCTGGACCAGAGCGGGCCGACGGTGAGCCAGACGGTGGCGCGGATGGAGCGCGACGGACTGGTCTCGGTGGCCAGCGACCGCCATCTGGAGCTGACCGACGAGGGCCGCAGGCTCGCCACCCGCGTGATGCGCAAGCACCGCCTCGCCGAGTGCCTGCTGGTCGACGTGATCGGCCTGGAGTGGGAGCAGGTGCACGCGGAGGCCTGCCGCTGGGAGCACGTGATGAGCGAGGCCGTCGAGCGCCGCGTCCTGGAGCTGCTGCGGCACCCGACCGAGTCGCCGTACGGCAACCCGATCCCCGGCCTGGAGGAGCTGGGCGAGAAGGACGGCGCCGATCCGTTCCTGGACGAGGGCATGGTCTCGCTCGCCGACCTGGACGCGGGCACCGACGGCAAGTCGGTCGTCGTACGCCGCATCGGCGAGCCCATCCAGATGGACGCGCAGCTGATGTACACCCTGCGCCGGGCCGGTGTGCAGCCCGGTTCCGTGGTGAGCGTGACCGAGTCGCCGGGCGGGGTGCTGGTCGGCAGCGGCGGCGAGGCGGCCGAGCTGGCGGCCGACATCGCCTCCCACGTGTTCGTCGCCAAGCGCTGAGCGCCGGACCGCACCGGGACCCGGAAGGACGGGCCCCCGGATGACAGCGGGCCCCCGGATGACAGAGGGCCCCGGCGCCTCGCGGCGCCGGGGCCTGTCCTCCCCTGCTGCTGACCCGGAGCCCCGAGCTCTCAGGGTCAGTCCCCCTCGGACCGTTTTTCCCCGAGCGGTCCGCCTCCTGCCAGAAAGATCCCCTCCGGGACGGCGATCATTCCTGACGCGGTGTCACTCGAATGAGGGGTGTTGCCCGCAGAGGCAGTATTTTCGAACGCGCGTTCGCGGCAATGCGTCCTCACGCGTACATCCGCAGCTCACCCCTTGCTGACCGCCGCCAGGATCTCCGGCAGTCGGCCCGCCGCCCGCGGGGCCGCGAGGCGCAGCCCGAGCAGCGCGATCCCGGCGCCGTACACCGCCCCGACGGGCAGCAGCAGCCAGGCGGGGCCGCCGTCCGTGCCATGGGTCAGCCAGACGGTGAGGGCGATGAAGGGGGCGCACAGGACGGCGGCGGCGAGCATCCCGCCGAAGAGGCTGGCCCCGGCGAGACCGGTCTGACCGGGGACGACGTTCTTCATGGCCTCCTGCGGGATGGAGTACGGGTACCGCGCCGACGCCCACGCCCCGGCCGCCAGCATCGCCCCGAGCAGCGCCAGGGACAGCCCGAGGACCCCCGGCAGCCTGGTCCAGGCGTCCATCAGGGCGACGGTCAGCACCGTGACGAGCGTGGCGTAGGGGAGGGTGATCAGCAGCAGCGCGAGGGCCCGGCCGCGCAGCTCCTCGTACGCGTCGTGCGGCGAGGAGATGGTCAGGGCCACCATCCAGAACGCGGAGGTGTCCTGCCCGAACTGGTTGTACATCTGGAGGCCGAGCAGCCCGGCGGCGAAGCACCCGAAGTACACCGACCCGATGTGCTGGAGCGCGTAGAACACCGGGACGAGCAGCCCGATCGCCAGCGAGGTCACCCAGCCGGCCTTGGTCTTCGGATCGCGCCACACATAGCGCAGGGTGCGCTCCATGACCGCGCCGGTGCGCCCGGCCGGCAGCAGCCGCGCGAGCCCGCCCGAGCGCCGGCGCTCCGCGCGCCCGGAGCCGGCCGCCTGGAGCGTGGACCCGTCCGGCGTGGTCATCAGCCTGGTCATGCTCCGCGCCCAGACGACGATCAGCGCCACCAACGCGGCGGCGGTGAGCGCGAGTTGGGCGAGCGCGATGCCGTACGACCCCTCGCTCGCCGAGCGCACCGCCGCCACCGCCGACGCGGGCGGGACCCAGGAAAGCACGTCCGCGACCGGCCGCAGCTGCCCGAGCCCGCCCGAACCGAGGCGCCGCGCGCCGAAGTTGACGAGCTGGGTGCCGAGCGCGATCACCAGTCCGCTGAGCACGGCCAGATCGCGGCCCTTGCGGCTGGTGAGCAGCCGTACGTTGGCGGCGGCCACGGCCCGCGCGAGCGCGACGCACACCAGCAGCGCGAGCGCGAGGGCGACGACCGCGGTGAGCCAGCCCGCCGCGCCCCGCGCCGGCACCAGCACACAGCCGAGCAGCAACAGCAGGGTGACCAGCGGGCCGACGCCGACCAGGGAGGACACCAGCAGCGCGCGCATCAGCGGCAGGGGCCGCAGCGGCAGCATCACCAGGCGGGTCGGGTCCAGCGTCTCGTCGCCGGTCGGGAAGAACAGCGGCAGGAAGGCCCAGCCCAGCGCCAGAAGGGCCGTGGCGGTCACGGAGGCCACCTCGCCGTGCGGCTGCCGGCCGAGCAGCACCATGCCGGGCAGCTGCGCGAGCGCGAACAGCAGCGCGAGGACGCTGGAGACGATGAAGGCGTCCCGCCGCCCCCGCGACTGCCGCAGCCCGCCCCGCAGCAGCGACAGCTTCAGACGGACGACGGTGCCGGTGAGGTTCGTCATCGGGCCGCCCCGCCGCCCAGCCAGTCCAGCTCGGAGCCGGCGTCCCGGCCGTTCGCCCCGACCAGCTCCAGGAACGCGTCCTGGAGCGTGGGGTGTTCGCCGCGCACCTCGGCGAGGGGCCCCGCGGCCCGGACGCGGCCGGCCGCCATCACCGCGACCCAGTCGCACAGCGACTCGACCAGCTCCATGACATGGGAGGAGAAGACGACCGTCGCGCCGGAGGCCGTGTACCGCTCCAGGACGCCCCGGATGGTCTGCGCGGACACCGGGTCCACGCCCTCGAACGGCTCGTCCAGGAACAGCACGTCGGGGTTGTGCAGCAGGGCCGCGGCGAGCCCGATCTTCTTGCGCATGCCGGTCGAGTAGTCGACGACCAGCTTGTGCTGGGAGCCGGCCAGGTCGAGCACGTCCAGCAGCTGGGTGGCCCGCTTGTCCACCTCGTCCCCCGGCAGCCCGCGCAACCGCCCGGTGTAGCCGAGGAGTTCCCGCCCCGACAGCCGCTCGAACAGCCGCAGCCCCTCGGGCAGCACCCCGATCCGCGCCTTCACGGCCACCGGGTCCCGCCACACGTCGTGCCCGACGACCTCCACGGTGCCCTCGTCGGGCCGCAGCAGCCCGGTCACCATGGACAACGTCGTCGTCTTCCCCGCCCCGTTCGGCCCCACCAGCCCGATGAACTTCCCCGCGGGCAGCTCAAGTTCGATCCCCCCGACAGCCACCTGCTCCCCGAACCGCTTCCAGAGCCCCCGTATACACACTGCGGTATTGGTCATGTTCCGAAGCCTACGGCGGCATCAGCGCGACCCGAAGGGGCGCGGGGAACTGCGCGAGTACCACGACTCACCCGCACTCGCGCGTGATCCGAACCAGGCAGACGAACAGGCGAACTACCTATCCCTACCGCACGCATACGCGAGGGCCGAGATCAACTCCTCCACATCCGGCAGCCACCGGTTCGCCGGCGTCGGCCGCCGCGCCCACTGCACCGCCCCGCGCCCCCCGAACCGGGTGGGCGGCGCCGCCACATACGCCCCCTCGCCCAGCGCCACCAGATCCAGCGACGCCGGCGCCCACCCCAGCTTCCGCACCAGCTCCGGCACCTTCAGCGAACCCCCCGGCAGCACGAAGAACTGCATGCGCCGGTCGGGGGAGAGCGCGACCGGCCCGAGCGTGAGCGACATCCGCTCCAGGCGGGCCAGTGCCAGGAACCCCGCGGTCTCCGGGACGGACAGCGCGTCGAACGTGCGCCCCGTCGGCAGCAGCACCGACGCCGTCGGCTGCTTCTGCCACAGCCGCCGTACCACCGTCGCGCTCCCCGTCGCCTGGGTCGCCCAGTCGGGGCGCGCGGGGTGCGCGCCCGGCGCGGGGCAGGACGCCTCGCCGCACGAGCAGCGCGGCATGCCGCGGACGGCTTCCAGCCAGGTCCCCGGGAACACGTCCCAGTGCCGCTCCTCGGCGTAACGCACGGCGGTTTCCTGCGGTGATTCCCCGCGCTGCTGCGGAATCTGTCCGGCAATCTGACTGTCTTCGGCGGCCGCGATCGTCTCTTCCACGCTCCACTCAACTCCCGCACCCACCGGGAGTTACGGCCCCTGCCCCGCCGGGGGAGGAGCATCGCCTGCCGCATGGGGCGCATGGGCGCACCGGTGGGGGCGCGCGGGAGGAGGCGGGGAGTGAGTTGGGTAACCAGGAGGGGGGTTGGCATCCGCCGGTACCCGGCAAACCGCACATGTCACGCATTGACGGAATGTCAGCTGGGCAGTGATCTTCCCGAAAGGTCACGCTCCAGGGGTTCGCAGGGGGTAGGTACATGGCCGCACGGCCGCTCGTCGCGAGGCAGCCGAACGAAAGGCTGCAGGCACTCATCCAGGAAGCGGGGTGCTCCAACGCCGGTCTTGCCCGGCGGGTCAACATGTGCGGCGCCGAACACGGCCTCGACCTGCGCTACGACAAGACGTCCGTGGCCCGCTGGCTGCGCGGCCAGCAGCCGCGGGGCCGGGCCCCGGCGATCATCGCGGAGGCCCTCGGCCGCAAGCTGGGGCGCACGGTCACGATCGACGAGATCGGCATGGCCAACGGCAAGAACCTCGCCTCCGGGGTCGGTCTCCAGTTCTCGCCGACGGTGCTGGGGGCTATCGAGCAGGTCTGCGAGCTGTGGCGCAGCGACGTGGGGCGCCGGGACTTCCTCTCCGGTTCCTCGGTCGCCGCGTCCGCGCTGGTGGAGCCCAGCCGCGACTGGCTGATCTCCGCGCCGGACGCCCAGGTGGCCCGGCAGGCGGGCCCGCGCGTGGGCCAGTCCGACGTGGCGGCCGTGCGGTCCATGACCCAGGCGCTCACCGACCTGGACCACCAGTTCGGCAGCGGCCATGTGCGCCCGGTCCTGGTGCACTACCTCAACAGCGTCGTCTCCGGACTGCTCGCGGGCTCGTACCGCGAGTCGACCGGACGCGAACTCTTCGGCGCCGTAGCCAGGTTGACGGAGCTGGCCGGATACATGGCCGTGGACACCGGCCAACCCGGCCTGGCCCAGCGCTACTACATCCAGTCGCTGCGCCTCGCCCAGGCCGCCGGGGACCGCGGCTACGGCGGATACGTCCTGGCCGCGTCCATGAGCCACCTCGCCGCACAGCTCGGGAACCCGCGCGAGATCGCCCAGTTGGCGCGCGCCGCGCAGGAGGGCGCACGCGGCCATGCGACCCCCCGCGTGGAGGCGATGTTCCACGCGGCCGAGGCGCGCGGGCACGCACTGCTCGGCGACGCGCGCGCGGCGGGCGCCGCGACCGCGCGGGCGGTCTCCGCGATGGAGCAGTGCGACGAGGACTCCGGGGACGACCCGGTGTGGATCCGGCACTTCGACGAGGCGTATCTGGCCGACGAGTTGGCGCACTGCCACCGCGATCTCGGCCAGCCCGAGCAGTCCGCGCGCTACGCCGAGCAGTCCCTCGCAGGCCACCCCGTCTCCCGTGCCCGGCGGCGCGCGATCGGCTATGTGCTGCTCGCCACCGCCCAGGTGCAGCAGCGCGAGGTCGAACAGGCCTGCGCCACCGGCATGAAGGCGGTGGAACTGCTGGAGACGCTGCGCTCCAACCGGGGCGCGGAGTATCTGGACGACCTCCAGCAACGGCTCGAACCCTTCCGGGACGAGGCGGTGGTACGGGAATTCGGGGCGCGTCTGGATCTTCAGCAGGCCGCGTGAACAGCGGCCCCGCGCACACGTGAACATGTGGCGAACACCACCCGGTGGGGCGGTCGGTGCCATATACAGCGTTGCGCGGGGCCGTTGTGTTACTGCCGCCGGGGGCGGGCGGATCGCGGGCCGAGGTGCGTGGCAAGGGGCTCCGGGTACCCGGTAGCGTGACCCGACGATTCACAAGGTCCCCCATTGGTAGGAGTCCCGGTGACGCAGAGTGGACAGGGCGAGGAGCTCTCGGCGCAGCCCGCGCACGAAGGCATCGTGCTGCCCTCCGACGGAGGAGAGCCCCTGCTGCCGGGCATGCACGCCACGCCCGCGGGCGGCCAGGCCTGGGGCGGATCCTGGGGGCCCGGACAGCAGGCGCCGCAGCAGGGAGCGCAGGGCCAGGGCTGGCCCCCGGCGCCCGCCCAGCAGTGGGGCGACCAGGGCGGGGCCCAGCCCCCGGCCGGCGCGGGCCCGCTGCCCCCGGAGGGTGCCCCGGCCCCGTCGTACGGGGGGCAGCAGCAGGCGTCGTACGGCGGCCAGCCGCAGGGCTACGGCGCGCGGGACCCGTACCAGCAGCAGGGCCACCAGCCCCAGGGGCACCAGGGGCACCAGCCCCAGCAGCACCAAGGGCACCAGCCCCAGCAGCAGCCGGCCCACCAGCCCCAGCAGCCGCAGTACCCGGCCCCCGGCCAGGCCGCCCCGCTGCCCCCGGCCGCGGACGACGCCACCCACTATCTGCCGCCGGTCTCCGCCGCCCCCGCCGACGAGGGCGCCACGCAGTACATACCGCCGGTGACCGCCGGGGCGCTGCCGCCCGAGTCGCCCGGCGAGGAGACCCGCTATCTGGGGGTCAACCGCCAGGCCCCGCCCCCGCCCGCCTCGCCCGACGCCGAGGCCACGCAGTACATCCCGCCGTACCAGGCCCAGGGCCAGAACCCGGCGCAGGGACAGGGGCAGGGCGGGGACCGGCAGCCGCCCGCCGAGTTCGACAACCTCTTCCGGGGCGGCCCGGCCGGCCCCGACGCCCCCGCCGGCTCCACCGCGCAGCTCCCGCGCGTCGAGCAGCCGGGCGCCTATCAGCCCTCGTACGACGGCCCCCCGTCGCCGTACACCCGCCACGACGACGGCCAGGACGAGCGGCCCCGGCGCCGCCCGTCGAAGGCGCCCATGATCGCGGCCGTCGGCGTCGGCATCGTGGTGGTCGGCGTGGGCGCGGGCGCGCTGCTCAGCAAGAGCGGCGGCTCCTCGGGCAGCACGGACGACAACAAGACGGTGGCCGCCACCTCCGCGGCCCCGCAGAGCTCCGCGCCCGCCGCCGACCCGGCGCGCGCCCAGGCGGTCGAGCTGGACAAGCTGCTCGCCGACAGCGGCAGCAGCCGCGCCACGGTGATCAAGTCGGTGGCCGACGTCAAGCAGTGCGCGAGCCTCGACGGCGCCGCCACCAACCTGCGCAGCGCGGCCGGGCAGCGCAGCCAGCTGGTCACCCGGCTCGGCAAGCTCAGCGTGGACAAGCTGCCGGACAACGCCGCCCTGAAGGCCGCCCTGACCAAGGCGTGGCAGGCCTCGGCCGCGGCCGACAACCACTACGCGGCCTGGGCCGACCAGATCAAGGCCGGCGGCCGGAAGACCTGCCACAAGGGGCACGCCAAGACCACCAACGAGGCGCAGGCCGGCAACCGCGAGAGCGGCACCGCGAGCCAGCAGAAGGCCAAGGCGGCGGCGCTGTGGAACGCCATCGCCGCCAAGTACGGCCTGACCCAGCGCCAGCCCACCCAGCTCTGACCGTCCTGACCTGGGAGGACGCGGACGCGGGGCCCTAGTCCACGTCCGCGTTCTCCAGGGTGCCGGTCATGTCGGTGGTGCCGTCGATCCCGCCGACGCCCTTGCGGGGCGCGACCAGCTCGCCGTCCCGCACCACCTGGAGGGTGACGTCGGCGTTGACCATCCGCGGGAAGCCGACCGAGGCCAGCTTGCCCTCGTAGGGCCAGCGCAGGGTGGGGGTGAGACCCCCGGTGGAGACCGCGAGGCCGCCGTCCAGCGTCTTGCGCACGGAGTCGGCGCTCACCGTGCCGTCGCCGATCTTCTCCAGGACGGCCTTCAGCACGGTGTAGGCGATCCAGGTGGTCTGCACCCCGGCGTCCGCGGGGTCGATGCGGTTGTCACCGAACGCCTCCTTGTCGATCACCTGCTTCATCCGCGTCCAGCGGGCGTCGTTCGCGGGCGGGTACCAGCCGGTGAAGTACGACCCCTCGTACGGCCCGGACGAGCCGCCGGTCGCGTTGATCATCGTCTGGTCGACGCTGCCCAGCACCGTGCCGAGCCGCACCGCCGGATAGTCCGCGCGCTCGCGCCGGAAAGAGTCCATGAAGGTGTCCGTGCGGTCGCCGAGCGCGGGCACCACGCACCCCTTCTTCATCGCGTCGCCCGCCGCGTACCGGAGCGCCTTGTCGGACGGGGTGCCGTACTCGGTGAGGTCCTCCGCCACGAGCTGGTCCTGCGCCTCGGAGTGCCCGCCCGCCTTCAGGCCGGAGTCGAGCATGGCGGGCAGCTCGTCGCCCGCGATGCTGTCGGGGCGGACCAGCGAGACCGGGCCGCAGCTCGCCGCGAGCGCCCTGCCGAGACCGGCGAGCAGCGCGGGCTGGCCGCCGTTGACCGGGTAGGACATCATCCCGGTGAACTCGTCGGTGGTGACGCCGTAGCCCCCGATGTAGGGGATGCCGGCGCTCTCCAGCGGGGCGAGGAAGGAGTCGCCGAACTGGCTGTAGGAACCGACGACGGCGACCACGTCCTCGTCGGCCGCGCGCCGGGCGCAGTTGGCGGCGTCCACGCTGTCGTTGTGGTCGTTGCAGGTCAGGACCTGGAGCTTGTGGCCGTCGATGCCGCCCTGGGAGTTGATCCACTTGGCGTAGGCGAGGGCCATCGCGGGCATGCCCGGCTTGTTGGTGGCGTCGGTGTCCTGCGGCGCCCAGGTCATGACCTTGACGGTGTCCGCGGCGCCCGTGACGGACGGGAGGACCCCGCAGCCGGCGGTGAGCGCGGCGGACACGGCCAGCGCGCCCAGGGACAGGGCACGCGCCCTGCCGGGGCGGGCGGCGGAGGGAAGGGGGGACGTGCTGGTGGTGCGGGGCCTGCCGGTCATGGTCCCGCACGATTCCCTCACACCGCTAACCCGCGAGTGATCCACGGCCGACGGAAGGTGACGCATGGGTGAATTGCGGGGGTCGGTGCGGCGCGCGGACCGATGAACGTACGATCGGTGACCGTGCAAGGTTCGGAGAACTCTTCCCGTCGCGGCCGTCGCTCCTCCACCATGGGCGGCATGCCTCTGAACGACATGCCGTGGTGGCGCTGGCGCACGCAGGTGCGGTCGGCTCTGCACATGCTTTCCGACCCCGTCTTCCAGCGGGACGTCTGGCTGGCCGGCGTCGACGGCTACGGCGACGTCACCGACGCCGTGTACCGGCTGGTGGAGGACACCTGGCTGGACAACTGGTCCGCGGAGAAATACGTCGGCACCATCTTCCGCGACTCGCAGGAGGCGGCGCTCGTCGACACCGCCGTGCTGCGGGTGCTGCGGATCATGCACCAGGTCGGTCCGGACGCGCCGGTCTCCGCCTACGTCGACCATCCGGGCTGGCCGGAGGCCGTGCGCGCGGCGCGGGACGCGCATGTGCGGATGGCGGCCAGCGACGGCGAGGAGCCGGACACGCCGCCCAAGAGCCTGGAAGTGCTGCGCATCCTGACCCGGTCCGCGTAGCGGACGGCGGCTCGGCACCGGGGCCGCGTATGGGACCCTGAGTTGCATGAACGAGCAGTCCACGCCCGCCGCCGCCCCGGCCGACCAGTACGTCCTCACCCTGTCCTGCCCGGACAAGAAGGGGATCGTGCACGCCGTGTCCAGTTACCTCTTCATGACCGGCTGCAACATCGAGGACAGCCAGCAGTTCGGCGACCGCGACACGGGCCTGTTCTTCATGCGCGTCCACTTCACGGCCGAGGAGCCGGTCACCGTGGACAAGCTGCGCGCCAGCTTCGCCGCGATCGGCGACTCCTTCCGCATGGACTGGCAGATCAACCGGGCCGACGCGAAGATGCGCGTCCTGCTGATGGTCAGCAAGTTCGGGCACTGCCTGAACGACCTGCTGTTCCGGGCCCGGATCGGCGCGCTGCCGGTGGAGATCGCCGGTGTGGTCTCCAACCACACGGAGTTCGAGGAGCTGGTCGGCTCCTACAACATTCCGTTCCACCACATCCCGGTCACCAAGGACACCAAGGCGGAGAGCGAGGGCAAGCTGCTCGATCTCGTCCGCGAGGAGCGGGTCGAGCTGGTGGTGCTCGCGCGCTACATGCAGGTGCTCTCGGACGACCTGTGCAAGCAGCTCAGCGGCCGGATCATCAACATCCACCACTCCTTCCTGCCGAGCTTCAAGGGCGCCAAGCCGTACCACCAGGCGCACGCCCGCGGCGTCAAGCTGATCGGCGCCACGGCGCACTATGTGACGGCCGACCTGGACGAGGGGCCGATCATCGAGCAGGAGGTCGAGCGGGTCGGGCACGGCGTGACCCCGGACCAGCTGGTGGCGATCGGCCGGGACGTGGAGTGCCAGGCGCTCGCGCGCGCGGTGAAGTGGCACGCGGAGCGCCGGATCCTGCTGAACGGGCGCCGTACGGTGGTCTTCGCCTGACCGTCCCACCGGGCGTCCGCCCGACCGTCGTACCGGGCGTCCGCCCGACCGCTTACCGGGCGGGTCGGTGTTTCACTGCTCGGTGATGGTGAAGTAGCGAGCGAACGCGGGTACGACGTCACGCTCGTCGATCTCCCCGTCCCCGTCGGCGTCCAGGGCCGCGGCGACACTCCCGGCGGTCTCCTGGGGCACCTGGCACACCCGCAGCACCCGCGTGGCGTCCCCGACGGTGACCCGGCCGTCGCCGTCGGCGTCCGCGACGGCCAGCGCCGCGTGCAGGAAGGGGCGGGCGATCTCGGCGAACCGGTCGGGGGTGTCGCGCAGCCGCTTGACCGCGCCGCCGACGAACTCCTCGCGGGTGATGCGCTGATCGCCGTCGCGGTCCGCGATCCCGGCCATGCCCTGCCAGAACGCCTCGGCGCCGGCGTACAGCGCCTGCCCCTTGTCGGAGCGCGCGGCCACGGCGAACTCGGCGAGCAGCGCCTTGGCCACCGAGTTGAAGTCCTCGCGGGCGATGAATCCGTTGCCGTCCTGGTCGAAGGTGGCGAACCGGGCGGCGATCCTGCGCTCGTACTCGGTGCTGACCATGTCTGTTCGGGCCGCCTTACCTGTGCGTGGGGGCGATCTCGCGGCTGCCGCGGATCTCGCGTTACTCGCACGGAGCGTACGGCCTGGGTGACGGCGAAGTGACGGAAAACAGATGGTTGTGCCGAGACCGGGGGAATTTTGCGACAACAACGTCGTCTTGTCGCAAACTACGGCGCGTGCCGGGCTCAGGCCGACAGGGGGCCCGCTTCCTCGGTGGTGGCGGTGTCGAGGTCCGGGTGGCAGTCGAAGAGGCGGCGCACGCCGAGCGCGCCGAGCACCCGGTTGACGTGCGAGCCGTCGTCGGCGCCCCGGTCGGGCAGGATCAGCCGCAGCTGCCCCTGGCAGGAGCGGATCAGCCGGCGGGCGGCGATGAGCACGCCGACGCCGCTGGAGTCGCAGAAGAAGACGTCGGAGAGGTCCACGACGAGGCTGTGGTGGCCCTCGGCCACGACGTCGTGCACATGCTGGCGCAGTACCGGCGAGGTCATGAGGTCCAGTTCGCCGCGCACCTGGAGCACGGCCCAGTCGCCTCTTTCGACGCCGGTCACATTGAATGCCACGGCCCAGCCCCTCCGCTCGCGGGTTCTCCCGGAACCGCCCGGAACCGGAAGCCGTTCCTACGTTTCATTCCGCGCGGCTGCCCAGCCGCGTTTCCCTGAAACGCGATGCGGCAAACCGCGCATGATCGTTTAGGGGCTTGTTTCAGTCACTACCGATCCGGTTCGATCAGATATACACGTAGTGTCTGTGGGGAAAGTGTGAAGAGGGCACTATCACCTGCGGCGCTGCCGCGGCGCGCTTTGACACAAAGAGAGGTGCCCTGCCGGTGGCGCCGACTACATTCGGGACAACGGTCGCACGGACACCGGCGGGCCGGACGACGGGCGAGGGGAGGGGACCCCATGGCCAAGAAGGACGCGCCACCGCGCTGGGACCGCAAGATGCAGCAGCGGCTCGCCCGCGGTGAGGCGGCCGCCCTGGGCGAGGCGTACGACCGGTTCGCCTCCCTGGTGCACAGCCTGGCCCACCGCGTCCTCGGCGAGGAGAAGGCCGCCGACGCCGTCACCCGCGAGGTCTTCGCGCACATCTGGGAGCACCCCGAGACGTACGACCCGAAGCAGGGCCCGCTGCGCACCTGGATCGCGGCGGTGACGCACCGGGTGGCCGTCCAGCGCCTGCGGGACCGGGAGGAGCGGGAGTGGGAGGGACGGGACCGGGAGGGACGGGACCGGGGCGGCTTCGGGGATCCGCTGGGCGGTGAGGAGGAGGCCCTGGAGAGCAAGGTGCGCCGCGCCTCCGTGGCCGCCCGCGCCGACTACATCGTGCACTCCATGCCGGTGCCGCTGCGCCGCGCGCTCGAACTGGCGTACTTCCAGCGCCGCGACTACCGCCAGACGGCCGCCGACCTGGGCGTCACCGAGGACGAGGCCCGCCGCCGGCTCCGGCTCGGCCTGCAACTGCTGTCCACCGCCCACGACGCCGGGGCCCCGCCGGGCTACGGAGGCGCGGCATGAGCGGGGCGGAGGAGTTCCGGGCGGAGTACGACGAGCCCCGTGAGCGGCGGATACCGGCGCCCCGCGCCCCGGTGGAGGGCGGCGGGGACCCGCTGCCCGAGCCGGCCGGCCGGGGCGAGGAGGTGTCCGTGCCGCTCGACCTGCCGCACGACGTGCTGAAGTCACTGCTCGGCGCGTGGGCGCTGGCCGCGTGTTCGGCGGCGGAGACGGAGGCGGTGGAGCACCACCTGGGCGACTGCGGCGGCTGCGCCGACGAGGCCCGTCGGCTGCGCGAGGCGGTCGGCCTGCTGCACCAGCCCGAGACCCTCGACCTGGACCCGGCGCTGCGCACCCGCGTCCTCGACGCCTGCCTCGACCGCCGGCC
This sequence comes from Streptomyces sp. NPDC043952, assembly GCF_056435325.1. NCBI lineage: Bacteria > Bacillati > Actinomycetota > Actinomycetes > Kitasatosporales > Streptomycetaceae > Streptomyces > Streptomyces sp. NPDC043952. The sequence continues at coordinate 73,812 of NZ_JBWKES010000017.1, forward strand.
GCCGCGCATCCCCATCCCGGACTGGGCCGCGCCGTACGACGCGGAGGCCGCCCGCCTGGACGCGCTGCTCCAGGACTTCGGGGATGCGGAGTGGCATGCCCCGGTGCGGCTGCGGTGGTTCGAGGACGACGTCCAGACGAGCCGCCGTACGACCGTCGCCGGGGTGATCGCGCATCTGCTGGCCGTGGACGGCGTGATTGCGGCGGCGCTCGGCCTGGACGATCCGCTCGGGGACGCGACCGGGGTGACGGGCCCGGCGGCCCGCACGGAAGCCCTCTGGCGGTCCACCCCCTTCCCGCCGACCCGCGCGGTCCACGCGCCCTGGCGTGAGCAGACGCACGCCCTGGTGAAGACGGTGTCCTTCACCGGCGGCAGCGCGGGCGGGTTCACCGTGCCCTACGGCGGCTTCGAACTCCCGCTGCACGACGCGATGCTGGACCGCGCGTTCGGCTGCTGGGTGCACGCGGAGGACATCGCGGTCGCCGTCGACTACCCCTACCGCCGGCCGGCCCCACGCCACCTGAACAAGATGATCGAGCTGGCCGTCCGCCTCCTGCCGGACGCCCTGGCCGCCCGCCGCCGCTCCGGGCTGTCCACCCCGCCCCGCGCCACCCGGCACCTGACCGCCGCCGGCTCTCCCGGCCGCACCCTCCGCCTGGAGATCGAGGGCCCCTCCGGCGGCAACTGGCTGATCCCCCTCGACTCCCCGTCCGCGACGCCCTCCACCGACCTGGAGGTCGCTCATGTCGCCCTGGACTCCACCGAGTTCTGCCATCTGGCCGCGGGCCACCTCCTCCCGGAGGAAGCGGCGGCGGGCCAACTCGGCGACCGGGAGGCGATCAGGGACGTGCTGTACGCGACGGCGTCGCTGAGCCGGATGTGACCGGGACCGGCCACCGGCGCCGGACCATCCCTGGCTGAAGTGGGCGCGGGTACGGACCGAGCGGAAGCCATGGCCCAAGATGTCGCGGATCGTGGCGTCCCGGAATCACAGAGCGTCGATACCGGGTTGTGTCCTTCGCGGGGGCTCGTCACGGCTCGGAGTCGGGGGGTGCTCCGGTACCTTGTGTGGGATGCGAGTGGCTGCGAGCGCGGGCGGTGCCGGCGGTGCCCCTGGGGCGGCGCCGGGACATGCGGTGCGCGCCGCTGCTCGCCGGGCGGACCGGGCTGACGCCCCCGTCTGTTCGACTCCCCGGCGCAAGCGTCGCACAGTATGCCCTACGCGTACTCCTTCGCGAGGGAATATGCCCGAAGCGCTTGTTGGGGTGACTGTACGTCAACCATGCTGTGAGGCAAGGAGATCACGTTCCGTGACCCTTGCTCTGGCTGTTGTCCAGACCATGCAGGAAATGGCTGCGATCGTGGCCCTCGTGATCGTCGTCACGGCTCGCGCCGGGGCGGTTCGGTGGCGCGGGGTCGCGGTTTCGCCGGTTCGGATGGTGTGAGCGGTGCAGGTGCTTCAAGTGCAGCTGGAGATCCGGCCCGACCCCGCGGAGGTGGGGCGCGCGAGGAAGTGGGCGCGCTCGCGGCTCGACGGGCTGGGCATAGCGGCCGACGAGCCGGTGGCCGAGACGCTGGTCCTGCTCATCTCCGAACTGGTGACCAACGCCGTGGTGCACACCGGCCGTCCGGCGGTCCTGCGGCTCTCCCTGCCGGGCACGCGGGCAGCGGCCGCCCCCTCGCCCACGGTGCGGGTGGAGGTGACCGACACCTGCTCCCGCGCCCCCGTGCCGCGCTGCGCCGGCAGTGACGCCACCGGCGGCCGGGGCCTCGCCCTGGTCGACTGCCTCGCCGACCGCTGGGGCTGGAGCCGCGAGGGCGCCGGCAAGAGCATCTGGTGCGAGGTGGACGGCGGCGCGCGTCGCGAGGGGGACGCGGCGGTGGCGTACGGCGGCGGTCCGTCCGCGTACGAGGACTTCGCCTTCGAAGCGGTCTGACTCCAGGGGTGTCGCGGTGCGCCGGGGGATGCCTCCGTGCGCGGGCGTCGTGAATCGGCCGCGTGTCCTGAACCAGTGCCCCGGCATTGACGATCCGTGCCCGGCTGAACACGCTGGTGTGCGTCGATCCGCCGCGAGGGGACGGCGAGGGCCGGGCGGCGGCCATAGGTCCTCACCGGGAGCGGGTCGCACCGGAGGGCGGCGCGGGCATGCGGCGCAGGGGGTGACCGCGCCGCCAACCGGACTGTTCTCACGGCGCGTTGCCCAGAGAACCCCCACTCTCTCCACAGCCTGTGGAAAACTCTCCCGGATTCCGGTTCTGCTTGCCGGACAGCAGGGTTTCCAGTCCCCGTCCGTGAGCAACGAGCCGCCGTGCGTTGCGGAGGTACGCGCGCTCACGCGGGCCCCGTGAGTGACCGGAACGTCCGGCGGTAGGACGTCGGGGTCACGCCCAGGGACTGTTGCATGTGCTGGCGCATCGACTGGGCCGTGCCGAAGCCGGAGGATCGGGCGACCTGGTCCATGGAGAGGTCGGTGGTCTCCAGCAACTGGCGTGCGCGGTCGATCCGTTGGCGGGTGAGCCACTGTCCGGGGCTGACGCCGACCTCCTCGCGGAAGCGGCGGGTGAAGGTGCGTACCGACATGGCCTCCCGCTCGGCCAGATCGCGCAGCTGGATCGGCTCGTGCAGCCGCTCCAGCGCCCCGATCCCTTACTCCGGTGTGGTCGAGTACCGCTCGATGCTCGCGCGGCCTGTCGATCGGTCGAGTAGGCGCAGCTCCCACGGGCCCGTGTTCACGTCGAAGTCCTTGCCGAACCCGACCCACTTGCCCGCCATGCGTCGGCCTGTCGGCTCGACGAGCAGCTGAATGGCACCGTGGTACCGGGCGCCCTGGTAGTACCCATCAGCCGCTGTCTGCTCGGTCCACGTACCGGTGACGACGTTCCGGTCGACCGTGAGATCCAGGGACAACGGGCTGTCTGGATTGGTCGACGCTCCGGGCAGGCTCTGAGCTGTCAGCCGGTTGCCGTGCTGGACGATCACGACGTGGTGCTTGCAGTCGAATGTCTCGTCACGGCTGGACGAGTAGAACGCGTACCGGGACAGCCAGATGCCCGCGTACTCGCTCTGCGGCTCCGGCTCCGGGCTAGTGGCAGCGTCAGCCGTGCCGACTTCCCCAGCCTCCATGTCGTGGCCTCCTGCCCCGTCCGAGTGGACGCGTGCCATCGGGATCGCGAACCCCAGCGACTCGGGGGCACGGCCGGTGAACCGCTTCAGTGCCCGCGCATACAGCGGGCGGCATGTCCTGGTCTCCCCGGACTCCCAGCGTTGCACGAGTCGCTTGGAGGCGTCGTTCGGTTCCCCCAGCTCCGCGCCTGCGTCACGTAACCCCCGGGCGAACTCGTCTTGGCTGAGGTTCATCGACTTGCGTACGGAGGTCAGCGCGTCGTTGGGGATTCGCTCACGCTCGGCCGAAGTCGTCATGATCCGAGGGTAGCCACGGTCAGGGCCGACGGCACTCGGAACAAGCCACGAACCCTCTACGAGGGTGAGGGCGAGGAACCCCTCGCCACTGGCCTGATGCCGCCGTGCCTGTGTCCCAGGTGCAGGGGTGGACGACATGACCGGAGCACCACAGACCCCCAGTTACGTGGAGGCAAGCCAGCATGAGCACGGCGGTAGTGATCCGCGACCCGAAGGCGTACGTCACCCCGGACGTGTGGGAGCGGGAGGTAGCCCTCCTCCTCCGCAACCCGGAGAACACGCGCGAACTGGCAGCGGCCAAGTTCGGACAGGCCATCGCCTACCTGGTCACGTGCGGCGAGAACCCGGACCTTCTCATGGGCCCGTCCAAGCAGGTGGACGAGGCATGGCACTCGTTCATGCTCGACTCGATCCCGTACCACCACTTCACCAGCCGGCACTTCGGCCGGTACATCCACCACGTACCGGAGCTTCCGGGGGCGGCGGCCGGTGTCCAGTGCGTCAGCGACGACAAGGCGACGCTGGACGGCCACGACCTCAAGACCGGCGGCCCGCTCGTCCTGGAGCAGACGATCAAGGCGATCAAGGCGGCCGGGTTCGAGATCGACCCCGACCTGTGGGGCATGGAGGACGCGGCTGACTGCAACCAGTGCCACGCCGGTTGCCACGACTCGCCCAAGTAGTCGTGAGCAGCGCGTGAGTTGGGGCCTGTCCTCGTACGTTAGGGGACGGGCCCCTCTTGCCGGAAAGGATCACCGCATGTCATTGGCTGAGTCCTGGGACAGATACGCGGTCGGGAGCAAGCCACGCAGGACCGTGAACGCCAAGGGTGATACGACGTGGCTGAACTGGACCCAGTACGCCGATCACGGGCCGAACGAGAGCGTTCTCGGTCCTGTGGCCGGACGCCGGGTGCTGGAACTCGGCTCGGGGAGCGGCAGTAACCTCGCGCACCTCGTGACGCTTGGCGCGACAGGTCTGGGGGTGGACGTAGCGCCCGCCCGCGAGACGGTCGCGCGGGAGCGCTGGGGCAATCTGCCGGGCCTTGAGTTCCGTACGGCGGAGGCGACGGCGTTTTTGAACGAGACGGACGAGACATTCGATGTCGTCCTCTCGATCTTCGGTGCCGTGTGGTTCGTCGATGCGGACGCCCTGCTCCCACTGATCCGCTCGCGCATGGTGCCGGGTGGCCTCCTGGCCTTCTCGCACTTGCCCCCTGGCAGCCAGGGGCCCAAACCCGCCAAAGCCGGACTGCGGCACGACCGCACCCCGGATGAGTGGGGGCGCATCCTGACGGGACACGGCTTCTCTGACGTGAGCGTGTCTCTGATCGACCCACCAGAGGGCAAGGCTGTAGGCACGATGCTTGTCCGTGCCCTGGCGCCCTGACCGCGTGGCTGTGCCGCCTGCCTCAGGCGCTCTCTCCGGAGAGCCCCGATCACCTTTGCGGCGTGGGCCGAGAGCGTGACGCTGTCGCGCCCGTTCTGACCAGAAGTTGTATGCGCAACCCCGCCTGCTGGCGCTCTACTACGCCCTGCGCGGCCTGTCCCTGGTTTTTCTGCCGATGCTGCTGGCGCCCTCGGTCCACCCGCCGATGCTGTTCTTCATCGTCTTCTACGGCCTCGACTGGGTGGCCACCGTCCCGCCCACCCTCGCCCTGTGCCGTGAGCGGTTCGGCGAGGACAGCGCGATCGTCTTCGGCTGGGTGCTCGCCTCCCACCAGATCGGTGCCGCCCTCGTCGCCTACCTCGGCGGCCTCGCCCGCGACGTCTTCGGCTCGTACGACCTCGTCTGGTACGCCTCGGGCACGCTGTGCGCGGCGGCGGCGCTGATGTCCCTGGTGATCCGCAGGGTGCGCGCGCCCGAGCCGGTCCTCGGCACCGGCTGACCCGCGCGGTGCTACCGGCGGCGCCCCGCGCGGGCCGCCACCGCCTTGGCGATCCGCCCCGCGTCCCGCGCCAGTTCGCGCAGCATCCCGCTGATCGGGTTGGTGTACCCGGTGAAGTACAGGCCGGGGGCCGACTCCGGTGCCCGGCCGCCCCGTACGACCGGTTTCCCGTCCGCGCCGAGGACGTCCAGGTGCCCGACCAGCCCGTCGAGGCCGCGCGCGTACCCCGTCGCCGCGATCACCGCGTCCGGTTCGATCCGGGAGCCGTCCGCCAGGACCACCTTGCCCGCCTCGAAGGACTCCACGGCCGCCACGACCTCCACCTTCCCGCGCCGCACCGCGTCCAGCAGGCCCACGTCCTGCACCGGGATCGCGCCCTGCTGCACCCTGCTGTACAGGCCGGTGCGGGGCCGGGGGAGCCCCTGCGCGGACAGGTCGGGCAGGAACAGCCTGGCCTGCTGCCGGGAGAGCCGGTCCACGAGGCGCACCGGCAGCCGCCGTACCAGCACGCCCGTGTACTGCGCGGGCCAGCCCAGGGTGGAGCGGCGCACGATGTGCGGGACGGTGCGCACCGCGAGGCGGACCCGCGCCGCCCCGCCCTCCACCAGGTCCACGGCTATCTCGGCACCGGTGTTGCCTGCCCCCACCACCAGCACGTCCCGCCCGGCGTACGGTCCCGCGTTGCGATAGGCGCCGGCGTGCACCAACTCGCCGTCGTACGACTCCCGTCCCGGCCAGTCGGGGATGCGCGGGGTGTGGTTGTAGCCGGTGGCGACGACCACGGCGCTGCCGGTCAGCTCGCGGCCGCCGGACGCGCGCAGCAGCCAGCCGGTGCCGTCCGGGGCGGGCTCGACGCGGTGCACCTCGACGCCGGTGACGATCTCCAGCTCATGGTGTTCGGCGTACTTCTCCAGGTAGCGCACCATGTCGTCGCGCGCGACCCAGCGGCCGAACCGGCGCGGGATCTTCAGGCCGGGCAGGGCGGACAGCCGGCGGGTGGTGTGCAGGCGGAGCCGGTCGTAGTGGCGCCGCCAGGACGCGCCGACCGCGTCGGACTTCTCCAGCACCACCGCGCGTATGCCGCGCGCCCGCAGCGCGTACGCGGCGGCGAGGCCGCCCGGACCCGCGCCGATGATGTACACCGGGTGCCCGGCGGGGGTCGGCGAGGGGTGCGTGGGGGTGGGACGGGAGACGGCCATGAGCGGGAGCGTAATCATCCACCCGCTTGATGGGTCTCGGTCAAGACCGGAATTGGTTCCGGATTGATCACGGATGTGCCGGGTGTGTACGCGGATGGCCCCGGTGGGGAGTCGATCCCGATCATGAGTCCATGAGCCCCGAGTCCTGGCAACTGACCGACGACCTCGACGACTTCCTCGCCCGCGCGGGCGGCTTCCTGCGGTCCCGCCCGGCGGCGCACACCGTGCCGCTGACGGTGACCGACACCCTCCGCCGGCATGGACCGCACTACTACGGCCCCGACGCGCCCCTGTTGGGCACCCTCGCGGCGGCCGACGGCACGGTGACCGCGACCGTGCTCCACACGCCGCCGTTCGCCCTCTTCCTCACCGCCGTCACGGCACCGGAGGCCGACGCGCTCGTCGGCCAACTGGCCGAGTCGGGGCGCGCGTTCACGGAGGTGGCCGCCGAGCGGGAGGCGGCGGAGCTGTTCGCGGCGGCCTGGCAGCGGCGGACCGGCCGGGAGGCGACCGTGCACCGCCGTCAACGCCTCTACCGGCTCGGCGAGTTGACCCCGCCCCGGCCCGCACCCGACGGCCGCCCGAGGGTCGCAGGACCGGCCGACCGGGCGCTGCTGGCCCGCTGGTTCGGGGAGTTCGGCAAGGCCGTGGGCGAGAGCGCGGTGCGGGACGCGGGGGCGTGGGCGGACGCCCGTATCTCCTACGGTGGCGTCACCCTGTGGGAGGCCGCCGACGGCACGCCCCTCGCCATGGCGGGGGCGACCAAGGAGATCGCGGGGCAGGTGCGGCTCGCCCCCGTGTACACCCCGGCGGAACTGCGCGGACGCGGATACGCCGGAGCGGTCACCGCCGAGGTGAGCCGGGCCGCGCGGGCCGCCGGGGCGCAGGAGGTACTCCTCTTCGCGGACCTGGCGAACCCCACGAGCAACGCCCTTTACCAGCGGCTCGGTTACCGGGAGGTCGCGGACTTCGCGGTGTGGGCCTTCGGGGACTGACCCCCCTCACGCCTCACGGCCACAGCAGCCCCCTGCTCCACCCGAACCCCGTGCTGCGGTACTCCAGCCGGACATGGGCGCGGTCGGGAGCGCCCTGGAAGAACTCGACCGTGTCGGGGCGCAGCCGGTAGAGGGTCCAGGTGGGGGCGGGCAGGGAGGGGTTCTCGCGGGCCTCGGCCCAGGCGGCCGCCGAGGCTTGGCGCAGCTCGTCCAGCGCGGCCAGCTCCTCGCTCTGGTGCCCGGTCAGCGCCGCCGCGAGGGCACCCGTGGAGCGGGCGCGCAGATCCGCCTGGCTCTCCTCGGGCGCCGCCGCCGCGACCGGCCCGCGCACCCGCACCTGGCGGCCCAGTACCGGCCAGTAGAAGGTCAGGGCGGCGTACGGGTGGGCGTCGAGCGCCCGGCCCTTGCGGCTCGTGGCGTGGGTGGCGAAGGACCAGCCGCCGGGGTCGGCGCCGTGCAGCATCACGATCCGGGCGTCCGGCCGCCCCTCCTCGTCCACCGTGGCCAGCGTCATCGTGTGCGGCTCCGGCTGCCCGGCGTCCACCGCCTCCCCGAACCAGCTCGTGAACAGCGGCAACGGGGTCGGCGGGGCCGTCTCCGGGTCGAACGGCGGCAACCGGGTCACCTCGGGCGACCAGACGCGCTGGGTCCGGAGCAGGGCGTGGAGATCGTTCTGTGCCATGGGGCCGAGTATCCAGGCCCGCACCGGCCCGCCCGCCCCCGCCCCGCCACCCCCTCTCACCCGTTCGGGCCGCCCGCCGGCGCACGGGAGGGCATCCGGGTGCGCGGGTGCCCGGTTCCGCCCAGGCTGGGAGCGGGGGCCGGCGGGAGCGGGGCTGACGGGAGCGAGGGCGAGGGCGATGATCGTCACGGTGGTGGCCATGCCGCAGGGCACCATCGTGCGCACCGACCTGGCGGAGGCCCGCCGCAGGCTCGCCGCCACCCGCTGTCTCCTGGTGGACGTGGAACTGCCCGAGGCGGGGGAAGGGGGCGCGGGGGAGGAGGGCGAGCCGCTGGCCCGGCGGCTCGGGCTGGGCGACGCGGACCTGGACTGGTTCGGGCGCCCCGGCGAGCCCGCCCGCGCCGACTTCCTCGGCGACATGGTCGGCCTGGTCGTCCCCGTCGTCCAGGGCGAGCGCATCGTCCACGCCCACGCCGTGGCCGGCGACCGCTACCTGGTCACCGCGCACCGGGGCGCCGCGTTCCTCGCGCCCGAGATCACCGCGCACGTACGGCGGGAACGGCCCCCCGACGCCGTGGCCCTCCTCTTCCTGGTGCTCCACTCCGCCCTGGCCACCTTCCGCCGGGCCGCGGTGGCCGCGCTGCTGGAGGTGGAGGAGCTGGAGGACGACATGTTCCAGCAGCGGCGCCCCGAGCAGGTCTACCGGCTGTCCCGGCTGCGCCGCCGCTCCGCGCTGCTGCACCACACGCTGCTGCCCTACCTCCAGGTGGTGGACGAGGTGATCACCCGCCGGATGCTGAGCCCCGACTTCCCGGCGGAGCGGCAGCGGCTCGCCCGCGAGTTCCAGCATGTGGCCCGCACCGTCCTCACCGACATCGAGACCCTTCAGGAGGCCGCGCGCCGGGCCTTCGGCAGCTACTCCTCCCTCGTCGCCGGCGAGCAGAACAATGTGATCAACCGGCTGGCCATCGTGTCCGTGATCTTTCTGCCGCTGTCCTTCCTGACCGGCTTCTTCGGCATGAACTTCGCCTTCCTGACGGACGAGCTGGAGAGCCGCGCGGTCTTCTGGCTGCTCGCCATCGGCCTCCAGGTGTGCGTGCTCGCCGCCGCCTTCTACGTCCTGCACCGCACCCGGATCTGGCGGCGGCTGCGGGACGAGGACTGAGGCGGGGGACCGGAGTCTTCCGGTCGGCCGAGTGGTCCTCCGGCCGGAGCGCGCCCCCGTGGCTACAGGGTCGCCAGCCGCTCCACCAGCAGGAACGCGCCGATGCCGAGCATGGCCGCGCCCGAGGTGCGGGTCACCGCGCGGGCCGCGGCCGGGCGGGCGGCGAGCAGGGCGCGGGCGAGGACGCCCACGGTGAGGTAGACGGCCGCGCAGCATGCCATGTGGAGCAGGCCGAGGGCCGCGGTCTGCGCGGGCACGGGCAGATGGGCGCCGCGCAGGGTGAGGAACTGGGGGAGGACGGAGAGGTAGAGCAGCAGGCCCTTGGGGTTCAGGCCGCTGATCGTGGCCCCGCGCAGGAAGGGGCGCTCCCCGGCCGCCCCCGTGGTGGCCCCGGCCGTGCCACCGGGGGACTCGCCGGCCTCCGGGACGGCCGGGCGGCGCAGGACGCCCCAGCCCAGCCAGAGCAGATAGCCGGCGCCCATCACGGTCAGCGCCGTCAGCAGCCGGGGCGAGCCCGCGACCAGCACCGCGAGGCCGGCCGTCGCCAGGGCCGTGTGCAGGGCGTATCCGCAGACCAGGCCCGCCACCGCGCGCGGGACCCGGTCGCCGCGCAGGGCCGTCGCGATGACGTACGCCCAGTCGGCGCCCGGCACACACACCAGCAGCAGGTCCACGACGAGGAAGGAGAAGAGCAGTCCCGAGTCCATGAAGGGGACATTAGGCGCGATCGGCCCGAAAGTGTTCCCGGATTTTGCGCATGATCCGCGTTTCTGCGCAAATATCTACTCCATGGACGACGTGGACCGGAAAATCCTTGCCGAGCTCCAGCAGGACGGGCGGCTGACCGTGACCGAGCTGGCCGCGCGGGTGCGGCTCAGCGTCTCGCCGTGTCACCGGCGGCTGCGCGAGCTGGAGCGCTCCGGGGCCATCCAGGGCTACCGGGCGGTGGTGGACGCGACGGCGCTCGGGCTGAACTTCGAGGCGCTGGTCTTCGTGTCCATGCGGCAGGAGGACCGGGACACGGTGGCCGAGTTCGAGCGGGCGGTCGGCGAGCTGGACCACGTGCTGGACGCGCAGCGGCTGTTCGGGGAGCCGGACTACCTCCTGCGGGTGGCCACGGCCGACCTCGCGGCGTTCCAGCGGCTCTACGACGAGCGGCTCGCGACGCTGCCGGGGGTGCAGCGGCTGACGTCGACGCTGGTGATGAAGCACGTCGTACGGGACCGGCCGCTTCCGGCGTGAGCGTCCTGGTGCCCCCGACAGCACGGCAGGCGGTGGCTCACCTCGGTGAACCACCGCCTGCCAGACAGGACTTGGCTGCTTCGGGGGACTCGGTGATCCCTGTGGGTGCTATTTCGACGGCTTGCGCCCCGTGACGCCCAGGTGGATCAACAGGGCCAGGTTGGGCTTGATCTCGGCCTGCTTGACGCCCCAGGAGGAGAAGCCCTTCTGGTGGGCGGCGACCGCGGCGAGCATGGCGACGAGGGAGCCGGCCACCGCGGCGGGATTCACGTCCTTGTCCACCCGGCCCTTGGACTGGAGTTCCGCGATCGAGCCGGCGAGGGAGCTGTTCACCGAGTTCAGGATCTTCATGCGGATCTTGTAGAACCGTTTGTCCCCTTCGGCGGCACCGAGATCGACCACGCGCAGGATCGCGTCGTGCTTCTTCCAGAAGTCCAGGAAGCCGTCGACGAGTTCCTGCGCGGTCTGCCAGCCGGACTTGCCGGCCCAGGAGCGTCCTTCGAGCAGCTCGGTCAATCCGGCGCCCTCGGCCGCCATTTGCTCGGCGATCTCCAGGACGGCGCCCTCGACGTCCGGGAAGTACTGGTAGAAGGTCGCGGGCGAAGTGCCCGCCTTCCGGGCGACATCGATGACCTTGACGTCCCGGTACGGGGAGGAGCTGAGCATCTCGCTGAGGCAGTCGAGCAGCTTCTGCCGGGTCGCCTGCCCACGCCGACCGGCCACGCGGCCGTCGACGGTACGCACTTGTCCTGTCATGCCGTCAGCTTACCGAGGGGTGATGGGAGCGCGATTCGGCCGACTGCAAATGGGGTGCGCGGGCCCGTCGAGCCTGGTGTGCCTGGTCTGCGGGCTGCGCGCCGCGCGGTTACTTTGACGACATGGCCGAAAACAGGGCATCCACGAACGAAGACCCGCACGGGGGTCGCAGCGGCGTCCCGGCGACGGGCGGAGGGGATGTCTCCCGGGGGCCGGGAGGACCGCGGGACGCGGCGCGCGCGGCGGCGAGCGCGGGGCCGGGGGAAGAAGGACCAGGGGGAGAGGGGCCGGCAGACCCGACCGAACCCCCTGCCACCGCCGAACCCCCCACCCCGGCTGGCACCCCCACCACCCCCGAAACCTCCGCCCCCACTCCACCCCCCTACCCCGAAGGCACCCCTTGCTGGCTGGACGCGCAGTTGCCCGATCTCGAAGGGGGCAAGCGGTTCTACGGGGAGCTTTTCGGGTGGAGCTTCCAGGAGGGGGAGGCGGGGTCCGTGTGGGCCCGGCTGGGCGGGCGGCCGGTGGCGCAGCTCGGGCGGAAGGCGGACGGACGGATGCCCACCGTCTGGACCGTGTACTTCGCGACGCCGGACATCCAGACGCTCGGCCGGAGGATCACCGCGGCCGGCGGACAGCTGATCCTGCCGCCGTACCCGGTCGCGGAACTCGGCCGGGCCGCCCTCGCCGCCGACCCCGAGGGTGCGGTGTTCGGGCTCTGGCAGGCGCGCCGGCACCCCGGATTCGGGCGGCGGCACGAACCCGGCACCTTCGTCTGGGCCGAGCTGTACACCCGCGACACCACCGGCGCGAACACCTTCTACGGCGCCCTGTTCCACCACGCCCTGTTCGCCCCCGGCGCCGACCCCGACTTCGGCCGCGCCGACGTCACCGACGTCTTCCCCGCCGAGATGCCCCCGCACATCCTCGCCCACTTCCGCGTCACCGCCCTCGACGAGGCGCTCGGCACCGTACAGCGGCTCGGGGGCCGGGTGCAGGCGCCCCCGTTCGAGGCGTCGTACGGACGGGTGGCCGTCGTCACCGACAATCAAGGGGCGTCGTTCGCACTGCTGGAGCGGTAGGACATCCCGATTTGTCCCCTGGTTCGCAACCGGCCGCCCGGCCAGGAAGAATCGGGGTGCGTGCCGCCATGGCGGTGCGGTGGTGAGACGCTGCACTTTGGTCGCGTACAACAGGGCTGGCGCGGCCAGCACGGGGAGGTGGCAGGCAAGTGGATCAGCTGACGCAGCACGATCCGCGGCGGATCGGGCCGTTCGAGGTGCTGGGCCGGCTGGGCGCCGGCGGCATGGGGCTGGTCTATCTCGCGCGCTCGGCGTCCGGCCGGCGCGTGGCGATCAAGACGGTGCGCACGGAACTGGCCGAGGACCAGCTCTTCCGCGTCCGCTTCACCCGCGAGGTGGAGGCGGCCCGCGCGGTCTCCGGTTTCTACACGGCCGCCGTGGTCGACGCCGACCCGCGGGCCGCCGTGCCGTGGCTGGCCACCGCCTATGTGCCCGCGCCCTCCCTTGAGGAGATAGTGAACGAGTGCGGGCCGCTGCCCGCGCAGGCCGTGCGCTGGCTCGCCGCGGGCGTCGCCGAGGCCCTCCAGTCCATCCACGGCGCCGGCCTGGTCCACCGCGACCTCAAGCCGTCCAATGTGCTGGTGGTCGAGGACGGCCCGCGGGTGATCGACTTCGGCATCGCCTCCGGTGTCTCGAACACCCGTCTGACGATGACGAACGTCGCGGTCGGCACCCCCGCCTACATGTCCCCCGAGCAGGCCAAGGACTCCCGCAGCGTCACCGGCGCCAGCGATGTCTTCTCGCTCGGCTCCATGCTGGTCTTCGCGGCCACCGGACACCCGCCCTTCCACGGCGCCAACCCCGTCGAGACCGTCTTCATGCTGCTGCGCGAGGGCCCCGACCTCTCCGGACTGCCGGACGAACTGCGCCCGCTCATCGAGCTGTGCATGCAGATGGAGGCCGCCGCCCGCCCGTCCCCGGCCGACCTCCAGGCCCAGCTCGCGCCGCATCTGTTCGGCTCCGGCTCCGACGACAGCGGCACCGCCTCCGCCTGGCTGCCCGAGAAGGCCGTCGCCCTGATCGAGGCCCGCCGCGGCGGCCGGCCCGCTCCCAAGCCCGCCCCGGCGACGACCGGTCCGGGCCCGCGCCCCACCGGACCGGGGCCCCGCCCCACCGCCGGTCCGGCCATCCCGCCGCCCCCGGCCTACGACCCCCCGGTCCCCTCGGCCTCCTTCGCGGCCCCCGCCGCCCCCGACACCGGCCCCGTCCGCCTCGCCGGCGCCCCCGTCCCGATCGGCCCCGGACCCCGCGTCGCCGACGCCCGCGCCGCCGCCGTCAAGGCGCCCCCGCCGGAGGCCGGACTGGTCGCCAACTGGTCCCGCCCGCGCCCCGGAGTGGCCGGCCCCGACCCCGCCGTACCCGCCGCCCCGCCCGGCCCCCCGGAGCCGGCGAGCGGCTGGCGCCCCTGGCGTTTCCGCATGTCGAACGACGTCTGGGGCACCCCTGCCGTCGACGGCGACCTGGTCTACGTCACCTCCTTCGAGGTGCACGCCCTGGACGTGGGCACCGGCCGGCGCCGCTTCAAGACGCGGGACGTGGCCTGGTCCATGGCCGTCGCGGACGGGCGGGTGCACGCCTCCGACGGCCCCACCCTGTTCGCGCTGGACGCCCGCGAGGGCACCGATCTGTGGCGGCTGTCCACGGACGCCTGGGTGTACTCCCTCCAGGCCGACCACGGCACCGTCGTCACCGGCACCCGCGGCGGCGGCGTCCAGGCGTGGGAGGCGTCGAACGGGCAGCGGCTGTGGGAGATCAGCGGCTGCCAGACCGACTTCGAGACCCCCGAGGCGGGCCCGCTCGTCCACGAGGGCACGGTCTACGTCTGGCAGGACGCCCGGCTGCGCGCGCTGGACGCCCGCACCGGCGAGGAGCGCTGGGCGTACCCCATCGGCGACGCGGCCTCCTGCGGCGGCGTCCCGGTCCGGATCACCCCGGCCCCGGACGGCTACGTCTACCTCTGCGCCGGCAGCCGCGTGCTCGCCGTCGACGCGGCCAGCGGCATGGTGCGCTGGCACTTCGAGGCCCCGGCGGTCTTCCTGAGCCCGCCCGCCTTCGCGCCGGGCCCGGCCGTCACCGGCGGCGGTGTCTACCTCGCCGACTACCTCGGCACGGTCTACGCCCTCGACGCCACCGACGGCCGCGACCGCTGGCGCATCGCGACCGAGGCCCGGTCCTCCACCGAGCCGGTCCTGGTGGCCGCCGGGCACGTCCACGTCGGCAGCGGCAAGGGCCTGTACACCCTGGACGCGGTCACCGGCACCCCGAAGTGGCGCTTCCAGGCCGGCGGTGACGTGGTGGGCGCCCCGGCGGTCGCGGAGGGCCGGATCCACTTCGGCTCCACCGACCACCTGCTCTACACCCTCAAGGCCGACGACGGCCGGCTGCGCTGGAAGCTGGCCACCGGCGGCGAGATCACCGGTTCCCCGGTGGTCAGGGACGGGGTGGTGTACGCGTGCAGCAAGGACCGCTGTGTGTACGCGCTGGACGCGGAGAAGGGCACGGGTACGGCTCGTACGGCCTGACGCGCGGGGTGTGACGGCCGTCGTACCGGTTCACGGAAAGGGCTCCGGACGGCGGCCGTCCCAGGCCCGACGCTACCCGCAGCACCGGTATCCCGCCACGCGGTGCGGCCCGCGCCTGCTGGTCATGCCCATGCCTCCCCGGACCCGCACGCGCGGACCACGGCCGGTACTCCGGCGAGGGCGTCAACTCCCGGTGGACTCAGAGCGGTTACCATCCCGGCCACGACGGCGATGACGAGCGCCGGTCCGCCGCGGTACGCCACGGTGAGACCGGTCGGCCGCGCCACCGCGATGAAGCTCTGCGCGACGGCCGGAGTCCCCAACTCGGCCGACTCGGCAGGCATGTTCACGGTGTGTGCGACCTTCGTGGGCAGCGGCGGCGTCACGCGGTCGCCCACCGCGCCGCCGCCCCGGACACACCGCGGCCGCGGCGGCTCCCCCTCCGCGCCGCCGCGGCCGATCCCCCGATGTGGTCCTGCGGACCCGCTCCCCCGTCACGGCCCCCGTCGGGCCGTACCCCCGTCGCGGTCCTGCGGACCATTCCCCCTCGCGGTCCCCCCGGACCGCCCCCCGTTCGCGGTCCCCCCGGACCGCCTCCCCCGTCGTACGGAAGTCCTTACGCCTTCTCGGAACCGGCGTGGTTCTCCAGCGGCTGCACGATGTCCTCGGCCACGAGGCCCGCGTGGTTCTCCAGCGGCTTGATCGTCTCGGTGCCCGTCACGGCGCCGGCGTGGTTCTCCAGCGGCTTGACGATGGCCCCGGAGTCCGGGCTGCCGGCGTGGTTCTCCATGGTGCTGATCTTCTTCTTCGCGGTCTCGCTCATCGTCGGCAACTTCCTGTCGGCGTCCTGAAAGGGCGTTGGAACCGTCCGGCGACTCCCCCGGGGGCCGCCGGACGGATATGGAGGCCGTCACCCTAACGGTGAGACCAGGCGCCGGTTCGTCTGGCCCCCCGCCGCGACGAACCGGCACTCATGAGAATGGCGCCCGGCGATAAACAAACAATGAACGCCCGATCCGCCGGCTCGTCAGGCCGCCGCGGTGGGCCGCAGGAAGGCCCGCACCTGCTCGGCCTCGGCCGCGCCCGTCCGCTCGTGCTCGGCGAGCGCCTCCTGCCAGCACGCGCGCGCCCGGTCCCGCTGACCGAGGTGGTCGAGCGTCTGCCCCAGCACCGTCAGCACATTGGCCCGCATCCAATCACCTCCGATGACGCGCAGCGCAAGAGCTTGCTCCGCATGGCGCGCCGCGAGGGCGTACTGACCGCGGGCGAAGTGCGCCTCCGCGATACGGAAGTTGGCCGTGCCCTCCCACAGGCGCTGCCGGTTCTCCTGGAACAGCCGCAGGGCCTCGCGCAGTTGGTCCAGCGCCTCGTCGGCCCGGTTCGCGGCGTTCAGCGCGATGCCCAGGGCGAGCCGTGCGTTGGCCACCCGCAGCGTCAGCCCGAGCTGGTCGTAGACGGCCAGGCCCTGCCGTGCCAGCTCGACCGCGCTGTCCAGCCGCCCGAGCTTGACGTGGATCCGGGAGAGGTTGCACAGGGCGCTGGCCTCGCCCGGCAGGTTGCCGTCGGCGCGGTAGTTGGCGATCGCCTCCCGCAGATGGCGCTCGCCGTCGTCGTTGCGGCCCTGGTAGAGGGCGATGATCCCGCGGTCGTTGGGAACCCAGCAGCACGGCGCGAGGTCGTTCGCCGCCTGGGCCAGCTGGATGGCCAGCCGGGCCTCCTCGTCGGCCTGGCGGAACCGGTCGGACACCAGCAGCGCGTTGGTCAGCGCGGTCCGCGCCCGGCCCTCGGCCCGCTGGTCGCCCGCGTCGCGCGCCATGTCCCGTACGGCGACGGCGGTCGTCTCGTACTGGTAGGCGTTGGCGCCGGACTCGGCCAGGTCCTTGGCCACCCACAGCAGGTCGACGGCCCGTCTGAGCCTGCCCTGGACGGCGCTCTGCCGGACACAGGCCAGCAGGCAGTCCCCCTCGGCGTGCAGCCAGTCGATGGCGGCCTTGGAATCGGTGAAGGACAGACCGGGGTGCCGCGTCGGCTCCAGGTGGTCCACCAGCCGGTCTCCCGGCCGCTCGATCGCGTACACGCCCGCCGCCGTGGCCAGGTAGAAGTCCAGCAGCCGCGACATCGCCGCCCCCCGCTCGCTCGGCGGCTGTTCGTCGCGTTCGGCGCAGGCGCGGGCGTAGAGGCGGACCAGGTCGTGGAAGCGGTAGCGGCCGGGGGCGGCGGATTCCAGGAGGGAGGTGTCGACCAGGGACTCCAGGAGGTCTTCCGTCGACTCCGGCGGCAGGTCCAGGACCGCGGCGGCCGCGGCCAGGGAGATGTCCGGGCCGTCGGCGAGGCCGAGGAGGCGGAACGCGCGGGCCTGGGCGCGGTCGAGCTGGCCGTAGCCGAGTTCGAAGGTGGCCTTGACCGCGAGATCGCCCGCCTGGAGTTCGTCCAGGCGGCGGCGCTCGTCCGCGAGCTTCGCGGCGAGCACCGAGACCGTCCAGGTGCGCCGCGCCGCGAGGCGGGACGCGGCGATGCGGATGGCCAGCGGCAGGAAACCGCACGCGGCGACGACGTCGAGCGCGGCGTCCCGCTCGGGGGTCACCCGCTCCGCGCCGACGATCCGGGTGAACAGCGCCAGCGCCTCGTCCGGGGACATCACGTCCAGGTCCACCAGGTGCGCCCCGGCCAGCCCCACCATCCGCACGCGGGACGTCACCAGCGCCGCGCACCCCTCGGTGCCCGGCAGCAGCGGCCGTACCTGCGCCGCGTCCTTCGCGTTGTCCAGCAGGACGAGGACCCGGCGGCCGTCGAGGACGGAGCGGTACAGCGCCGCCCGCTCCTCCAGGGAGTCCGGGATCGCCGAGTCGGCCGTGCCGAGGGCGCGCAGGAAGGAGCCGAGGACCGTCTCCGGTTCGGCGGGGCGGGGGCCCGCGCCCTGGAGGTCGACGTAGAGCTGGCCGTCCGGGAAGGAGGCGCGCGCCCGGTGCGCCACATGCACCGCGAGCGTCGTCTTGCCGACGCCCCCGATTCCCGCCATCGCGGAGACCGCCATCACGCTGCCCTCCGTCTCCCCGGCCGAGGCCAGCACCGCGCTGAGCTCGTCCACGAAGGCGGCGCGGCCCGTGAAGTCCGGTACGGAAGCGGGTAGTTGGGCCGGACGCACCGGTGCGGCGGGTGGTTCCGCGACCGGTGCCGAGGGCGCCGCGAGGGCCGGGTCGGCCTGGAGGATGCGCTGCTGGAGCTCGCGCAGTCCGGGGCGCGGGTCG
This sequence comes from Streptomyces sp. NPDC043952, assembly GCF_056435325.1. NCBI lineage: Bacteria > Bacillati > Actinomycetota > Actinomycetes > Kitasatosporales > Streptomycetaceae > Streptomyces > Streptomyces sp. NPDC043952. The sequence goes on from NZ_JBWKES010000017.1 coordinate 92,012, forward strand.
ACGCCCAGTTCCTCGGCGAGCAGGCGGCGGGTGTCGGCGTACACGGCCAGCGCCTCGGCCTGCCGCCCGCTGCGGTACAGCGCCAGCATCAGCAGCTCGCGCAGCCGCTCTCGCAGGGGGTGCGCGGCGGTGAGCGCGGTCAGCTCGGAGACCGCCTCCGCGTGGCAGCCCTGCTCCAGGTCCATGTCCAGGCGGGACTCCAGCAGCCCGAGCCGCCACTCCTCCAGGCGCACCCGCTGCGTCTCCGCGTAGGGTCCGGGCACGCCGGCCAGGGGCTCGCCGTCCCACAGGTCCAGCGCCTCGTTCAGCAGCGCGCGGGCGCGGGTCAGATCACCGGTGCCGCGCGCCTTCTCCGCCTCCGCGCCGAGGTCCTGCGCCCGTACGAGGTCCAGCGCGCCCTCGCCGAGCCCGCGCACCGCGTACCCGCCGGACTCGCTCACCAGCACACCGGGGTTCAGGACCTTGCGCAGCCGGGACGCGTACGTGCGGACCGCGGCCAGCGCCTGCGACGGCGGCTCGGGTCCCCACAGCGCGTCGATTAGCTCCGCCGCCGTGGCCGTACGGCCCTCGCGCAGCAGCAGGGCGGCCAGCAGGGCCCGCTGCTGGGGGGAGCCCGTGTTCAGGACCTCCTCGCCGCGCCAGGCCCGCACCGGACCGAGCACGCCGAACCGCAGCGTCTCCGGCTCCGCGCTCGCGGAACCCGGACGCCGCTGCTCAGGCACTCGCGGCCGACCGTCCATGCGTTCGCCCCCTAGGCATCACTGACATCCCTGTCAGTTTGCCTTGTTCAGGCTGGTTGCGTCAGCCGTGCGAGACACCGATCACAGACCGCCGCTCGGCAGTCCACAAAGCCCTCACACCCTCTTCGCACATACCGGGGCGCTCCCGGCAGCTGACTGTTCGTCGGGTGAGTGATGCCGCGGGCGGCGCGGAGGTAGGGAGAGGTGCGGGCGATCGTGGTCACTGGGTGAAGAAGGACGCCGGGTGCCGGGGGTCCGCGGCGCAGACGAAGAGGCCGCCGTGGCCGCCCCGGCCGACGGTCATGCCGACCGGCTCGCGGGCCGGGTCCCTGGCCCCGTCCGCCGGTCCGTGTCCGCGTTCCTCCAGGGGCCAAAACCGGTGCGGCGCGCCGTCGGGCCCCCACGCGCCGAGCTCCCACTCGGCGGTGTCGAACTGGAGGAACAGCTCCAGCGGGGCGCCGCACGCACCGCACTCCAGGGCGTCCGGCCGGTCCGTCGTGCACCAGTTCAGGAAGCCGCCGAGCTTGTGGCCGGGGACGGTGGTGAGGTCGTCGGGCAGGCCCCGCTCCGCCAGCCAGGCGCGGAAACGCTCGGCGAGCGGGGGCGGCAGCTCCTCGTCGCCTGGGTAGTCGGTGATCCGCTCCGGGTGCAGGGCGCAGGCGCGCGGGATCATGTCCGGCCCGTACTCCCAGTGTTCCTCGGGGTCCGGCTGCCCGGTGAGCGGGTCCGTGACCGCCGCGGCCCGGCGCCAGTGCAGGCGGCAGGCCTGGCCCCAGCCTTCCGGGTGCGGCTGGTCGTGCCACTCCGGGCACCACAGGAGCTGGACGAGGTCCGTGCCCTCGGGGAAGCGGAGTCCGGGGAAGTCCGCGGCCGTCAACTGGGCCACCGCGACCAGCGGCAGCGTGTACGCGCGGCCGTTGACGTCCCGGTGCTCGGCGCACCGGGGCCACGCCTCGGCGGCCGGCCAGAGCAGCGGCCCGCCGATGTGGCTGTCGTACGGTCCGGGGGTGCCGCGGCGCGGGTGCAGCCGGACGGCGGTGCGGCCGTGCGGCAGCAACTCCGGGAAGTCCCGTGCGGGTTCGACGGCGGACGGCGCGGTGGTGAGCTTCACGCCGGGCAGTCTCCCGGCCGCGGGCCGGTGGGGTCCACCCGGAGGGCCGGCCACCGGGCCGTCGGGTTCGCCCGGCTGGTCAGCCGTCGGTCTGTCGGGTCCGCTCGGAGGGGGCCGCCCGACCGTCGGGCCACCCGGAAAGCCGGCCCTCAGTCCGTCAGGTCCACCCGGATGGTCAGCAGGTCCGTCCCCAGGGCCCGTACCGCCGTGCTGTTGAGCCGGGGCAGTCCCCGCAGCCGGGCCCGTGGGTCGTCGTCCGGCAGCAGATGGGCGGTGCCGTGGTGCCACCGTCCCGCGATCCGCACCCGGACCCGCGGATCGGCCTCGATGTTGCGCACGTACTGCGACCGGTGCCCGAACTCCGACACCAGCCAGAACGCCCCGCCGACCCGCCGCCCGCCCACCGGCGTCCGCCGCGGCACCCCGGACACCCGCCCGGTCGTCTCCAGCACGGTCTGCAGCGGGAGCCGCCGGATCAGCGGATTGAGCCGGCGCTGGAAACCGGTCACGATGCGGTGCTTGCGCTGCTTGCGGTCTGCTCGGCCGGTCATGGCTCCTGAACCTCCTGCGGAATCCTGCGGGGCGGCGGCTGCCCGGCCCAGGATGCCCCAACCGCCCGCCCCGCCGGCACCGGAACCGCCGGGTCAGACCTCCCCGAGGAAGACCGGGTTGGTGAACGCCGCCAGCGCCCCCGGCACCGGGCCCGCCGCCGTCTCGTGCCGCACCTCGGCGCGGACGTACGCCGCGTACGAGGGCGTCGTACGCCATTCGACCGTGCCCGAGCCCGACACCGGCAGCGGATCGCCGGTGACCAGGGTGCCCTCGTCGGTGACGAGGCGGAGGGTGCAGCGCGGGGCGCCGGACACGTCGAGGCGGACGGTCACCGGGGTGTCCGCGGCGACGGCCAGCCGCTCGCCGATGCCCGCCTGCCGGCCCCGGCCGCCCGTGGCCGTGAGGGAGACGGTCACCTTCCCGGACTCGGCGACGTAGCAGCGGCCCGCCCGGATGCCCTCCTGGACGGCCTCGCGGGTCAGGTCGTCGGCGAGGACGACGGTCTGCGGGAGGCCCACCGCGTCCGGGTCCCGGTGGGCGTCGCTGTTGCCCATCGCCGGGAGCCAGCGGCGGCCCTGGCGCACCGAGGCGACCAGGAGGTTGTCCCACTCGGCCAGGGTCGCCTCGTCGTCGGGCGTGTAGGGGCCGTTCCACACCTCGACGGCGTCCGCCTCGGCGAAGCCGAACTTCCAGCCGCAGCCGACGCAGGTGGCGTGCGGATGGGCCGGGACGACCAGCCCCCCGGCGCGGCGGATGTCGCGGGCGAAGCGGGCCCAGCGGTTGTCGCGGGCCCGGTAGCGCCAGTCCACGAAGGTGCCGGGCTCGGTGCCGAGCGCCACCACATGGCCGTTGCGGGTGGTGATCTCCTCGCCGAGCATGATCAGCAGATCGTCGCCGGCCGCGTCCGCCCAGTGCGGGTGGGACGCATGGGTGTTGTGGTCCGAGGAGTTGATGAAGTCCAGGCCCGCCGCCCGCGCGAGGGCCGCGATCTCGGCGGGGGTGCGGCGGCCGTCGGAGTACCAGGAGTGCAGATGGCAGTCGCCCCGGTACCAGGCCCGCCCGCGCCCCTTGGCACGGGAGGGCGGGTACACCGGGCGGGGCGTCTCACCGGGTTCGCCATAGGTCAGGGTGATCGTCAGCTCGTACGACAGTCCTTGTGGCGCCACCGTGTAGGGGCCCAGCGCGATGTGCCAGGTGCCCGCGCGCACCGGTCCCGGCACATAGCCCGGTGTCGCGTCGTCGGCCCGTACGAAGAACTCCGTGCGGGCGCCGCCCGACCAGCCCCGGAAGCCCTCGCCGCCCAGTTCGGTGCCGCGCTGGTCGAAGAGGCCGATGTCGAGCGCGTTGCCCTGGGTGCCGGCCGGGACCGGGGGCCTGTCGTAGGTGTAGGAGACCCTCAACTCCCGCACCCCGGCCGGTACCTCGACCGGGACGTACACGAAGTCGGGGGCGCCGGGCGGCAGGGTGCCGCGCACCGTCCGGGTCTCCTGGCGCTGGCCGTCCGCCGCCGCGAAGCTCACGGTTCCCAAGGTAAGGGCGGCGGCGGCGCCGGTCACGAACAGCGCGCGCCTGGCGATTCCCGAGGCGTGATCGTGCGTGTCGTCACACATGGGCCTCATTGTGCGGGCCGGACGTGAACTCCCCCGGACCAAAAGGAGACCGGGCCCGGAGCAATCGGGGGAGGCCCCCGCCCCCGCACAGCACAGCCGCCCCTCGTCCCGCATCCGTCCTGATCACCCCGTACGTATCGTGGAGTCATGACGACTCCCGCGACCCCCGGACCCGGCCGCCCCACCGAGAACTCCATGCGTCGCGCCCTCAAACGCGCCCGTGACGGCGTCGCCCTCGACGTCGCCGAGGCCGCGGTGCTGCTCCAGGCGCGCGGCGAGGACCTGACCGCCCTCGCCGCCTCCGCCGCCCGTGTGCGCGACGCGGGCCTGGAACAGGCGGGCCGCCCCGGTGTCATCACCTACTCCAAGAGCGTCTTCATCCCGCTGACCCGGCTGTGCCGGGACAAGTGCCACTACTGCACCTTCGTCACCGTCCCCGGCAAGCTCCGCCGGGCCGGTCACGGCATGTTCATGTCCCCGGACGAGGTGCTCGACATCGCCCGCAAGGGCGCCGCGCTCGGCTGCAAGGAAGCCCTGATTACCCTCGGCGACAAGCCCGAGGACCGCTGGCCCGAGGCCCGCGAATGGCTCGACGCGCACGGCTACGACGACACCATCGCCTACGTCCGCGCCATCTCCATCCGCATCCTGGAGGAGACCGGACTGCTGCCCCACCTCAATCCGGGTGTCATGAGCTGGACCGACTTCCAGCGCCTGAAGCCGGTCGCGCCGAGCATGGGCATGATGCTGGAGACCACCGCCACCCGCCTGTGGTCCGAGCCCGGCGGCCCGCACCACGGCTCCCCGGACAAGGAACCGGCCGTACGGCTGCGGGTCCTGGAGGACGCCGGCCGCTCCTCCGTCCCCTTCACCTCCGGGCTGCTGATCGGCATCGGCGAGACCTACGAGGAGCGCGCCGAGTCGCTGTTCGCGCTGCGCAAGGTCTCCCGCGCCTACCACGGCATCCAGGAACTGATCATCCAGAACTTCCGCGCCAAGCCGGACACCGCGATGCGCGGCATGCCGGACGCCGAACTGGACGAACTGGTCGCCACCATCGCCGTCGCCCGGCACATCATGGGCCCCGCCGCCTGCCTCCAGGCCCCGCCGAACCTGGTGGACGCCGAGTACGAGCGGCTGATCGGCGCCGGCATCGACGACTGGGGCGGGGTGTCGCCCCTGACCATCGACCACGTCAACCCCGAACGCCCCTGGCCGCAGATCGAGGAGCTGGCCGAGCGCTCCCGCACCGCCGGCTTCGAACTGCGCGAACGGCTCTGCGTCTACCCGGAGTTCGTGCGCCGCGGCGAGCCCTGGCTGGACCCCCGGCTGCGCCCGCACGTCGCCGCCCTCGCCGACCCGGAGACCGGCCTCGCCCGCCCCGACGCGCTCCCCACCGGCCTGCCCTGGCAGGAGCCCGAGGACACCTTCACCCCCACCGGCCGCACCGATCTGCACCGCACCATCGACACCGAGGGCCGTACGAGCGACCGCCGCGACGACTACGACGAGGTGTACGGCGACTGGGACGCGCTGCGCGAGGCGGCCGCCCCCGGCATGGCGCCGCAGCGCATCGACACCGATGTGCGCGAGGCCCTGCGCACGGCCGCCGACGACCCCACCCGGCTGACCGACGCCGAGGCCCTGGCCCTCTTCCACGCGGACGGCCCGGCGCTGGACGCGCTGTGCCGGATCGCCGACGACGTGCGCAGGTCGGCGGTGGGCGACGACGTGACGTACATCGTCACCCGCAACATCAACTTCACCAATGTCTGCTACACCGGCTGCCGCTTCTGCGCCTTCGCCCAGCGCCGCACCGACGCCGACGCCTACACCCTCTCCCTCGCCCAGGTCGCCGACCGCGCCCAGCAGGCGTGGGACGTCGGCGCGGTCGAGGTGTGCATGCAGGGCGGCATCCACCCCGACCTGCCCGGCACGGCGTACTTCGACATCGCGAAGGCGGTCAAGGAGCGCGTCCCCGGCATGCATGTGCACGCCTTCTCCCCGATGGAGGTGGTGAACGGCGCCACCCGCACCGGCATGTCCATCCGCGAGTGGCTGACGGCCGCGAAGGAGGCGGGTCTCGACACCATCCCCGGCACGGCCGCGGAGATCCTGGACGACGAGGTCCGCTGGATCCTCACCAAGGGCAAGCTGCCCACGGCCACCTGGATCGAGGTCGTGAAGACGGCCCACGAACTGGGCATCCGCTCCTCCTCCACGATGATGTACGGCCATGTCGACCAGCCCCGCCACTGGCTGGGCCATCTGCGCACGCTGGCCGGGATCCAGCGGGAGACCGGCGGCTTCACCGAGTTCGTCACCCTCCCCTTCATCCACACCAACGCGCCGGTCTACCTCGCCGGCATCGCCCGCCCCGGCCCGACCACCCGCGACAACCGCGCGGTGACGGCCATGGCCCGCCTCCTGCTGCACCCCTGGATCCCCAACATCCAGACGAGCTGGGTCAAACTGGGCACCGAGGGCGCGGCGGAGATGCTCCGCTCCGGCGCGAACGACCTGGGTGGCACGCTGATGGAGGAGACGATCTCCCGGATGGCGGGCTCGTCGTACGGCTCGTACAAGTCCGTCCGCGACCTGGTGGCCGTCGCGGAGGCGGCCGGCCGCCCGGCGAAACCCCGTACGACGCTCTACGGCGAGGTCCCCCAGGAGCGGCAGCGGGCGGCCACCGCCTCCGACGGCCACCTCCCGGAACTGCTCCCCGTGCTCGACTGAGCTCCCGGTACGCGGTGCGGGGGCGACTGAGTACGATGATCCGACCCCCGGACCGTGTGGGGGACCCATAGCGGAGGAGATGCGTACCCGTGGCTGCCCGACTGCCCTCCTGGGCCTGGGTCTCCGGCCTGACGGTGGGGGCGACCGTGGCCGTCGTCGCCCTCGCCGTGCAGGCGGACCACGGGCCGCATCCCACCGCCGCGAGCGTGCGGCCGGGCATATCGGCGTCGGCGAGCCCTCATGGCCCGGCCAAGCCGAAGCCGCCGGCGGGGCCGCCCGCGCTGCCGGCGGACTCGGGGGACGGCCGCAGGATCGTGTACTCGCTCGGGGCGAAGCGGCTGTGGCTGGTCGACGCGACCGGCAAGGAGATCAGGACGTTCGGGGTGTGGCCGGGCACGGTGACCCTGCCGCCCGGCCGCTACTCGATCATCAAGCGCACCCAGTCCATCACCGGCTCGGACGGCGTTCCGATCGAGCACATCATGTACGTGGCCATGGTCGACGGCGTGAACATCGCCTTCTCCAACGCCCTGGACGGCGCCTCGCCGCCGCCGGCCCAGGGCAAGAAACTGGGCGGCATCCGCATGCGCAAGCAGGACGGCGCCGCCCTGTGGGCCTTCGGTGATCAGGGCACGAAAGTGGTCGTGGTCAAGTAGGTCGAGCAGGGTCAGGAAGCGGGGGAGTCCTTGGCGCCGCCCGGCAGGTGGTTGACGATCAACGCCACCCCGGCGAGCAGGAAGACACGGGTCGCGGAGTCCTCCCCGTTCCACGCCTTCGCCTGCCACATCGCGAACCACTCACCGCCGATCGCGATGAACCCGGCGCCGAACAGCAGCAGGAGCATCAGCAGCCCATAGGTGGAAACGCGCCGCGCGAACGCGTCGTCGCGCCGCGCCGCCCACAGGTACGTCCCCCAGATCAGGACCAGCGCGGCCACCGTCTCCCACGCGATGATCAGGACGTAGGCGGTGTCCTGCAGGGCGGTGCTGGTGATCGCCCGCCACATCAGATCGTGGTCCTTGAAGGTGCTGTCCATCGCCAGTACATGCCGCACGAACTGCTGGTTCGTCCCGAAGTCCGTGATGTTGCCGAACGCGACGAGGGCGATGTACAGCGCGAGTATCCCGGTGAGCACACCGGCGGCCAGTCTGTGACTGGAGTGACGCTTGGGGTCGGTGGTGGTCATGGCTGAATTCTCCCCTGGCGGCAGACCAATTGACGCACTGCCATTGCGCCATCATGGAGAGGCGGTCCGCACCGCCCCCGGAACCGACCGCCCCCGCCTGACGGTTGTGGAGTCGGCCCGGGGCGCGATCCAGGCGCGTTACGCGGAGTGAGCCGCGAACGCCACGAACTCCGTCCAGCTGGCCTCGCCGACGGTGAGCCGGGCGCGGTCCTTGTCCTTGGAGTCACGGACGTGGACGGTGGCGGGCGCGACGGCCACCTCGACGCAGTCGGGGCCTTCGTTGCTGCTGTAGCTGCTCTTGAACCAGATCAACGCGCGGGTGGTCACGTCTCTTCTCCCAGCACTTTTTCGATGAATGTCTCGGCTCGGGACGCGATTTAGTCGCGCTACGCGGAGTGAGCCGCGAACGCCACGAACTCCGTCCAGCTGGCCTCGCCGACGGTGAGCCGGGCGCGGTCCTTGTCCTTGGAGTCACGGACGTGGACGGTGGCGGGGGCGAGGGCAACTTCGACGCAGTCGGGCTCGTCGTTGCCGCTGTAACTGCTCTTGAACCACGGCAAAGTGGTCATGCTAGGTCTCCCAGTACTTTCTCGATGAAGGCCCGCGACTCCCGAGGCGAGAGCGCCTGCGCCCGGATCATCCCATAGCGCATCTCAAGGATCCGAACGTCCGCGGTATCGCTGATCACCCGACCGTTCAGCTGGCCCGCCGTGTATCCGATGGTCTTGCCGTCACGGAGTTTCAGCACCCGGAACGGACCGCTCAGACCTGCGTGGTCTTCCCGATCGGTCGGCATCACCTGGATCTTGACGTGCCGAAGCTCGCTGATCTCCAAGAGGTGTTGGACCTGCCGTCGTAGTACCGATGGACCGCCGATGGGCCGCCGCAGTGCCAGTTCTTCCTGCACGAAGGTGATCAAGGGCCGAGGCGTGCGGTCGAAGACGGCCTTCCTCGCCATGCGTGCGCCGACGAGACGCTCGATCTCGTCATCGCTATAGGCGGGTTGACGCATCGCGTACAAGGATTGCGCGTACTCCTCCGTCTGGAGCAGGCCGTGGATCTGGAGACCGGCGTAGGCCCCAAGCTCCACGGCCTCGTCCTCCAACTTCTTCAGATCCCGGACGCTCTTCGGATACCGGGCCTTCTCCACGTCCTCCTTCATCGCGGACAACTTCCCACCCGCGCCGACCGCTTCGTCGGTCGCGTCCAGGAACTCGGGCTTGGGAGATCGCCGTCCGCGTTCCACGGACGAGACCATCTCCTCGCTGTACCCGATACGCGCGCCCAACTCCCCCTGCTTCAGCCCGGCGGCCTCACGCCACAGCCTGATCTGCCGCCCGACCGTTTTGAGTACGGCCGCGGCCTCTTCGTCCTCCATGTTCACCCTCCGTGTGTCCCATGTCACGCCCAGGCTAGGGAGAGACCGCATGCCGGATGGCCGGATCGGAGGAAATCACCTTCGGGAGCTCATCCTGGACGGTGTCGAAGCGGTCGGCGGTGGACGTGAACGAGCCGTGAGGGTCGCCCTCGTCCGCCGGGGACCGCTCGTACGGTCGATTAGAGTGCGGACCGTCGTGCGGGCGGACGGTGCCTGAGGAGGGTCTGGGTGGCGACGACGACCGGTGCCGTCTGGGGCCGTGCCGAGCAGCAGGACTTTCGCAGCAGGGTGCGCGGCACCCTGCTGGGCGGCGCCCTGGGCGACGCGCTCGGCGGGCCCGCCGACACCCTCACGCTGGAGGAGATCCGCGCGGCCCACGGCCCCGAGGGGCTGCTCGACCTCGCCGCCGGGCACGGGCGGCGCGGCACCATCACCCACCACACCCAGCTCACCCTGTTCAGCGTGGACGGGCTGATCCGCGCGCAGGTGCGCCGCGACACCGGCGCCTGGCATCCGCCGACCGACCTGCACCGGGCGTATCTGCGCTGGGCCGCCACCCAGCGGGACTGGGGGCCGGACGAGCGGCGCGCGGAGGACGGCTGGCTGGCCCGCGAGGAGTGGCTGTACGCGCGCCGCGCGCCGAGCCGGGCGCTGCTCATCGGCTTCGGCGACGCGCACATGGGCACGCTGGACAAGCCCAAGAACCCGGCCGAACAGGGGCCGGAGGCGGTCGCCCGCTCCGCGCCCTTCGGGCTGCTGGTCGGCTGGGAGCCGCAGCTCGTCGTCCAGCTCGCGGTGGAGTGCGCCGCGCAGACCCACGGCCACCCGGTCGGATACCTCTCGGCGGGCGCGTACGCCGTGATCGTGCACGGACTCGCCCGCGGCGAGAGCCTGGACGGCGCCGTGCAGGGGGCCCTCGCCCTGCTCGCCGTCCGCCCCGGCCACCAGCCGGTCTCCGACGCCCTCCAGCACGCGCTCGGCGCCGTACGGCAGGGCATGCCGAGCCCCGCGCGGGTGGAGGAACTGGCCGGCGACGGCACGGCCGACGGGCTGCTCGCGGCGGCCGTCTACTGCGCCCTGGTCGGCGAGGACGTACGGCACGGCCTGTGCCTCGCCGTCAACCAGAGCGGCCCCTCCGCCGCCGCCGGCGCCCTCACCGGCGCCCTGCTGGGCGCCCTGCACGGCGAGACCGCCCTCCCCCCGGCCTGGATCGCCGAACTGGAGGGCCGCCCCACCATCCTCGAACTGGCCGACGACTTCGCCATGGAGATGACCCAGGGCCCCGCACTGCACGGCCCGGCCGGCTCCGCACCGGGCTGGCTGGCGCGGTACCCGAGGTAGGCGGTGCGCGCGGCAGGCCCCTACTTCAGGGCGTCGGGGCAGGGCGTGCCCCGCGGCAGCTGGTAGGGCGCCGCCAGCCGGTACGTGCCCGCGCGCGGAGCGATCAGCATCGTCCACCGGTCGCCGTTCGCGTCCTGCGGGGTCTCCATCAGGCACCCGTTGACGTTGCGGTACTTCCGCTCCGTGCCCGGCGCCGAGGGGACCGGCTGCGGTGCCTTCAGGCTCTTGCCGTGGGCGTCGACCACGCTCAGCCAGGGGGAGTAGGGGATCCGGATCAGGATGCGGCCGGCCTTGCGCACGTCCAGGGTCATCTCGCCCTGCCCGGCACGGTCCACCCGCGCGTTCGGCTCGGCCAGCGGGGTCGGGTCGGTCACCCGGAACAGCTGCCAGTTGGCGTCGCCCCAGATCTGCGTCAGGTACGGCATCCCGCGTTGCAGCAGCTGCCGCTCGCGCTCGCCGCCGTCCCCGTCCGGGTTGTCCCTGGGCAGCACCACGAAGTGCACGGCCCAGCGCTGGAGCCACTCGTGGTAGTTCGCCGAGTTGAGCGTGTCGTCGTAGAACAGCGGGTTGCGTTCCATGTCGGCCTGCCGGTTCCAGCCGCGCGCCAGGTTGACGTACGGCGCGAGCGCGGACGCCTCCCGGTGCGAACGCGCCGGTACGACCTCCACGCGCCCCCGCTCCGCGCCGACCTTCTGCAACTGGTTGACCAGCGGCGCCAGCTCGTGCGCCCAGGACGCGGCCGGGGTCGTGTGCACGATGTCGTCCACCGACTTGTAGCCGATCCACCCGACGAACCCCAGGAACGCCACCACCGTCGCGTACCACTTGCGCGACTTCGGCACCGTGAACGGCAGCGCCGCGATCAGCGTCGCACCCGCGAACAGCATCGGCAGCCGCGAGATGTTCGAGCCGATCTGCGAGCTGACCACCCACACCGCCACGACCATGACGCTGTAGACGGCCGCCGTCAGCCGGACCGTGATCCACCGCTTCGGCACCAGGAACAGGCAGAGCAGGCCGTACAGCAGCGGCAGGCTCACCGAGCCGAGCGTCATCGGCTGGGTGCCGGAGAAGGGGAAGAGGAAGTACGACGCGGCCACCACCGCCGCCGGGGCCAGCCCGAGCGCCCACGCGCCCGGCCGTCGCTTCTGCAAAAACAGCGCGACCGCGACCAGACCGACGAACAGCCCGGAGACCGGCGAGGCCATGGTGGAGAGCCCGGCCAGCGGGGCCGCCACCGCCGCCTTCGCCCAGCGCTTGTGCCGCCAGCGGTACGGCCAGCAGAACACCGCCGCCACCGCGCCGAGCGCGATCATCGTGCCGAGCCCGAAGGTCACCCGGCCCGACAACGCGTTGCACAGCAGCGCGAAGACCCCGGCCAGCGAGGCCCACAGGGGGTTCTTCACGGCCCGGCTGCGGATCAGGATCAGCGTCAGCAGGCCCGCCGAGACGGTCCCGGCGATCATCATCGTCGTACGGACGCCGAGGACGGCCATCAGATACGGCGACACCACGCTGTACGACACCGGGTGCATGCCCCCGTACCAGGCGAGGTTGTACGCCGAGTCCGGGTGCCGGCCGACGAACTCCGCCCAGGCGTCCTGCGCCGCGAGATCGCCGCCGCTGTTCGCGAACGTGAAGAACCAGATGATGTGCAGTACACCGGCCAGCGCGGTGACCCACAGGACGGGGTGGCGCAGCATGCGGACGCGGAGCGGATCGAGGGGCGCGAGGAGGCGTGCGAGGCGGCCGCTGGGCGCGGGCGCGGTGGCGCCGGCGGCAGCGGTACGGCCGTCCTCGGGGGTGCGGGTGTCCGCGCCCGGCGCATCCCTCACGTCCGTACGACCGCTCGGGCGCCGCGTACGACCCTCCGCGCCGGTGTCCGCCTCAGGCGCGGACAGGCGTATTCGTGGGCCGTTTTCCGGGCCCGGTCCGGCGTCGTCGGCGCGTGTCGGCTCCGCAGTGGCCACCTGAAGGCACTCCCCGTGTCCCGTCTTCTGTTCTCGGCCGTTTCCTTCGGTGTTCCCGGCCGCTTCTCTTCCAGCTTGCGGCCGTGTCCCGGGAACCGGCGACCTGCCCCGATTCGTGACGCTAGCACGCACCCCGCCACGGGGCCCTCGGGTGGGGCGCCGTGACGGGGTGCGCGGGCGTGCGGGGCGGGCGTCAGCCGATGCGGGTGAGCTTCGCGCCGAAGCCGGGCTCGGCCAGATCCCGCTGGAGGGCCACCGGGACCTTGACGCCGGCCGTGGTGCCGTCGCCGACCGTGAGGGTGCCGACGCGGGTGCCGGCCTTCGCGGTGTGCGGGACGGGGTCGGAGGCGAAGGACAGCCTGACCTTCAGGCCCGACCAGCCGACCGCGGTGACGTCCTGGGTGACCACGATCGGGGTCTTGCCGCCGAGCTGGTCGTCCACGTAACCGACGACGTCGCCCTTCTTGAGGATCTTCGCCGAGGTCAGCGCGTGTTCGGCGCCGAGCAGCGCGGTCTTGCTGACCTGGTTGACCGTGTCCAGGATCGACGGCTTGTGCTGGCCGAGGATCGCGCCGACGACGGTCACCGTCTGCCCGCCGACCTTCTGGCGGGCGGCGAACAGGAGGTTGCCGCCGGCCGCGGTGGTGGTGCCGGTCTTGATGCCGATCGCGCCGATCCAGTAGGGGAGCGAGTTGTAGTTCGGCCAGTTCTGGCCGGTGGGGTCGGTCCAGCTCGCGGCGCTGGTGATGGCGACCAGGGCGGGGATCTTCACCACCGCGCGGCCGAGCCTCACCTGGTCGTGGGCGGTGGAGACGGTGGTCTCCTTCAGGCCCGAGGGGTCGGTGTACGTCGTACCGGTCATCCCCAGCTGTTTGGCGGTGGCGTTCATCTTCTTCACGAACGCCGCCTCCGAGCCCGCGTCCCAGCGGGCCAGCAGCCGGGCGATGTTGTTGGCGGAGGGGATCATGACGGCCGACAGGGCCTGCTTCTCCGTGAGGGTGTCGCCGGCGTGGACGGTGTTGAGGGTGGACTCGCCGCTCTTGTTGTAGCCGCCCTCCTTCTCCGCCGTGGCGTCCACCTTGATCTTCGGGCCCTCCTGGCCCGGCTTCAGCGGGTGGTCGCGCAGGATGATGTACGCGGTCATCGTCTTGGCGACCGAGCCGATGGCGACGGGGGTCTGCTTGCCGAAGTTCCCCATCGTGCCGATGCCGTCGCCGTCCATCCAGCCCTGGCCCTCGCCCGGCCACGGCAGGCTCACCGGGCCGCCGCCGAAGGTGTAGGTGTCCTTCGCGGTCAGCGCGAGGGTGGGGGACGGGAGCGGGCGCAGGGTCTGTACGACCGCGAAGATGATCACCAGGAGGAGGACCAGCGGGGTCCAGATCTTGACCCGCCGCAGGACCGTGCGGACCGGGGTCTCCGGGGGCGGCGGGGTGTTGGTCAGCTCCGCGAGGAGGTCGAGCGGGGGCTTGGGGGGCAGCGGCTGCTGGGTGGTGCGCTCGGGGCCGACCTGGGGGACGGCGGTGGTCTCCTCGGCGGGCGCGGGCTTGGGCCTGGACCGGACGTCGTCCTTCAGCGCGACGAACTTGCTGGTGCGCTCGGCGTCGGTCTCGTCCCGCTTGCCCTTGCCGACCTTGAGCATGGTGGTGGGCTGGTCGACCTGGGGGTCCTCGGGGCGTACGGCCTTGAAGACGGTGGTCGGCTGGTCGACGGCGTCGGCGGCCTTGCCCTTGGCATCGGCGCCGCGCTCGGCCGTGGCCTCGGCTTCGCCGTCGGCCGTTTTCCCACCCGCACCACCCGTGCGGCTTTCGTCGTCACCCGCGGGTGGCCCCTGCGGGCCCTCCGCGCCGTCGGCGTCCGCGGGCTCGCCGACGGTCTTCCCGGCCTCGGTCTTCGCAGCTGCGACGGCCGCGGTGCCGGCCGGGGTCTTCGGCCGAGCGTCGGTTTTCGCGCTCGCGTCCGCCTTCGTGCCCGCCCCCGCCTTCGTGCCCGCCTCGTCCGCCAGGGCCTCCGCCTCGGCGTCGGCGGTCTCCGCGTCGGCCTTGGCACGGGCCGCCGCAGCGGTGGCGTCGCGCGCCGGGTTCTTCCCGTCGGCGTCGGTGCCCGCGTCGGCGTCGGCGCCCGCGTCGCCCTTCGAAGCCTTCGCCCCGGCACCGGTCTTCGCCTCGGCACCGGTCTTCGCCTCGGCACCGGCCTTCATCTCGGTGGCGGCCTTCCCGCCAGAGCCGTTCTTCGCGGTGGCGCCCGGCTTCGAGCCCCCGGCCGCGCCCGCCGCCGCCTTGGTGTCCGCCGGAGTCTTCGCGACCGCGCTGTCGGCCTCCGGGGACTTGCGCTCGCCCTCGCTCTTCGTGTCGCCCGTCGAGGACTTCGCCACGGCACCGGTCTCGGAGCCGCTGGCGTCGGCGCCCGCGGACTCCGCCTCCGCACCGTCGTCCACCGGCCCCGAGTCGCCCTCCGCGTCGGAGCCGGCGTCCGCCTCCGCGTCGTTGCCGTCGGCGGTCGCCTCGGCGTCCGCGCCCTCGCCTATCGCCGCGCCCGCGTCGCCCCCGGCGCCCGTCTCCGTCGTACCCCCGGAACCCTCAGCGTCCTTCGCCGGCGCGCCCGTTGACGCCTCCGGGGCGTCCGCGTCGCGTACCCACGCGGCGGCCGCGTCGCGCAGGTCGGTGTCCTCCTCGGCCGCGGGGGTCCGGAACACCTTCGTCGCGGTGTCCGTGCCGCCGTTCGAGGAATCCTTTTGCCCGGCACCACCACCGGTACCGGCACCGGATTCCGCCCCCCGGCTCACCGCCACGCGGGGATCGCGGGCCTCGGGAACCGAATCCGCGTTCCCCGACGTCGCTCCTGCCGACGACTCACGCTGCTTCGACCTGTCGGGGGACTCGCCCGCCACCGATGCCTCCTCATACCCCGCACGCCTGCGCGCGCGCCCTGTCCGAACCATGTACCAGTGTCCTGTGTGAGGGCTTGGCCCCTGCGGTAGACGAGAACGACATACCTGCCGGTTCCCTCACGAACCGGTCACGCACCCTCGACAGACCAATGTGAGAGGGGTCACCCTGTCATTCATCCACGCGGGGAGGCATGGATGGGCAGGAGCCGCAGAACACTTCCGGAGGAGCTTCTGCTGCTGGCACTGGACCCGGCCACGGGTACCACTGCGCAGCCGCAGTCGCTCGACCTCGGTCTGGCCGGTGCACAGCTAGTGGAGCTGGCGCTGGCCGGACGGATAGCCCCAGACGGGGATCGTATCGCCGTGGTGGTGCCACGGCCGACAGGAGATCCGACTCTGGACTGCGCGTTGGAGTTGCTGCGAAGGCGTGGCGCTCCGGTTCGCGCCGTCCACTGGATCGGCGGGCCCCGGCTGGGGCTGCGCCAGACCTACCTCTCGCATCTGGAGCGGTGCGGCATGGTCGCCGCGGTGCCGGGCCAGATGTGCGGAGTGCTGCCGACGACGCGCTACCAGGCGACGGAGACGGCCATCAGCCGGGAGATCCGCGGCCGGCTGGACTCCGCGATCCGCACCGGCGTCCCACCGGACCCGCGGACCGCGGCGCTCGCCGCCCTGGCGCACGCCGTCGGGCTCGGCAAGCACCTGTATCCGGGCAACGAGGGCAGATCGTCCCGCTCCCGGCTGCGGGACCTGATCCGGCACGATCCGATGGGCGGGCTGGTCGCGCACGCCGTGATGGACGTGCAGAACGGCGCGGCCGCGCAGCCGCGCCGCGCTCCGGCCGCCACAGGGCGCCCCGCGCCGGGGTCCCGGCCCGCGGCCGAACCCGCGCACGGTGTGCCGATGCAGCAGCGCCACGGGTCCATGGCCCGCGCCGTGGCCCACTGAGCCGCCATCGCGCCGCGACGACCGTCCCCACAGGCCCGGTTCGGGAGCCGCAGGCCGAGCGGGGTGGCGAGACCTCCGGGTCCCGCCACCCCGCTCGGCCGTCTCCGCGGCCGTGCCCCGCTCCGGCGCGCCCCGCGTGAACCGGCGTGCGGACAGCCACCTGTGCGTGCCGCATATCGAGCATTTCCCAGCGCCGGCAAGTGCCTTGGTGGCAATCTGCTCAGCAGCAGATACGGAAAGTGTCAGTACAGGCAGCAGCCGGAGGTGCGCGTCCCGTGGCGTCCAATGTCAATCCCACCGTAAGGCGGCGCCGGCTGGGCCAGGAGCTTCGAAAACTCCGCGAGCAGCGGAACATGACGGCCGAAGAGGTCGCCGAGCGCCTGCTCGTGTCCCAGTCGAAGATCAGCCGTCTGGAGAACGGCCGCCGCAGCATCAGCCAGCGCGATGTGCGCGATCTGTGCGGTGTCTACGAGGTCGAGGACCAGCGGGTCGTGGACTCGCTGATGGAGATGGCCCGCGACTCCAGGCAGCAGGGGTGGTGGCACACCTTCGGGGACATCCCCTACAGCGTGTACATCGGCCTGGAGACCGACGCCCAGTCGCTGCGGGTCTACGAACCCCAGATCGTCACCGGCCTGCTCCAGACCCCGGCGTACGCCGAGGCGCTGGTGCGGGGCGCGCTGCCCGAGACCTCGGCCGCGGAGATCGAGAAGCGCGTGGGCGTGCGCATGCGCCGCCAGGACCGGATCACCGACGAGAAGGACCCGCTGCGGCTCTGGGTCGTCCTGGACGAGGCCGCGCTGCACCGGGTCGTCGGCAGCAAGCGCGTGATGCGCGAGCAGCTGGAGCATCTCCTCAAGCTGTCCGAGCTGCCCCATGTCACCGTGCAGGTCATGCCGTTCGAGGTGGGCGCGCATCCGGGGCTCAACGGCCAGTACGCGATCCTGGAGTTCGCGGACGCGGCCGACTCCAGCGTGGTCTACCTGGAGGGCGTCACCAGCGACCTGTACCTGGAGAAGGCCCAGGACGTGCAGAAGTACGCCGTGATGTACGAGCACCTGCGGGCCCAGTCGCTCAGCGTGGACGCGTCCCGGCAGCTGATCGACGAGACGGCGAAAAGGTACACGGAGTAGGGCCGGCCGCGGCGGGCGCGTGATCCTACAGGGTGGGCGCGCTCCCGTGGAAGACACGTTGGAATATGCCATCCGGTCGAGTGAACGTCCGCTCCGGTGGCGGCAGTTGCCCGGTAGCGTCGATCACGCCAATCGGTCATCGGGTTGGCGTGAACCGCACTACCGCAACTCGTACACAGGAGTGGACATGGCACTGATTCAGGGCGCTTCGGAGACGTGGCTGAAGTCCTCCTACTCCGCGGGCAACGGCGCCTGCGTGGAGGTCAAGTCGCCCGCCACCGCCGAACTGGCCGTCCGTGACTCCAAGGTCGCCGAGGGCCCGGTCCTGGCCTTCCCCGCCGACGCGTGGAACGCCTTCGTGGACTCGGTCAAGGCCTAAGAGCAGACGTAAGGAGGCCGTCCCCGGCCCTCCTCCCGACGCAACAACCGCACAACCGCACACGCACACAACCGCACACGCGCCACCCAAGAGCCCTCTCGACCAGTCGCCGTCCTTGCCGAGGGGGCTCGGTCGTGCCCGGCCCCGACGGGACGGCCGCGTCCCGAGGACACGGCCGCACCGCCTCACCGGCCCGGCACCAACGGCTTCAGCGGGTGCCGCCCCTCACCGGCGCCGCACCGGGAACGCCACATCGCACACCGGGTCCTCGGGCCCCGCCGCCGCCCAGTCGGCGAAGTAGATCTCCCGGCAGGACCCGGCCGGCTCCAGACCCTCCCGGCGCAGCCACTGCTCCACCGCCTCGAACGCCGCGAGGATCTGCGGATGCGCCACCTGCGCCTTGGTGATCCGGACGTACGCCAGCCGGGCCGCCGGCTCCACCCGCACCCCGGTCACCCGGCCCCGCCCCTGCCGCCCGGCCCACGCCCGCGCCGCCGCCTCGTCGGCCACCGGCACACACGCCTCCACGGGCCCGTCGCTCTCCATCGACACCTCGGCGTGGTAGACGACGAACGGCGCCGCCGTCGCACCCCCGCACTCCCGCGCCGCCGCCTCCAGCCGGCCCAGCGAGGCGCCGATCCAGGCCGGCAGCTCGTCCACCAGGGTGTGCCGCGACTCGGTGATCACCACCCGCTCCGGCACGTCCACCGTCTCGACCGCGAACTTCCCGTACATCTCGTCACTCCTCCCGGACAGCCGTCCACGGAGGTACTCGGCGAGGGTCCGCTGCCCGGCGATCCGGGCCTCCACGTCCGCCCAGTAGGCGCCCAGCAACCGGGCCGCCTCCCCGTCCCCGGCCCCGACCACCTCGGCGATCCGGGCCAGCGGCATGTCCAGCTGCCGCAACAGGGCCACCAGACGGGCGCGTTCCACCTGAGCGGCGCGGTAGTAGCGGTAGCCGCTCGACTCGTCGACGTACGCCGGGGCGAGCAGGCCGAGGCGGTCGTACAGCCGCAGGGCCTTGGCGGACAGCCGGGCCCGCGCGGCGAACGCCCCGATGGTGAGCAGGTCCTCGTGCACCGATGTCATCCTCCGTCGCCGGACGGTTCCTTACCGCCCGGCGACCAGGACGCTCCGCCCTGCCCCAGGGGCAAGGTCAAGCGGGGTCAGCCGAGCTGCGCCTCGATGGCCGCGACGACCTCCGGGGACTCCGGCTCGGTGCGCGGCGAGAACCGGGCGACGACGCTGCCGTCCCGGCCGATCAGGAACTTCTCGAAGTTCCAGCGGATGTCGCCGCTGTGGCCCTCCGCGTCCGCGAAGTCCACCAGGCGCTCGTACAGGGGGTGCCGGTCCGTGCCGTTCACCTCCACCTTCTCGGTCAGCGGGAAGGTCACGCCGTACGTCGCCGAGCAGAACTCGGCGATCTCCTCGGCGCTGCCCGGCTCCTGCCCGAGGAACTGGTTGCAGGGCACGCCCAGCACGGTGAAGCCGCGCTCGGCGTAGCGCTCCTGGAGCTTCTCCAGGCCCGCGTACTGCGGGGTCAGGCCGCACTTGGAGGCCACGTTCACGATGAGGACGGCCTTGCCGGCGTACTGCGGCAGGTTCGCGGCGCCGCCGGTGAGGGCGCCGATCTCGGTGTTCAGCACAGTGGTCATGGGCGCGATGGTATGCGCCGGGCCGGAGCCGGTGTCAGGCACCGCGGTGCCGGGCGCCGTCACCGGCCACGCGCCACCGCGGGCCGGTCGCGCGGCTCCCCGCGCCCGTCCGGAGCGCCGCCGTGGCCGCCTCCGCCGCTGTGTCCGTCCGGGGTGCTGCTGTGGTCGTCTCCGTCACCGTGTTCGTCCGGGGTGCTGCTGTGGTCGTCTCCGTCACCGTGTTCGTCCGGGGTGCTGCTGTGGTCGCCTCCGCCGCTGTGTCCGTCCGGGGTGCCGCCGTGGCCGCCTCCACCACCGCGTCCGTCCGGGGTGCTGCTGTGGTCGTCTCCGTCACCGTGTCTGTCCGGGGTGCCGTTGTGGCCGTCTCCGTCACCGTGTCTGTCCGGGGTGCCGTTGTGGCCGTCTCCGTCACCGGGTCCGTCCGGGCGCCGCCGTCGCCGCCTCCATCACCGCGTCCCCGGCCGCCGTCCGCTCGTACAGCACCGACCGCCCGGTCCTGCGCCCCGCCACCAGCCCCGCCTCCCGCAGCACCTTGAGATGCCGGCCGACCGAGCCGAGGCCCTGCCCCGTCACCGCCGTCAGCTGGCTCGTGGTCATGGGGGCGCCGAGCAGGGCCAGGACGCCCGCGCGGGCCGGACCGAGCAGGGCCCCGAGGGCGGCCGGAACCGGGCGGGCCCCCGCGTCGGCGAGGACGCCCGCGCAGGGGTAGACCAGGGCATACCGCTCCCCGTCGTCCCAGGACACCCAGCCGTGCCGCTGCGGGGTGACCGGCACGAAGATCATCTCGGCGCCGGAGATCTCGCGCGGCGGGTACGCGTGCAGGTTGACCTGGAGCCGGTTCTGCCCGAGCCACCGGGTACGACCGGGCCGCAGTGAGTCCAGCACGCTCACCCAGCCGCCCCGCCCGGCCCGCGCGGTCCGGGCCACCACATCCGCCTCCAGCACCCGCCGCTGCCGCCCCCAGTACGGCCGTACGGCTTCCCGCCACACCCACTCCAGGAGCACGGCCGCCCGCTCGGGCAGGTCCGCGCGGTCCAGCACGGCGGGCAGCGGCCCGGCGAGGGCGGTGCGCAGATGCACGCGGGCGAGGTCCGGCGCGACGGAGCGGACCCGCTCGACCTCCGTGGCGAACTCCTCCCCGTCGCGGGGCGTCGGGGTGAGGAAGTCCGCGATCCACTCCCGCCCGAGGCCCGCCCGCACCAGCCGCTCCGTCACCGGGTCGGCGGCCAACAGCGCCTGATAGGCGGGCAGATGGTCCCGCAGCCACGCCCGCTCACCGGGATGCGCCGCCTCGCCCGCGTGCAGCAGCTTCAGCCGCGCGAAGGTCTCCGCGAGCGGCGAGATCACGAACCGGCTGCGCGCGAGCGTGTCCGCGTTGAGCTCCCACCAGCCCACCGCCACCCCCCGAACCGGCCTGTGCCGTACGACCTTTCGCGCTGCCGCGAAACGATAACGCCCCGGCGCGCCCCGGCCGAGACTCCCCGGTGTGACCAGCTACCGATCCCTGTTCCGCACCCCCGAGTTCACCCCCCTCTTCCTCGGCTCCGCCGCGCAGACGGCGGCCGGCACCCTCGGCTCCCTCGCCCTCGGCACCCTCGTCTTCCGGGCCACCGGCTCTCCGCTGCTGTCGGCGATCAGCATGTTCGGCTCCTCCCTCGCCCAAGTCCTGGGCGCCACCGTCCTGTTGTCCGGCGCCGACCGGCTGCCGCCGCGTACCGCCCTGACGGTGATCGCCCTCGCCCTCGCGGCCGGTACGGCGTTCCAGGCGCTGCCCGGACTGGCGGTCGGCGCGATCCTCGGCGCGCTCCTCGCGATGGGCCTGGTGACCTCGCTCGGCGGCGGCGTCCGCTGGGGCCTGCTGAACGAGATCCTCGCCAAGGACGGCTATCTGCCAGGGCGTTCGGTGTTCAACATGATGAGCGGACTGACCCAGATCGCCGGGTTCGCCACCGGCGGCGCCCTGCTGGCCGCGCTGCCGCCCCGCTTCTGCCTGGTCCTGGCGGCGGCCCTGTACCTGGTGGCCGCCCTCGCGCTGCGCCTCGGCCTCACCGCACGCCCGCCCCGCAGCGCGGGCCGCCCCTCCGCCGCGGCCACCTGGCGCACCAACTCCACGCTGTGGTCGGACCGTTCGCGCCGCCTCACCTATCTGGGACTGTGGCTGCCCAACGGCATGGTCGTCGGCTGCGAGTCCCTGTATGTGTCGTACGCGCCGCACGCGGCCGGCACCCTCTTCGCCTGCGGGGCGCTCGGCATGTTCGCCGGGGACGTCACGGTGGGCCGGCTGCTGCCGCCCACCGTGCGCCGGAAACTGGCGACCCCCCTGCTGCTCCTGCTCGCCACGCCCTACCTGGTGTTCGCCGCGCACCCGCCGCTGCCGCTCGCCGCGCTCTGCGTCACGCTCGCCTCCACCGGCTTCGGCGCGAGCCTCGTCCAGCAGGAGCGGCTGATGGACCTCACCCCCGGCGAACTCGCGGGCCAGGCCCTCGGGTTGCACTCGTCCGGCATGCTGACCATGCAGGGCGTGAGCGCGGCGGCCGCGGGCGCGGTGGCCCAACTGACCACCCCGGCGGCCGGGATGGCCCTGATGGCGGCGGGCTCCGTCGCCGTGACCCTCCTCCTGGCCGCCGCCGGCCGCCGTACCACCCACCCGCCGGTCACCCCGGAACCGGTGGCGGCGGAAGGAGCTGCTCGGCCCAGATGACCTTGCCGGTGGCGGTGTAGCGGGTGCCCCAGCGGTGGGTCATCTGGGCGATGATGTACAGCCCCCGGCCGCCCTCGTCGTCGCTCGCCGCGTGCCGCAGATTCGGGGTGGTGTGCCCGGTGTCGGAGACCTCGCAGGTCAGGGTGCGGTCGCGGATCAGGCGCACCTGGATGGGGCCGCCGACGTACCGGATCGCGTTGGTGACGAGCTCGCTGACGATGACCTCGGTGGTGAAGGCCAGCTCGTCCAGCCCCCAGTCGTCGAGCTGCTTGCTGACGCCGCTGCGCAGGGCGGCGACCGCGGCCGGGTCGGCGGCTGGCTCCCACTGCGCGAGCCGGGTCCGGTCGAGCAGCCGGGTGCGGGCCAGCAGCAGCGTCGCGTCCTCGTCCACCGCCCCGGACAGCATCGCGGTCACCGTCTGCTCGCACTGCTCGCTCAGGGAGCCGCCCCGGTGCCCGGTGAGGGAGTCGGCGAGCCGGCGCAGCCCCGCGTCCGGCCGCTCGGCCGCCTGGAGCAGACCGGCGGTGAACAGGGCGAGGACGCTGCCCGGCGCGAGCCGCAGCTCGGTGCTCTGATACGGCAGGCCGCCGACTCCCAGGGGCGGCCCCGGCGGCACGTCGAGGCTCCGGGCGACACCCGTGTCCCCGGCCACCAGCACCGGCGGCGGACCGCCCGCGCGCGCCATGCTGCACCATCCGGTGACGGGGTCGTACACCGCGTACAGACAGGTCACCATCGCCTCGTCGGCGGGGGGCGGCGCGCAGCCCGGTGCGGGGGCGCGCTCCTGGGCGGTCTGCTCGGCGAGGTCGTCGAGCCGGGTGAGGACCTCGTCCGGGGCGAGGTCGAGCCGGGCGAGGACCCGCAGCCCGGTGCGCAGCCGGCCCATGGTCGCGGCGGCGGGCAGCCCGTGCCCCAGCACGTCCCCGACGACCAGGCCCACCCGTGCGCCGGACAGCGGGATCACGTCGTACCAGTCGCCGCCCACCCCGGACCCGTTGTCGGCCGGCAGATAGCGGCACGCCGTCTCGCACGCGGTCTGCGGGGGCAGCCGGCCCGGCAGCAGGCTGCGCTGGAGCTTGAGCGCCGTGCTGTGCCCGCGGGTGACGACCGGCAGCAGCAGGAAGCCGATCGCGAGCGTGCCGAGCCCCAGCACGGTCACCCCGCCGACCCGCCCCACCACCGGGAGGTCGACGATGCTGGCGCCGTACCCCGGTTCGGCGTAGACGACGAAGGCGGCGTACCCGAACAGCAGCGCCATCAGCAGCCCGCCGAGCCCCGGCATCACCCCCTTGCAGATCAGGTCGCGGGGGCTGCGGGTGAGGACCTTGCGGTGGTACCAGAGGCAGGCGAAGCCGGTCAGGCCGTACTGGAAGGCGATCGCGAGGCCGACGGAGTCGACCGAGTCGGCCAGCACGTTGCGGCTGAACGACGTCAGCAGGACCAGCAGCGCGACGGAGGCCACGCCCATGCCGAGCGTGGCCCAGGTCGGGGTGAGGAACCTGCGGTGCACCCGTGCGAACCGGGCGGGCACCGCCTTGTGCACCGCCATCGAGAAGACGGTCCTGGCCAGCGGCAGGATGGTGGTCTGGGCGGAGGCCAGCGCCGAGGTCAGCACCATCAGGATCAGCAGCCGGGACAGGAACAGCCCGGTGCCGCCGCTGCCGAACACCGCTTCCCCGAGGCCGGAGAACACGTCGTCGTGGTGCGCGGTGTTGCCGAGCCCGATGCCGCTGGTGCCGACGCCCGCGAAGGACTGCGCCGCGGTGGCGACCAGCCCGTACATGACCAGCAGCAGCACGGGGGAGAGCACGGCGGCCCGGCCGGGGGTGCGGGTGCTGTCCACCGTCTCCTCGTTGACGGACACGGCGGTGTCCCAGCCCCAGTAGATGAAAACGCCCGCGAGCAGGCCCGAGGTCAGGGCCCGTACGGAGGACACCTCGAAGGGGTTGAACCAGGACGTGGAGACGTGGATCGCGGTAGGCGGCGGGTCGGTGTAGACGCGGACCAGCGCGGCGACGGCGAACAGCAGCAGGACGGTGACCTCCAGGCACAGCAGCCAGCGCTGTACGGCCGCGGACACCGTGATGCCGACGTAGCAGATCGCGGTGAGCAGCCCGATCCAGACGATCCCGGCGACGGTCACCCAGAACCGGCTCTCGCCGAGCCCGTCCAGACCCACCAGCCGGAACCCGTAGGCGCCGGCGATGGTGGCGAGGTTCGCCATGACGATGATGTTGGCGACGATCAGCCCCCAGCCGCCCATCCAGCCGGTCCGCGGCCCGAACGCCCGCGTCGCCCAGGTGAAGGTCGTCCCGCAGTCCGCGTCGCTCGCGTTCAGCTCCCGGAAGGCGTAGGCGATCAGCAGCATCGGCACGAACGCCAGCATGGTCACGATCGGCGACTGGAGCCCGACGCCCGCCACGATGATCCCCAGCGTGGCGGCCAGGCTGTACGCCGGACCGGTCGACGCCAGCGCCATGACGACCGAGGAGAACATCCCCAGCGCGTCCCCGCGAAGCCCCTTCCGCCCCACCCCCGACCCCGGAGCGGGCCGCCCCGCGGACACACCCCTGCTCCCGAAAAGCGTCACATTCGATTCCAACGCGGGGCTGGCCGCCGTGCAAATACAACGCGGACGTCCGGGGCTCGCCGCGGGCTCGCGCTGCATATGCCGCGCTGGCGTCCGGGGCTGCTCGCGGTTTTGCCGTGCGTATGCCGGGCTGGTGTCCGACGTGGATATACAGCGCCGGTGTCCGAGTTCCGTCCACTGGTCTGGCGTGCGGCCGAGACGCCGACCTCAGGGCCTCGGCCACGGGCCGCCGGGCATATGCGGTGCCGGTACCCGAGTCCGGCCCGCTGGGCCGGTGCGGGGTGTCGGCCTGTGGGGCGCGTCTCCTGGTCTGGGGGTGTGACGTGGGGCAACGGGTCCCGCCCCTTCCCTCCCCTTTCGTGCCGACCCTTTCCTCTGCTCGCCTCCGCCCTCCTCCTGCCCTCCGCCCCCCTTCCCGCCGTCCCCCGCTCCCCACGCCCCGGTCGCGGGCGCGTCCCCCGTGGGGCAGCATGAGGCCGTAACCGGGCGATCACGGATCAACCGGACATCGACGGGTCGGCCGGAAGGGAACGGATGCCATGGGTAGCGGCGTGTCGAGGGGCGGACGACGGCTGCGGTACCGGAGCGCGAGCGTGGCCGCGGTAGTGATCACCACCGGCACCCTGACCCTCGCGGCCTGCGGCGGCGGCAACAACAACGGCGGCGGTACGACCGTCAGCCCCCGCCCCACACCCCCCGCCACGGAGTCCTTCACGGGCACCCCGCCCTCCCCCCTCTCCTCGGCCGCCTCCTCCGCCATCGCCTCGGCCCGTGCCTCCGCCTCCGCCGCGTCCGCCTCCGCATCGGCACGGGCCGACGAGTTCGAGGCCTCGGTCGCGGCGTCGGCCGAACAGGCGAACCAGGAAGCCCACAAACGGCTGGCGAACGTGAAGGGCCGGGGCAACGCCGCCTCCGACGTCTCCCTCAGCGGCATCCCCCGCGCCCAGGTGAACGACCTCCAGGCCGCCCACGTCAACATCCACAACTCATCGGACAAGACGGCCGACTTCGCGGTCCAGGTCGACTTCCGCGACCCGAACGGCAAGGTCGTAGAGACCCGCTACGTCGGCGCGGAGAACGTCCGCCCCGGCCAGACGGTCCACCCCTACGCCATCAGCCATCAGCCCCCGCAGCCGATCCTGAAGCCGGAGGTGGCGAAGGCGGAGCGGTACTGAGAAGCGTCACCGCGGGGGCAGGATCACCACCATGGACTACCGACGTGCCGGCGCGGCCGACGCCCCTGCCATGGCCGAACTCTTCGCGGCCAACCACTACGACGCGCTCACGGAGCGGCAACGCGCGGAACAGGGCTTCGTACAGGGCGCCCTCGATACCGACGCGCTGCGCTCGATGGCCGAGGACGGAAGCCTGCTCGTCGCGTACGACGACGGCCACCTGGCCGGCCTGCTCGGCCTGGCCTCCCCGGCCGACATCCCCAGCCCGCCCCCACCGGTCCGGGCCCTGCTCGCCGCCCAGGACTCCCTCTCCTGGCAGGGCCGCCCCCTCCGCACCGTCCCCTTCCTCCTCTACGGCCCCGTGGTGGTCGCCCCCGCCTACCGCGGAAGAGGAGTGGCCCGCGCCCTGTTCACGACCGCCCTACAAGTGGGCGCACCACAAGCCGAACTGCTGCTCGCCTTCATCGAACTGTCCAACCAGGCCTCCTGGCGCGTCCACGTGCACGCCTTCGGCATGACCCCCTTGGGCAACTTCACCCTCGCCAACCGCACGTACGGCGTCGTCGCCACCCCCACCCACCCGACCCCGAGCCCCGGCACCTGAGCCGACCGGTCACCCGGCACGGGTACGAGCACCGAGACCGATCACATGCGCCCCGCGCCTCCGCGGGCCACCAGTTCGGCAGCAGCCCCCGCGAGCAGGGCGAGGCTCAGACCGAGTACGACCATGTCGATGAACGACGCCCCCTGCACCCAGGCCCCCGCACAACCGCTCACAAAGCCCCCAACCACGGCCCCCCGCCCGGCCGCCACCAGCAAAGCCCGACCGGCCATGCGCCGCCGGTACTTCACCATGAGAACCACCGCGGCGACCAACAGCAGACTGCCCGGTCCGGCAAAGGTGTCCATGGCCTATGTATAGCCTTTCCGCCTCTCCGCGAGTGCGGCGGACCTCATGTGAGGCAGCTCCCAGGACACCCGCCACCTGGTCGCCGACATGGCCGCCCGCGACCGCCGACGTACCCTGCCGGAACTTCACCACTTCAGCCGCCAACTGGGAGTCCCCGCGTGACCGAACCGACCGCCCCGGACAAGAAGCCCTTCCTGTACGTCGTCGTTTGCGCGGCAGGCGTTGCCCGCGACGTCGGCAAGCTGATCACGGCCGCCCAGGAGGCGAACTGGGACGTCGGCGTCATCGCCACGCCGCAGGGCCTCGGCTTCATCGACACCACGGCGATCGAGGCACAGACCGGCTACCCGATCTGCTCCGCCTGGCGTTCACCGGAGACCCGCGCCCACTGCCCCCGGCGGACGCGATCGCCGTGGCTCCCGCCACCTTCAACACGATCAACAAGTAGGCCGCCGGGATCTCCGACACCCTCGCCCTGGGCATCCTGTGCGAGGCGTACGGCATGGGCATCCCGACCGTGACCCTGCCCTACCTGAACTCCGCCCAGGCTGCCCACCCCGCTTACCAGCAGAGCCTGGACCGGCTGCGGGGGATGGGTGTCCTGATCGGTTCCTGCGCACCGCACCGACCGAGGGCCGGCGGCGCGGCGGACAGCTTCCGCTGGGAGGAAGCACTGGATCTGCTGAAGCCTCTGGTCGGCCCGGAGCGGTGACTCGGTCCGTGACTTGATAAGAGGGGCGTGTGTCCCTACGGCTGGCGGCCTCAAGGCATAGCTCCCAACCTTTGCCCGCAGCCCGTGTGTGCCATATGTGTGCTGCGCGCGCGAAGGCCCTTCCGCCCATCGGACGGAAGGGCCTCTGACCAGGTGTTGCTCTGTGCCCCCGGCAGGATTCGAACCTGCGACACCCGCTTTAGGAGAGCGGTGCTCTATCCCCTGAGCTACGAAGGCGGGGCTCGACCCACAGGGTACCGGATCGATGGTCGGACGGATGCCGGGATTGGCCGGTCGGGAAGAGGGTCGCGGGGGAACCGTACCGCCGCGGCGCATCTGGTGGCCCAGGAGTGCACCGGTCGTGATCGCATCACCCGGTCTCGCAGGCCCCCCCGTCCCCTCAAGAGCGCGTCACGATTCCGTTCAGCAGGAGTTCGGAGGCCTGGGTCAGTTCTTGTTGCAGGCGGCCGTCCGGCTCGTTCTCCGCCTCGCGGAACCAGCGGTACAGGGTGCCCAGGTAGATGTCCCGCAGGACGTTGCCCACCTGCTGGGGGATGACGTCCTCGCGGAGTTCGCCGGTCTTGCGGCCGTCCTCGACGATCTCGGCGAAGAGTTCGGCGACGTAGGGCTCCTCGCGGAGGGGGCGGCCGGCCTTGACCCAGGCGACCAGCATCGCGGCCGTACGGTCGTGTTCCTCCTCGTTGATGCGGCCCAGGACGGCCATGCAGCGGCGCAGCCGGTCCGCGGCGCCGGTCTGGTCGGGGAAGGCGTCCTGCATGACGCCGACCAGGCGTTCCCGGCGGCGTTCGCCCCAGGTGCCGATGAGGTCTTCCTTGCGCGGGAAGTGGTTGAAGAACGTGCCGCGGGCGACGTCGGCGCGTTCGGCGATCTCGTCGACGGACGTCTGGTCGTAGCCCTGCTCGGCGAAGAGTTCCAGCGCCGCCGTGTACAGGCGCTCTTTTATCTTGATCTTGTTCCGCCCGCGACGCCCCAGGGGCTGGGCCTCGCTCTCGGGTGGGGACGTGTTCATCTCTTCCTCCCGTACGCGCGCTGTCGGTAACAGGACAGAGACATGCGCCGCAGCCGAGTGCGACGCCCGCTCGGGCGCCCCGCCCCCACCCATTCTTATACCACAGTACATGGTTGGTTCACAGTCGATGCATGGCGGGCCGGCCGAAGGGGCGGATCGGCAAAGGGAGTTGGGGAATCGGTTGTAGATGGACCACGGAGCAGAGATGTATCGTGGTCCAAAGTTGACTCAAGGTCGTCCTCGTGCCGAGTCGGATGGCAGGCAGCACGCCCTGCGAAAGCCGGGCCGGAAGGAGACTGCAAGGTGGATGTTCAAAGGCTCGAGACATTCGTGGCCGTAGCGCAGAGCAACACCCTCGCCGAGGCCGCGGAGCGGCTCGGTTACGCGCGTTCGACGGTCACCAGCCACCTCCAGGCGCTCGAACGCGCCCTGGGGGCCTCCCTGTTGGAGCGCGGGGCGTCGGTGAACCGGCTCACCAGGGCCGGTACCCGCTTCCTCGAATACGCGACGGATATCCTCGACAAACTGGCCCAGGCGCAGGCCGCGGTGGCCGCCGCCGCGGAGGACCGGCCGGGCACCCTGAGCATCGGCGCGACGGCCTCCCTGTGCACGTACCGGCTGCCGGGCTTCCTGCGCACGCTGCGCCGGCTCATGCCGAACCTGGAGACCCAGATCTTCGTCGGCTCGGTCGCCCAGCTGCGCGACCAGGTCGGCCGGGGCGAGCTGGCCGCCGCGCTCGTCAACTCTTCCACCGTCTCCGCGGCGGCGGTCCGGCAGGCCGGGGGCGACGACCGCCGGCACCTGTGGACCGACCGGGCCGTGCTGGTGGGCGCGCCCGAGTCGGCGGCGCGCCCCCAGCGGCTGCTGGTCACCGCGCCGGGCTGCGTCTACCGGGACATCGCCGAGCGGGAGGTGCTGCCCCGCCTCGGGCAGGTCCCGGTCCAACAGGTGGGCAGCGTGGACGGCGTGAAGTCCTCCGTGCTGGGCGGCATGGGCGTGGGCGTGGTGCCGGCCATCGCGGTCGGACCCCAGCTGGAATCGGGGCAGTTGGTGGAGATGCAGCCCTCGGGGCTGTCCCCGGTGATGTCCGAACTCATCTGGAACGCCGGGGTCACCCCCGCCCATGTCGTCCCGCACTTCCAGCTCCTGCGCCCGCCGGGCAACCCCCAGCCCGCCCGGTCCGGCGCCTCGTGTGTCACGAGCGGCATAGCGAGTTGAGCCCGCCACCGGAGAGGCGAGGCGGCGCGGGTGCGTCCGGCTGTCTCATGGTCGTCGGCGCCTGCGCGCTGTTCGGGCTGAGCGGTACGGCCTCGCGCGTGCTCATCGATCACGGGACCAGTGCACTGACGGTCACTCAGTTCCGGATGGGCGCGGGGTTCTTGAGCCTGTTCGGGGTCCTGGTCCTCACCCGGCGGCAGCTGCTGCGGCTGCCGTGGCGGTGGCTGCCGCGGGTGGTCCTCTTCGGGCTGGCGCTGGCCGCGCTCATCTACTGCTACTCGATGGCGATAGCCCGGCTGCCGCTGGCCGTCGCGCTGGTGCTCCAGTACAGCGCCGCCGCCTGGCTGACCGCCGCCGATGCCGTGCGGCGGCGCCGGCGCCCGGCTGCGAGCGTCCTGGTGGCGCTGCCGCTCACGCTCGGCGGTGTCGTCCTGATGGTCGGCATCGGCGGTGCTCGGCTGAGCCGTCTCGACCCCCTCGGGCTCGTCTTCGGGCTGGCCACCGCCGCCGCGTACATCCTGTACCTCGTGTGCGGCCGGGGCATCGGGGGTGCCGTGCACAGTGCCACCTCCACCATGTACGGATCGCTGGTCGCGGCCGTCGCGTGGACCTGTGTGCAGCCGCCGTGGCGCATCGAGAGCGGCGCGTGGGAGCCTCGCGCGCTCGTGCCGCTCGTGCTGATCGGGGTCCTCGGGATGGCCGCTCCGTTCGCGCTCGTGCTCACCGCCGTACGGTCCCTCGGACCGACGCGGGTGAGCATGCTGGGCACCTTCGAGATCGTCGCCACCAGTGTCATCGCCTACGTCTGGCTCGGTCAGGCGCTGACCCTCCTCCAGTGCTTCGGCGGGCTGCTGGTGGTCGCCGGGGTGGTCGTCTGCGGACGTCGAGTCCCGGAGGAGGAACGGCAGTCCGGGGACCGGGCTCCGGACGAAGCGCCGGTCGCCGGAGCCGGCTGAACGTATCGCCGGGCCCAACTGAACGCATTGCCGGTCTCAACTGAACGTACTCACACAGTAGTTGCCCCTCACGTCAGAGCTTCGAGCCGTGCGGCATCCGTGAACAGCGGTTCAGGACCTCCGAATCGGTCTGGGCCGGGGACCCGGAAACCGGGATCTTCGATGTGTCGCGGCAGCCGCGGCACATCGACAGGAGGTCTCTCCCGTGTCACCCATCCAGTCCAGAGCCACCCGCGTACTGCTCTCGACGGTCTCCTCCGACTCCCACACCTGGAACCTGGTCTTCCTCCAGCTGCTGCTCGAAGAACGGGGTTACGAGGTGCAAAACCTCGGCCCGTGCGTGCCCGACGCCGAGATCATCGAGGAGGTCCGCGCACAGCGTCCCGACGCCGTGGTCATCTCCTCGGTGAACGGCCACGGCCACATCGACGGCCGCCGGCTGATCAGGAAGCTGCGCGAAGACGGTGACGCGGCCCTGTCCGCCGTCCCCGTCATGATCGGCGGCAAGCTCGGCATCCAGGGAGCCGACCAGCCGCACCTCGCCGACGAGTTGGTCGCCGAGGGCTTCGACGCGGTGTTCACGGACGGCGCGGACCCGGCCGAGTTCGGCAGCGCGCTCCAGCGGATGACGGGGCACCGCCCCGAGATCGCGGGGGCGGCCGGATGAGCCGGATCCGCCGTCAGGGCAGCCCCGACATGCAGAGCTACGTGGAACACGCTGCGCGCGCCGGGCAGTTGGTCGTACAGCCCCGGATGGGCATGTCGGACCCCAAGGCCATGGCCGAGGGTCTGGCGGCCGTCACCGCGGCCCGCGCCCGGACCCTCGCCACGCTCACCATCGACTCCTACACCCGCGTCGAGGACATGGCCGGCGCGCAGGCGGCCCTCGACGCCGGCCGCGCGCTGAACGGCTTCCCCCTCGTCAACCACGGACCGCGGGTCACCGCGCAAGTCGCCCGTGCCGCCGACGGCATCCCCGTCCAGGTCCGGCACGGCTCGGCACGGCCCGCCCATATCTTCGAGGCGATGATCGGGGCGGGGCTCTCCGCCTCCGAGGGCGGACCGGTCTCCTACTGCCTGCCCTACTCCCGGCTCCCGCTGGCCGAGGCGGTGCCCGCCTGGACCGACGCGACCCAGCAACTCGCCGAGCAGGCGGACGAGCGGGGGCTGCGGGCCCACCTGGAGACCTTCGGCGGCTGCATGCTCGGGCAGATGTGCCCGCCGTCGCTGCTCGTGGCGATCAGCGTCCTGGAGGCGATGTTCTTCGCCCGCAACGGGGTGACCTCGGTGTCGCTGTCGTACGCCCAGCAGACCAACGCGGTGCAGGACATCGAGGCGCTGGCGGCCCTGCACCACCTCGCGGAACTCTTCCTGCCCGCCAGCGTCGCGCGGCACGTGGTGCTCTACACCTACATGGGCGTCTACCCCGCCACCGAGGCCGGCGCCGAGCTGCTGCTGGACTCGTCGGCGCAGATCGCCGTACGCGGCGGCGCCCAGCGGCTGATCGTCAAGACCGTCGCCGAGGCGCACCGGATCCCCACCGTGCCCGAGAACATCGCGGCCCTGGAACGGGCGGCCCGCGTGTCCCGGCAGGCCCTCCAGGACGACTGCCCGCTGCCGTGGGCCCGCCAGGTGGACTACGAGACGGTCTACACCGAGGCGCTACGGCTGATCACCGCGGTCCTCGACCACGGCACCGACATCGGCGCGGGCCTGCGCGCCGCCTTCGCGGCCGGCGTCCTCGACGTGCCGTTCTGCCTGCACCGGGACAACGCGGGTGTGGCCCGCGGGGCGATCGGCGACGACGGCCGGCTCGTCTGGGCCGGTACGGGCGCCATGCCGCTGCCGGTCACCGGCGGCACCCGGCACGCCGTCACGTCGAGCCGGCTCCTGGGCATGCTGCGCTACACCGCGGACGCCCACGACCGGGCGGCGGCCGCCCTGACCCGCAAGCGCGCGGAGGCCGTCACCGCACGCCGCGAGGAGTCCATCGCCGCCCCCCGCAAGGAAGACGGAGCCGGCCGCCGCGAGGAAGCCGGGGCAGGCCGGCGCGCGGAAGCCGGAGCAGTCCGCCGCGCGGAGGCCACCGAGGCGGCCGCCGTCCACCGCATCGCGGTCGTCGGCTCCGGTCCGCGCGGACTCGCCGTCGTCGAACGCCTCGTGGCCCGGCTGCGCGAACAGCCGCCGCAGCGGGCCGTCGAGATCACGCTGATCGACAAGGACCAGGTCGGCGCGGGCCGCATCTGGCGCACCGACCAGAACCCGGCCTTCCTGATGAACACCGCCTGCGGCGAGGTGACCATGTTCTCCGGCCCCCCGGACGGCGGCCCCGCCCGAGCGGGCGCCGGACCCTCGCTCGGCCAGTGGTGGGCCGGCGCGGAAGACCTCGTCTACCCCGGCCCCAACGCCTACGCGCCGCGCGCGCTGTACGGCCGGTACCTGCGGTTCTTCCTCCAGGCGGTGGAGGACTCCCTGCCGGCCCGCGCGACCCTGCGCCGCCACACCGGGCACGTCGTCGCGCTGCAACGGGTGGGCGGTGCCTGGCGGTTGCGCTGCGCGGACGGCGAACTGCTCTACGCCGACCGGGTCGTCCTGGCCACCGGGCACCCCCTGACCGAACTCTCCGCCGAACAGGGCCGCTTCGCGGACTTCGCCGCCGCCCGCCCGGAACTGACGTACATCCGCGGCGACAGCGCGGCCGACATGCCGCTGGAGCACATCGCGCCGGGGGCCCGTGTCGCGGTCCTCGGGATGGGGCTGACGTTCTACGACATCGTCGCGGCGCTGACCACCAGCCGCGGCGGGCAGTTCAGCGAGGGCCCGGACCGGGTGCTGCGGTATCTGCCCTCCGGCCTGGAACCGGTCCTGGTGGCGGGCTCGCGGTCCGGGGTGCCGCTGCCGGCCCGCGGGCTCAACCAGAAGGGCCCGCTGTGGCGGTACACCGCCCGGCTGTTCACCCCAGAGCGGATCGCCGCCCTGCGCGCCGGCGGCGCCCCCCTCGACTTCCGGCTCCAGGTCTGGCCCTGGCTGCACGCGGAGATGCAGCTCGTCTACTACGCCACCGCGGTACGCGCCAGACTCGGGGACGGCCGGGAACGCGAGTTCCTGATACGCACGGCCGCCCTTGTCGAGGAGGCGGGAGCCGACGGAGCGGAGAAGATCATCCGCACCGCCGCCGCCGAACTCGGCATCGACGGCCTGGCACCCCTGGACATCGACGCCCTGGCGCGTCCCTTCGCCGGCCGGACCTTCGAGAGCCCCGCCGAATTCGGCGCCGCGCTCACGGAGTTGATCGACGAGGACCTCGCGCACGCCGGACAGGGCAACCTCGAAGGCCCCCGCAAGGCCGCCCTGGACGTCCTGCGCGACGTACGCGGCACCATCCGTAGCGCGGTCGACTTCGACGGTCTGACCGCCGCCTCGCACCGCGACGACTTCCTGGGCCGGCTCGCCCCGCTCAGCTCCTTCCTGGCCGCGGGCCCCCCGGCGCAGCGGCTGCGGCAGACCAGGGCGCTGCTCCAGGCGGGCGTCCTGCGGGTGGCGGGCCCCGCGGTCGAGTTCGCCGCGGACGAGGCGAGCGGGTGCTTCACCGTCCGCTCCCCGCAGGTCGGGGGGTCGCTGGAGCGCTGCCAGGTGCTCGTGGACGCCCGTATCCCGGCCCCGGACCTCGGCCGCGACACCGCACCGCTCACCCGGCAGCTGCTCGACAGCGGCCTGTGGACGCCCTGGGCCAACGAGCGGGGCGACGGCGGCCGGGTCGCCGGGGGAGTGGCGACGACGGCCAGCCCGTACCGGCCCGTGACCGCGACCGGAGCGGCGGCGGAGGGCGTGTACGTCCTCGGCATCCCCTCCGAGGGACAGCGCTGGTTCATGCAGGTCGGCTGCGCACGGCCCGGTCCCTGGACCGACTTCACGCGGGACGCCGACGCCATCGCACAGGACGCGCTCGCGGCGCTGACGCGGCCGGCCGCCCACCGCACGCTGGAAGGAACCCGAGGATGACCGCCCGAGACGACCGCGCCGCGGCCCAGGACCACTCCGCGCTGCGCCACACCCCCGCCCACGCCGCGTTCAAGCACGCCCGCGATCTGCTCCTGGAGCTGCGCGCCGACCACGAGGCCGCCCACCGGGCCTTCCGCTGGCCCCGGCTCACCCACTTCAACTGGGCGCTGGAGTGGTTCGACGTCATCGCCCGCGACAACCGGCGCACCGCCCTCGAACTGATCGGCCCCGACGGCCGGGACCAGAAGATCTCCTACCAGGACCTCGCCACCCGCTCCGACCAGCTCGCCAACTGGCTCACCCACACCGGGGTCCGGCGCGGCGACCGGGTGCTCATCGTCCTCGGCACGCAGGTGGAGCTGTGGGAGACGCTGCTCGCCTGCCTGAAGACCGGGGCGGTGGCCATCCCCACCTACACCTCCCTGACCCGCAAGGAGGCCGCCGACCGGGTCCGCCGCGGCCGGGTCCGCCATGTGATCTGCCGCAGCGAACTCGCTCCGCTGTTCGAGGGGTTGGACCCGGAGCCGGGCGCCGCCATGACACGCATCGCGGTCGGCGCCCCGGTCCGCGGCTGGCAGCCGTACGACGACTCGTACCAGGCCGCCACCCGCTATCTGCCGGCCGGCCCGACCCCGGCCTCGGACACCGCCTTCGCCTACTTCACCTCCGGCACCACCTCGGCGCCGAAGCTCGTCGTCCACACCCACGCCTCCTACCCGGTGGGACATCTGTCCTCCCTGTACTTCAACGGCCTGCTGCCCGGCGACCGGCACGTCAACATCTCCGAGCCCGGCTGGGCCAAGCACTCCTGGTCCAGCTTCTTCGTCCCCTTCACCGCCGAGGCGACCCTCGTCGTCCCGCCCGTCGAGAACGTCGAGTCCGGGCAGCTGCCGCGGCTGCTGGAGGAGCGCGGCATCACCAGCCTGTGCGCCCCGCCCGCCCAGTGGACCCGGCTCGCCGCCCACGCCTGGACCGCCCGGCCGCGGCTGCGCGAGGCCACCACCGCGGGCGAGCCGCTCGCCCTGCACGTGGCGGAGGCCATCGAGGCCGAATGGGGCGTGACCATCCGGGAGGGCTACGGCCAGACCGAGACGACCGCCCTGGTCGGCACCACGCCCGGACTGCCCCGCAAACCCGGCTGGCTGGGCAAGCCGCTGCCCGGCTGGCAGCTGACCGTCCGCGACGAGCAGCTGTACGTGGAACTCGCCGACGCCCCGGTGGGCATGATGACCGGCTACGACGGCGACCCCGAGCGCACCGGGCAGGTCCTCACCGCCGAGCGGTACGCGACCGGCGACTCCGCGGTCCTCGCCACCGACGGGTACGTACGGTTGCTGGGCCGCCGCGACGACGTCTTCAAGTCGGGCGGGCACCGCGTCTCCCCGTACGAACTGGAGGCGATCCTGCGCACCCACCCCGCCGTCCGCGCGGCGGCCGTGGTGCCGGTGCCCCACCCGACGCTGACGCTCGCCGCGCACGCGGTGATCGAGCTCGAAGCCGGCACCCTCGCCACCGAGACCGAACTCCTCGCCCACGTGGACCTGCACGTCACCCGCGCCCTGCGCGTCCACAGCGCCTCCTTCACCGACGCGCTGCCCCGTACGACGTCCGGCAAGATCCGCCGCTCCGAGGTGGCCGCCCGACTGCGGGCCACCGCCACCACCGCCACCGACCCCGCGCACGGCCCCGCCGACCCGAAAGGCGACCCCATGTCCGTCACCAGCCACGCGCCGCGGCGCCGCGACGTCCTCGTCATACGCGAACTCCTCGATGCCGCGCGCCTCGACCGGCTGACCTGGCAGGCCTACGTCCAGCCCGGACGCGAGGCGGTCGACGTGCACTGGCTCTACACCGCCGAGGAGACCGGGCCCGACGGCGCGGAGGCCTACCTCGCCCGCTTCGGGGCCGGCGCGCACGGAGACCTCCACCGCCACCTCGGCTTCGAGCTGATCGTGGTCGTGGACGGCGAGCTGCACAACGACAACGGCGACGTCTACGGCCCCGGCTGCCTGGTGCTGGAGAAGCCCGGCAGCGTGCACCGGGTCAGCAGCCCCGGCGGCTGCACCCTCCTGGTGATCCGGGAGAAGCGCACCGAGGCCTTGCTGCCCGGCGAACTCCCGGACACCGGCCTCGCCCTGGACGGCGCACCGGTCCCCGCCACCTGACCGCCCCGCTCCCCGAACCCGCGGCCATAGCCACCCCCCGAGCAGAAAGCCCACACAAGACCATGTCTCAGCAGCTCACCGCCTCACCCGCCGCCCCCGCGGCGACCCCCCTCCCGGTCGGCAGGTCGGGCAGGACCCACTCGCCCCGCTACAAGTGGGGAATCCTCGGCATCGGCATCCTCGCGCAGGCGGCCTTCAGCGCGGCCTTCCAGGGCATCCCCATGGCCAGCGCGGTCCTGCAGAGCGACTACCACTACTCCACCGGCCAACTCGGCCTCGTCCTCGCCGCGTTGACCTGCGGCGCGGCCGTCACCGAGATCCTGTGGGGGCTGCTCACCGACCGGTTCGGCGAGCGGATGGTGCTGATCACCGGGCTGGCCGGCACCACCGCGTGCCTCGCGGCGGCCACCGCCTTCCTCGTGCCCCACGGCGGCTACACCCCGCCCTCCTGGCTGCTCTCCGCCGTCCTGCTGCTCGCCGGCGCGCTCGGCGGCTGCGTCAACAGCGCCTCGGGCCGGGCGGTGCTGGGCTGGTTCCCGCCCGGCAACCACGGCTTCGCCATCAGTCTGCGGGTGGCGGCCGTCCCCCTCGGCGGTGCCATCGGCGCGCTCGCGCTGCCCGCGCTCGCCATGAGCGTCGGCTTCCGGGGCGTCTACGGCTTCCTGACCGCCTTCGCGCTCGTCGCCACCGTCGTCATCGTCTGCTGGCTGGACGAGCCGCCGCTGCCCGCCGCCGGGCACAAGAGCACCGCCGTCAGCCCGCTGCGCCGCTGGAAGATCTGGCGGATCTCGCTCAGCGCCTTCCTGCTGGACTTCCCGCAGTTCACGGTCCTGTCGTTCGCCGCGATCTACCTGCACAAGGTGCACGGGGTCGGCATCACCGCCATCTCCGGTCTGCTGTTCGCCGTCCAGGCCCTCGGCGCGGTCTCCCGTGTGTGGAGCGGGCGCTGGACGGACAGCAGGGGCGGCCGGCACCGCCGCAGCCTCGTGATCGCCTACAGCTGGATCATCGCCGCCTGCTTCGTCGGGCTCGCGCTGTGCCAGTCCGGGCCCGCCTGGATCGCCGCCGCGCTGATGGTGGTGGCCGGTCTGCTGTCCTGCGGGTGGCACGGTGTGCACTACGCCGAGATCGCCATCATGGCGGGCAAGGAGCGCTCCGGAACCGCCCTCGGGCTGGAGAACACCATGGTGTTCGCGGGCGCCTTCCTCACCCCGCTCGTCATCCCCGGCATCCTCGCGGCCACGAACTGGCCCGTGGTCATGCTGCTGATCGGGGCCGTGCCCGCCGTGCTCTCCGCGGTGGTCATGCCCCGCGAAGGGAAGTAGCGAGCCGCCCGGTTCACCGCGCCACCGCCCCGCCGCGCACACCGTGCGGCGGGGCGGTGGCGCGCGCGGATCGCGGGTTCAGCGCAGCCGGCGCAGGGCGTCGGGGGTGAGGTCGGCCAGGGTCGGGTAGCCGTCGACGGCCATGAGGAGGTCGGCCTCGGCGAGCAGGGCGCGCAGCACGTGCACGATGCCGTCGGTGCCGTCCAGGGCGAGGCCGTAGGCGTAGGGACGGCCGACGCCGACGGCCCGCGCGCCCAGGGCGAGGGCCTTGACGATGTCGGAGCCGGAGCGGACGCCGGAGTCGAAGAGGACGGGCAGGTCACCGGCGGCCTCGACCACACCGGGCAGGCAGTGCAGCGCGGGCAGGCCCCCGTTGGCCTGACGGCCGCCGTGGTTGGAGCAGTAGATGCCGTCCACCCCCGCGTCCCTGGCGCGGCGGGCGTCGTCCGGGTGGCAGATGCCCTTGAGGATCAGCGGCAGATCGGTGAGCGACCGCAGCCACGGCAGGTCGGCCCAGGTGAGGGGGTTGCCGAAGGTCAGCGCCCAGTGCAGGACCGCGGCCGAGGGGTCCTCCTCGGGGGGCTTGGCGAGGCGGGAGCGGAACACCGGGTCGCCGGTGTAGTTGGCCAGGCAATGGCCGCGCAGCTGGGGGAAGTTGCTCGCGGCCAGGTCGCGGGGGCGCCAGCCGGTGATCCAGGTGTCCAGGGTGACCACGATGCCCTGGAACCCGGCCGCCTCGGCGCGGTGCACCAGGCTCTCCGCCAGCTCCCGGTCGGTGGGGGTGTAGAGCTGGAAGAAGCCGGGGGTGTCGCCGAACTCCGCGGCCACCTCCTCCATCGGGTCCACGGACAGGGTGGAGGCGACCATCGGCACGCCGGTACGGGCGGCGGCGCGGGCGGTGGCCAGATCGCCGTGCCCGTCCTGGGCGCACAGGCCGATCACCCCGACCGGGGCCATGAACAGCGGGGAGGGCAGGCGCATGCCGAACAGCTCGACGGACAGATCGCGGTCCTTCGCCCCCACCAGCATGCGCGGGATCAGGCCCCACTCCTCGAACGCGGCGACGTTGGCCCGCTGAGTGTGCTCGTCCCCGGCGCCGCCCGCGACGTACGAGCGCACCGAGGGCGGCAGCGCGGCCAGGGCCGGCGGCTCCAGTTCGGCGAAGGTCATCGGCAGCCGCGGTATCACTCCGCGCAGGCCGTCGAAGTAGATCTCGTTCTGGTAGTCGGCGAACGCCATGGGTCCTCCTGCTCCGGCCCGCCGCGTGCGAGCCGCAGGACCCTACAGCGCGGGCCCGACTCCGGGAAACCACGCGTCCGTTCTCGGTGCACGGGTGGGGTCCGTGTTTCTCGCGTCCGGTCCCGGCGCATGGGCGAGGTCCGCGCTTCCGGTGTACGGGTCCGTTCCGTGCTTCCCGTGTCCGTTCTCGGTGTACGGGTCCGTTCCGTGCTTCCCGTGTCCGTTCTCGGTGTACGGGTCCGTTCCGTGCTTCCCGTGTCCGGTCCCGGTGTACGGCTCCGGTCCGGGCCTCCCGCGTCCGGCCCCGGCACCCGACTGAGGCCCGCGCCTCCCCGCCCACCCCCGCCGCACAGGTCACGCCCGCACCCCCCGACAGGGTCAGGCCCGTGTCACCCGTACCCGGTACGTCCCGTCGTCCTCGTCCGTCACCCGCACCACGATCCCGTGCCGGGGGTCCTTGAAGGTCTGGCCCGGAGTGAAGGGGGCGTCGGAGAGTTCGGCCTGGACGTTGGGGCTGCGGGTGCAGCCGCCGCTGCCGCGGTGGGCGTCGTAGACGGTGATGGGGCCCCGGCCGGTGTCCACGCCGGCGTCCACCTTGTAGATGAGGACGCCGGGACAGCAGACCGCCTCGTCGTTGCCGCCCTGCGCCCGGACCTCCAGGGCGTAGGCCGTGTGGCCGTCGACCGGGATGATCACCAGTTTGCCGCCGCCGGTCTTGTACAGCGGCGTCAGCGAGTACTCCACGCTGCCCGGCCTCGCCGCGCAGCCCACCTGGGAGCCGTCCAGCCAGCCCAGTTTCCACTTGTCCCAGGCGAGCATGTCGTTGTTGGCGCCCCAGTCCTCGCTCATGATGTCCCAGTGCCCGACCGCGCCCCCGCCGTCCTGGGTGTACAGGTCGGGCAGGCCGAAGGTGTGGCCGTTCTCGTGCGGCAGGACCCGGTAGCCGGTGCGCGGGAAGGACCCGGAGCCGTCGTCCTGGCGGGAGTAGATG
Organism: Streptomyces sp. NPDC043952; assembly: GCF_056435325.1. Taxonomy (NCBI): domain Bacteria; kingdom Bacillati; phylum Actinomycetota; class Actinomycetes; order Kitasatosporales; family Streptomycetaceae; genus Streptomyces; species Streptomyces sp. NPDC043952. Next base: position 132,652 of record NZ_JBWKES010000017.1, read on the forward strand.
AACGAGGCGTTGGCCACCGGCACCCCGTCGGCCACCGGCGCGTCCGCGTTCCCCGCGAAGGTCACCGACAGCACCGTGTCCAGCGCGGACGGGCCGGCGTTCGGGGTGACCAGGATGTTCAGCAGGTCGTACGCGCGGAAGTCGACCTTCGGATCGGCCGCGGCCACGATGTCCTGGACCAGTTGCCGGTAGCCGGGGTCGAAGGGCGCGCCGCGTTCGACGCCGTACGCCTTGAACGGCTTGGGCATCCGCAGCCAGTCGGTCACCGGTGTCTCGGGCCGGTAGTCCAGGCGGCCGTACGAGGAGGTGCGGAACCAGTCCTGGGTGCGCGGGAAGAACTCGTGGAAGCGGTCCATCGCGCTGCCCTGTCCGGGCGCGTCGGAGAAGTCGACCATCAGGGTCAGGGCGTGCACGGTGCCGGTGGAGCGGGCGTAGCCGTGCGGGGTGGGCACGCCCTCGGTCATCTGGACGTCGGGGCCACCGTGGATCATGCAGGGGGAGAGGGCCCCGGAGCGGGCCAGTCCGGCCGGCCCGGCGGTGGAGGGCGCCGTGAGGCGGGTGGTCCCGGCGGAGGTGCTGATCGCGAGGGTCAGCGCGGTCACCGCGGCGAGAGCGGCCAGCCGGCGCGAGGGTATGCGGCGGCCGGGTATGCGGCGGCCGGATATACCGCTGGGGTCCTGGTCGGGGGATATGCGGCGGGGCGACTGCGGCTGCGGCTGCATGCACGGACCCTTCGCTCCACGGCAGCCACCCGGTCTCCGGCTGCGCCCTTGCGATCACCCTGTGCCGGGGCCCCGGCGGGCGCGCGCTGGGCGAGACCGATCGTGGGAAGGGCGGGACCGATCGTGGGAAGTGCGGGCGCGGGAGGATGAATTCGGCTCCGCGGCGGATGTGACTCAGCTCACAGGCGCTCTTTCCCCGCGCGGGAAATAAGTGGGGACCCTCTCCCCGTTTGGAGGAGTGTTCGCCCGAAACGGGGACCGGCTCCCCGGATCGTCAGAGCCCATCCGCAGAGCCCGCCCGCACCGCACCGACCGAGGAGCACACCGTGACGACCGCGACCCACCCCGCGCCGCGCAAGGCGACCCGGCCCCGCGCCGACGCCCTGCGCAACCGGGAGCGGATCGTCACCGCCGCCCGCGAGATGTTCACCGAGCACGGACCGGACGTGCCGCTGGACGAGATCGCCCGCCGGGCCGGCGTCGGCAATGCCACGCTGTACCGCAACTTCCCCGACCGCGACGCCCTCGTCCGCGAGGTCGTCTGCTCCGTGATGGACCGGACGGCCGAGGCGGCCGAAGGGGCCCTCGCAAAGACCGGGGACGCCTTCGCCGCGCTGGAGCACTTCGTGCACGCCTGCGCCGACGAGCGGATCAGCGCGCTGTGCCCGATGGTCACCAGCACCTTCGACCGCCACCACCCCGACCTGGAGGCCGCCCGCGAGCGCGTCGAGAGCCTCGTGGCCGAGGTCATGGGCCGGGCCGTGACGGCGGGTCAGCTGCGCGCGGACGTCGGGGTCGGCGATCTGATGGTCGCCGTGGCCCAGCTGAGCCGGCCCCCGGCCGGCACCGGCTGCCCGCAGGGCGACCGGTTCGTCCACCGCCACCTCCAGCTTCTCCTCGACGGCCTGCGGGCCCCCGCGCGCTCCGTGCTGCCGGGCACCGCCGTCACCGTCGGGGAACTCCGTCAGTGCGGTACGGCCGCATAGTCCGCACCGCTCCCGCCCGCCCCACCCGCTGTATCCGCCGTTCTCGTTCTCGCCGTTCTCGCCGTTCTTGTCGTCCGATTTCCTGACGCGTTCCGTTCACTGTCGTTTTCTGGTCATTTTTCCGTCACCTGGTCACGAAGCTCCGCACTCGTGAACTCCCGAAGTCCCGAAGTGGGTACCTCCATGTCCGAAGCCCTCAAGGCTCCCCGCGTCGCCGCTCCATCCGGCGACGCCAACCGCTGGAAAGCGCTCGTCTTCATCGCGCTCGCCCAGCTGATGGTCGTCCTCGACTCGACCATCGTGAACATCGCCCTGCCCTCGGCCCAGAAGGACCTCGGCATATCCGACGGCAACCGGCAGTGGGTCGTCACGGCCTACGCCCTCGCCTTCGGCGGTCTGCTGCTGTTCGGCGGCCGGATCGCCGACAAGTGGGGCCGCCGGCGCGCCTTCCTCACCGGTCTGACCGGCTTCGCGCTGGCCTCCGCGCTCGGCGGTCTCGCCGTCTCGGGCCCGATGATGTTCGGCGCCCGCGCCCTCCAGGGCGTCTTCGGCGCGCTGCTCGCGCCGGCCGCGCTGTCCCTGCTGGCCGTGATGTTCACGGACGCCAGGGAGCGCGCCAAGGCGTTCGGCATCTACGGCGCCATCGCGGGCGGCGGCGGCGCGGTCGGCCTGATCCTCGGCGGCTTCCTCACCGAGTACCTGGACTGGCGCTGGACGTTCTTCGTGAACGTGCCGTTCGCCATCGTCGCCGCGCTCGGCGCGACCCTGGTCATCCGCGAGCCGGAGGGCGGCCGCAACCGCGCCCCGCTCGACATCCCCGGCGTCCTGCTCTCCACCCTCGGCCTGGTCGCGCTGGTCTACGGCTTCACGCGCGCCGAGTCCGACGGCTGGGGTGACGCCGTGACCGTGTCGATGTTCGTGGCCTCCGCGGTGCTGCTGCTGGCGTTCGTGCTGGTCGAGTCGCGGGTCAAGGCCCCGCTGCTGCCGCTGCGCGTGGTCCGCGACCGCAACCGGGGCGGCATCTACCTCTCCCTCGGCCTCGCCATCATCGGCATGTTCGGCCTGTTCCTGTTCCTGACCTACTACCTCCAGATCGTGCAGGGGTACTCCCCGGTCAAGACCGGTTTCGCGTTCCTGCCGATGGTCGCCGGCATGATCACCGGCTCCACCCAGATCGGCGCCCGGCTGATGACGCGGGTCCGCGCCCGCCTGCTGATGGGCCCCGGCTTCCTGGTCGCGGGTCTGGGCATGCTGCTGCTGACCCGGCTGGAGATCGGTTCGTCGTACACCACCCTGCTGCTGCCCGCGATGCTGCTGCTGGGCCTCGGCATGGGTACGGCGTTCATGCCGGCCATGTCCCTGGCCACCCAGGGTGTCGAGCCGCGGGACGCCGGTGTCGCCTCCGCGATGGTCAACACCTCCCAGCAGGTGGGCGGCGCGATCGGCACGGCGCTGCTGAACACCATCGCCGCGTCCGCGAAGACGTCGTACCTCAAGGACCACATCGCCGGTGCCACCACCAGGCCGCAGCAGCAGCTGGTGGCGCTCCAGAGCATGGTGCACGGCTACAGCACGGCGATCGCCTTCGCCGTCGGCATCCTGGGCGTCGCCGCGCTGATCGCCTTCACCTTCGTCAACGCCGGCCGTCCGGGCTCCGTCCCGGTGGCCTCCGGCGCGGGCGCCGAGGAAGAGGTGCCGGTGCCGGTGGTGGCCCACTGAATCGCGTGGACCCGGTGAGTTAGCGGAGCCAGGGGAGGTCCGCGCCCTCCTCGTCCGGCTGCAGGCCCTCGGCGACGATCTGCATGATCTCGCCGAGGGCCTTCTGCTGTTCCGGGCTGAGCCGGTCGAACAGGGCCTGGCGTACGGCGGTCACATGGCCCGGCGCGGTACGGCCGAGCACGGCCGCGCCCTCCTCGGTGAGCACCGCGAACTGGCCGCGCTTGTCCGAGGGGCAGTTCTCGCGGCGTACCCAGCCGTTCTTCTCCAGCCGGGCGATGGCGTGCGAGAGGCGGGAGCGGGTGATCTTCGCCTTCATCGCCAGCTCGGTCATCCGCAGCCGGCGCTTCGGGGCCTCGGCGAGCGTGACGAGCAGCCCGTAGTAGATGTGCGGCATGCCCGCGTCGCGTTGCAGCTGCCGGTCGAGGTGGTCCTCCAGCAGGGTGGTGGCGTGCAGGTAGGCGCGCCAGACGCGCTGTTCCTCGGGGGTGAGCCAGCGGGGCGGTGCGGCGGAGTCCGGTGCCGTGTTCATGTACCCACTTTACGAAAGGTCTTTTTGAAACTTGAACTAATGGGACGTACGGTGTTTCCATAAAGCTTGAGAGTTAAAGCATCTGGTCTCGGTCTCGCCGGGACGAAAGGGAGCCGCCGTCATGTCCGTCGCCGCCGCGGAGCACGCCTCTGGGGAGCGCATGCCCGCCCTCTACCTCAGCCACGGCGCCCCGCCGCTCGCCGACGACCCGGTCTGGCCCGGCCAGCTCGCCGCCTGGGCCGCGGCGCTGCCCCGCCCGAAGGCCGTCCTCATGGTCTCCGCCCACTGGGAGGAGGCCCCGCTCGCCCTCGGCGTGACCGGGACCGTCCCGCTGGTCCACGACTTCTGGGGCTTCCCCGAGCGCTACTACCGGGTCCGGTACGACGCCCCCGGCGCGCCGGAGCTGGCCGCCTCGGTCCGCAAACTGCTGCGCGCCCCCGGCACCCCCGTCCAGGACATCCCGGACCGGGGCCTCGACCACGGCGCCTACGTTCCGCTCGTCGAGATGTACCCGGACGCCGACGTCCCCGTCCTCCAGGTCTCCATGCCCACCCTCGACCCGGTGCGGCTCATGGAAATCGGCCGCAGGCTCGCCCCGCTGCGCGACGAGGGCGTGCTGATCATCGGCTCCGGGTTCTTCACCCACAACCTCGCCGCCCTGCGGCACACCGGCGTGCCGAGCTGGTCCGCCGAGTTCGACGACTGGGGCCGGCGCGCCCTGGCGGACCGCGACTGGGACGCCCTCCTCGACTTCCGGGACAAGGCCCCGGCTGGCCGCTACGCCCACCCGCGCACCGAGCACTTCGCCCCGCTGTTCGTCACCATGGGCGCGGCGGAGGCGGGCGGCGGACTGGACGAGCGGAGATCGGTGATCGACGGGTTCTGGATGGGGCTGGCGAAGCGGTCGGTGCAGTTCGGGTAGCGGCGGGGGTTCCGGGGGTTCCGGGGGCTCCGGGGGTTCCGAGGCTTCGGTGGCTGGTGGCTGGTGGCTGGTGGCTCCGGGGCTTTCGCCTGGAGACGGCTAGGCGGGGTACACCGAGGTCTCCACGGAGGTCGCGTACGCGGGCCGCGCCCGGTGCGGGCCCGAGGTGGCGTACCCGAGGATCCGCTCGGCGCCGGTGTCCGGGACGGTCCCGGTGGCAACCATCAGGCGGTGCGGACCGTCTTGTGGGTGGGAGCGCAGCCAGGGGCGGCGCTCACACGGGGTGAGCGGGACGGTGTCGAAGGTGATGGCCGTCTCGCGCACAGAGTGGTCGTAGACCTCCGTGCGGGCATCGAGATCCCCCTCGACTCCCGGCCTGACCTGCACTCCTGCGGGCTTGGACGCCATCTCGCCTCCCATGTGGCGAGACAGGGTACTGCATGATCAGAAAAATTGAGGGGCGGGTTGGGAATTCTGTCCTGATTCCAGTCGTTGTTTCCATCGGATGCAGGGCACTCAGAGGAGGGTCCCCAGGACCACCCTCCGGAGTACCGAGCGTTCAGCAGGACCACCCGCCAGCCCACCATCGCAAGGGAGCACGCATGGCAACCCGTGCCGTCGCCCGTCGTAAGTCCGCCTCCGGGGAGTCGGACGGCTCGGCGACCAGTGTTCGCGCACATGGCGGCGAGATCGCGGACCGCGACCTGGTCGGCATGTACCTCGACGAGATAGCGCGCACGCCGCTGCTCGACGCCGCCAAGGAGGTCGAGCTGTCCCAGACCATCGAGGCGGGTGTGTTCGCGCGACAGGTTCTCGACGGATTCGAGGAGACCGCCTCGGACGCCACCCGTGAGGAACTGGAGGCCCTGGTCGCCGCGGGCGAGCGGGCCAAGGACGTCTTCATCCGCTCCAACCTCCGCCTGGTCGTCGCGGTCGCCCGGCGCTACCCGCGCAGCGGCCTGCCCCTGCTCGACCTGATCCAGGAGGGCAACGCGGGCCTGGTGCGCGCCGTCGAGAAGTTCGACTACCGCAAGGGCTTCAAGTTCTCCACGTACGCCACCTGGTGGATCCGCCAGGCCATCACCCGCTCCATCGCCGACCAGTCGCGCACCATCCGGCTCCCCGTCCACCTGGTGGAGGAGCTGGGCCGCATCCGCCGGGTGCAGCGCGAGTTCAACCGGGAGCACGGCCGCGAGCCGGAGCCCGCGGAGATCGCGGCGGAGCTGGGCTCCACGCCGGAGCGCGTCACGGACGTCCTCGACTGGGCCCGCGACCCGGTCTCGCTGAACATGTCGGTGGACGACCAGGGCGAGACCCAGTTCGGCGACCTGCTGGAGGACACCTCCGCGGTCAGCCCCGAGCAGTCCGTGATGACATTGCTGCGCAGCGAGGAACTGGACGACCTGATCGGCCGCCTGGACCAGCGCACGGCCTCCATCATCAAGATGCGCTACGGCATCGAGGACGGCCGCGAGCGCACCCTGACCGAGGTCGGCAAGGAGCACGGTCTGACCCGCGAGCGCATCCGGCAGATCGAGAAGCACGCCCTGCTGGAGCTGAAGAAGCTGGCGCGGGACACCGGGTTCGACGCGGCGGCGTAAGCCTCGCGCGAAGCCGGGAGCGGACGGGGGCGTGCAAGGGCTCGGCGCCGGCGGAACAAGGGGGCGGGGGCCGCGTACGCCGGGTGGCGAAAGACGGCGCAAACATGGCGCCCCACGGCCGCTTCAACCGCCGGGCCCGAGGGAACAACCTCTCCGGGCCCGCCGGCGGGGCCCTACGAACGCCGCACTCCCCATCCCGAGCCACCCGCAGGACCAGCCGAACCACCTCGTCACACCGGACACACCGACCCGCACCCGGCCGACCCCACGCACCCGCGGCCGATCCACGCGAGCCAGGTCCCTGCGCACATCCCCCCCGGCGCCGGGACTTCCCAGAGCCGGGCTTCGGCGCCCACCCCCCCCGGGCGCCGGAGCCCGGCTTCTTTTCCGTCACGGCCGGGCGGGCGGCCGGACCGCCGCCCCTGCCATCCGCTGTGCGCGGCCCCGACGGTGTCAGCTCCCGCCGCGGCGCTCGCGCGCGTGCAGATGGCCGTCGAGAGGAAACTCCGGCGGCGCCGCGGGTACCTCGCCCACCGGGTCGAAACGGCATTTCCGCGCCACCCGGCAGGAGGCGGGTTGTCCGACTGGTGCAGGAGTTCCAGCCGTTGGAGCCCCGCCCCGGCGAAGGCGGTGAACGCCCAGCCGGCCAGCGCCTCCAGCGCGCGGGACGCGACCCCGCGGCCACGGGCGTGCGCGGCGGTCCAGTAGCCGACCTCGGCCCGCCCGGAACTCCCCGTCGCTCCCAGGCCCTTGAGGACGACATGGCCCACCACCCGGTCACCGGCAGGCAGTTGGCGGCCGGACGAGGACGCGCCGGGTTTCTCCACCACGGCGAAGGCACACCGTTCGCCCGTCTCCCAGCCGTGCCGCTGCGCCTCGATCCACCGGCGTGCGCCCGCCTCGTCGTCCACGGCCCCGCTCGTCCAGCGCCGCAGGGCCGCGTCCCGGTACACGGCGACCAGACCGGCGGCGTCCTCGGGCCGCCAGGGGCGCAGCAGGAGGGCGGGGGCGGGGCTGGAAGAAGGGGCTGGGCGGGGTACGCGGATGACGTGCGGGCCGCCGTCACCGTCGTCCGGTACGGGGCCCATGTGCGGTCTCCTTCCGCGGGAGCGCCCCGGCGGTGCGACGCTGGAAGCGGCACGGGGGAGGCGAAGAAGGCGAGAGACGGCCCACCCCGTACCTGAACCACGGGGTGAGCCGCCGGATGGCAGATTCTGTCACACCGGCATAGCCTGCCGAAATGAGCACCACCCCCAGTCCTGCCCCCCGCTCCACCCCCGGCGCCACCCCGCAGTCACCGTCCGGCGCCGCGCCGGTGCCCTCCCTCACCGAGCGCCGGAAGGCCGAGACGCGGATGGAGATCGCCCGCGCCGCGGCCGCCCTGTTCGTCCGCCAGGGCCTGCGGGCCACCCGCGCCGAGGACATCGCCCAGCGGGCGGGCATCGCGCCGCGCACCTTCTACCGCTACTTCGCCACCAAGGAGGAGGCGGTCGCGCCCCTCTACGCCGCCGGTGCCCAGCGCTGGGCGGAGGCCGTGCGCACCGCCCCGGCCCGGCTCACGGTCCCGCAGGCCCTCGAACACGCCGTCGAGCACACCCTCACCCCCGGCGCCGGGGTCTCGGCGGCCTCCTGGGAATGGGTCCGCACCCTGATCCGGCTGACCGACACCAGCCCCGCCCTGCGCAAGGTCTGGGCCGAGGTGGGCCAGACCTCGGAGGAGGCGCTGGCGGAGATCCTGGCGAGACGGCTGGCAACGCCGGGGTGGGGAGTGGCGTGCGCGGAGGGGACGGACGGGGCTCCGGAGGGGGCGGGGCAGGTTCCGGAGGGGGCGAGTGGGGTTCCGGAGGGGGCGGGGCAGGCTCTGGAGGGGGCGAGTGGGGTTCCGGAGGGGGCGGGGCAGGCTCTGGAGGGGGCGAGTGGGGTCCCGGAGGGGGCGGCCGGGGCGCTTCCGGGTGAGCCGTCCGCGGGGGAGCCGGGAGCCGCCGACGCCGACGCCGACGTGGCGACTCCGGCCGGAACACCGCGGCCCGCCGCCCCGGAGACCGCTCGCGCCGCACGTGCCGGGGAGCCGGGGGTCACGCTCGCCGGGATGCGGGAAGCCGCCCGCGCCGAGGGTGCCGGGGGGCCGGGGGGCACCCGTGCCTCGGATGCCGGGGTATCCGGAGCCGTCGGCGATCCGCTCGCCGGGATGCGGGAAGCCGCCCGCGCCGATGGTGCCGGGGGGCCGGGGGTCACCCGCGCCTCGGCCACCGGGGTATCCGGAGCCGTCGGCGATCGGTTCGCCGGGATGCCGGGGGCCGACCGCGCCGGGGAATCCGGAGCCGCCCGCGATCCCCTCGCCGGGGGAGCCGTCGCCGACCCGCTCTCCCCGCCCGCCCCCGCGGCACCGGCCCCCGGCGCGGAGACGGCCGAGCCCGCGCTCGGGGTCCCCGTGATCACCCCCGACCTGCGCTTCGCCGCCGCCGTCGCCGGCAGTGCCGTACGCGTCGCCGTACAGTCCTGGGCCGCCACCACCTCCCCGCCCGCCGGCCCGGACGGCCCCGCGGCCCTCGCCCTGCGCAACCTCAGGGCCCTGGGCGGCTTCGACTGGACGGCGCGTACCGAGACCCCTCACCGGGGCTGAGCCCCTTCACCGGGGTTGAGCCCCCTTCACCGGGGTTGAGCCCCCTTCACCGGGGTTGAGCTGAGCCCCCTCACCGGGGCTGAGCCCCTTCACCGAGGCTTAGCCTCCTCCCGTCGAGCGGGCTCCGTGCCCCCGGCCCGGCTCAGCCGGCCCCCCAACTCCCGGACGCACGCCATCAGTTCATCCGGCGCCCGCACGGTGAACTCGTACCCCGTCAGCGCCAGCCGGACCGTCAGCCACTCCACGGGATCGCCGGTGCTGCCCGCCAGGACGCAGCCGCCCTCGCCGTCGTCCGCGAGCGCCCCGAGCGCCGCCGGGAGCCGCTCGGCGACCTCAGCCGCCGGCGCGGCGAACCGCACCTCGAACGCGTACGCCTCCTGCCACTGCCGGATCGACTGCCGCAGATACTCCGCCGCGCCGCCCGCCGGCAACTCCCGCTGCTCGAACCGGACTCCGGTGGCGAACGGCTCGCCCACCCGGTCCACCCGGAACGTGCGCCAGTCCGCGCGGTCGAGGTCGTACGCGACCAGGTACCAGCGCCGCCCCGTCGACACCAGCCGGTGCGGCTCGGTCAGCCGGCGGGAGGCGCCGCCCTCCTTGTCCCGGTAGGCGAACCGCAGCCGCTCCCGCCCCGCCACCGCGCCGGCCAGCAGGGTCAGCGTCTGTGCCGGGATGCTGGCGCCGTCCCCGACGGGCAGCGGGCTGGTCGCGGCCTGGAGGGTGGACACCCGGTGCCGCAGCCGGGCCGGCAGGACCTGCTCCAGCTTGGCGAGGGCCCGTACCGACGCCTCGTCCACCCCCGCCACCGCGTGCCCCGCGCCGGCCCGCAGCCCGACCGCGATGGCGACGGCCTCCTCGTCGTCCAGCACCAGCGGCGGCATCGCCTTGCCCGCGACCAGCCGGTACCCGCCGTCCGCGCCCCGCGTCGCCTCCACCGGATACCCCAGCTCACGCAGCCGGTCGATGTCCCGCCGCACGGTACGACGCGAGACCCCGAGCCGCTCGGCCAGCTCACCGCCGGGCCACTCACGGGGCGTCTGGAGGAGAGAGAGCAACTGGAGCAGCCGTGCCGGGGTGGCGGTCGTCATACGTACGAGGATGCCGCAGCACCAGGTCAGTACCTGACCTACTCGGGGCGGGCGTTCACCGCGCCGCCGGCGTTCGTCCCATTGGTCCGGTCGGTCCGGTTGGTTCGGTGTGTGTTGTTCACGGCACCTGCGAGATACGTCACGGTCCGGACCCGAAGCGCCCCGCCGTGGTGTGTACTGGTGGGTATGCCCGAGCATCTGTCGACTCTCCAGCTGGTCGCCGCGGTCTTCCTCACCCTGGCCGGCGTGGTCTGGGCGATCGGTGTGCTGCGACTGCTGCGCCGGTTCCGCGCACAGGCGCTCCGCGAACTCGCGGCCACCCGCCTGCCGTTCCTCCCGGCCCAGCGGACCGGCCCGCCGCGGGAGTCGGTGGAGCTGACCCCGGCCGAACAGGACGCCTTCGCCGGGCTGATACGACAGCTCGGCCACCGCTGACCGACCCGGCACGGCGCGCCCGCCCGGCGGCGGTCCCGCCGTCAGCCCTGCCGTGTCGCGCGCCGCTCCATCGCGGAACGGGCCGCGTCCTCCGACAGGTACACCTCGCACATATGGCGGCCGTCCGGCGTCGCCGTGTGCTCGACCTCCCACAGGGAGACCTCGCTGTCGTCCGGCAGCAGGAACGCGTGCTCGTACAGCACATAACTCAGCCCCGAGCGGCCCGCCCGGCCCGGACGGCCGAAGGCCTGGGTGATCTCGTGCGCCGTCGCCGTGGCCAGCAGTGCGGCCGTACGGCCGTCGGGACGGTCCGCGTTCTCCGCGCGGCGCAGCAGCCGGCGGGCGTGGTCGGCGGAGTCGCCGCAGGCGAACACATGCCGGGGGGTGGGCACCGCCCACAGCCAGGCCGGCGGGGTCAGCTCCAGCTCGGGCGCGTCCGGGGGTAAGCCGAGCCGGGAGGTGGCCGTCCGCAGCTCCTCCTCGTCCGTGTACACCTCGTGTTCCGGGGCGCCGTCCACAGTGGCGTTGTGCGCCAGCTCCCACAGCGTGACCGCCGAGCCGTCGTCCAGCAGCCAGGTGTGCCGGTACGTCTCCCGGTGCAGCCCGGCGCTGTGGTGCGCGGAGTGCAGCGAACTGTCGTACGCCAGCGCGCAGTCGAGCCGCCGGATCACCTCGTCGGGCAGCTCGAAGGAGTTCAGGGCGCGGCCGAGGAGTCGCGCGAGGTGGTCCTCGGGCGACTCGGGCGACTCGGCTGGTTCGGGCGCTGCCGTCTCGTACGGAACGCTCAAGGCATCTCCCGGCGTTGCTGCATGTCACCTTGTGGGTGCATACCGTAGCCCCTCGATCGGACGTCGTGTCCGGGAATGGGGAAAACGAACACCGGAAAAACGCGCGGGCCGCGCGAGATGTTCCCGCGCGGCCACAAAACCCGTCAAAACCCGTCGCTCAGACGGCGCTTCCGGCGGTCCAGGCGCTCCAGGACATGTTCCAGCCATTGAGGCCGTTGTCCGGGGCCACGGTGGAGTCCGGGGAGTTCTTCACGATCACCACGTCGCCGACGAGCGAGTTGTCGAAGAACCACTTCGCCGGGGTGTCGCCCTGCGCGCCCTGCACATCGGCGAGACCCACGCAGCCGTGGCTGGTGCCCTGCCGGCCGAAGGGCGGATTGCCGCGGTTGTACCAGTAGTTGCCGTGGATGAAGGTGCCCGAGGAGGTCAGGCGCATCGCGTGCGGCACGTCCGGGATGTCGTACTCCCCGCCGAAGCCGACCGTCGAGCCGTTCATCCGGGTCTGGGTGAACTTCTCGGAGATCACCATCTGCCCGTTGTACGTGGTGTGCTGCGCGCTGCCCGCGGAGATCGGCACCGTCTTGAGCGTCTGGCCGTCGCGCACCACGGTCATCGTCTGCGCCCCGGCGTCGACCGTGGAGACCTGCGAGCGGCCGACGGTGAAGGAGACGGTCTTCTTCTGCACCCCGTACAGGCCCTGGGCGCCCTGCACGTGGTCCAGGTCGATCTTCATCGTGACCTTGGAGCCGGCCTTCCAGTAGTCCTTCGGCCGGAAGTCCAGGCGGCGGTCGCCGAACCAGTGCCCGACCACCTGCTGGCCGCTGCTGGTGCCGACCGTGATGTGCGACTGCACGGCCTTCTTGTCGCTGATCGACTTGTTGAAGGTGAACGACACCGGCATGCCCACACCGACCGTGCTGCCGTTGTCCGGGGTGTAGGTGCCGATGAAGCTGTTCGCCGAACCGACCGTGCTGAAAATGGCGTTGGCCGCCGCCGGGCGCCCCTCCGAGTCCTTCGCCCGCGCGGCTATCTGGTACTTGGTGCCGAGCTCAAGGCGCTGCTTCGGCTGCCAGCTGTGACCGTCCGCGGATATCGCGCCCGGCACGGACTGCCCCGAACCCGACACGGTCATCTTCACGTCGGTCAGCGTGCCGTCGCTGACCTTCACCCCGGTCGCGTTGACGGACGCGTCCGTCGCGCCGTCCTTCGCCGAGATCGCTATCTTCGCCGTCGAGGTCTTCGGGGTGTCCTTGCCGCCGCCCTTGTTCGAGGCGTTGGCGTCGCCGCCGCAGGCGGTCAGGGTGAGGGCGCCGACCATCAGGGCGGCACAGGCCACCAGTGTGCGCCGCGCTGCAATGTCCGGCCTTGTCACGGGCTGCTCCAGGTTCGTGTGGTGTGCGTGGTCCGTTCCGCTGCGCCGAGAAAGAGTGCGCAAACAGTCCCTCAGGTTCCTCCCAAGTCCTGGTAAGGCCATGACGTGACACAACCGCGACAATCGGCACCCGGCGCGGACCCGGCTTCCCTACTGCTGCCCGTACAACTCCCCGTACGACGGCCACACTCCGCCCGGTCCGTCGACCGGCTCGGCCGCGCGTACCGCCCGGACGATCGCCCGCGTCACCAGGTCCGCGCCCGCCGCGAGCAGCTCGTTGAGGGCGAGCGGGTGGGCGGCGAGCGGACGGGCGCCGGTGGCCAGCGCGAACACCGTGTCGCCGTCGTGCAGCAGATGGACCGGGCGGACGGCACGGGCGATGCCGTCGTGCGCGGTGCCGGCCAGCTTCTGCGCCTGGGCCTTGGTCAGGTCGGCGTCGGTGGCGACGACCGCGAGCGTCGTGTTCAGCGGCGGCGGTGTACGACCCGCGCCGGTCTCCTCCAGGCGGCGCAGCGCGGCCTCGTGCACCCGCTCGTCCGGGTGGTCCACCCGCCCGTCGTACAACTCCCCGTACAGCACCCCCGTCCGCTCATCCAGCACCGATCCCGCCGCGTTCGCGACCACCAGGGCGGCGACCGTGATCCCCGACGCGAGGACCGTGCTCGCACTGCCCACGCCGCCCTTGAGCCGGCCGGTCGCCGCGCCGGTGCCGGCGCCCACGCAGCCCTGCGGCACCGGGGCGCCCTCGGCGGTCGCGGCGGCCGCCTCCACCGCGGTGCGGCCCGTCGCGGCGTCCGGGCGGGCCCGGAAGTCACCGCCGCGCCCCAGATCGAAGACGCACGCCGCGGGGACCACCGGCACGACATGCGCCGGGTCGGGCCCCACCCGCACGCCCCGCCCCCGCTCCTCCAGCCAGGCCATCACCCCGGACGCCGCGTCGAGCCCGTAGGCGCTGCCCCCGGTGAGCACGATCGCGTCGACCCGCTGGACCACATTGCGGGGATCGAGCGCGTCGGTCTCCTTGGTGCCGGGCCCGCCCCCGCGCACGTCCACGGCGGCCACGGCCCCGCCCTCGGGTGCCAGCACGACGGTGGTCCCGGTGAGCCGGCCCTCCCCGGTCCGGGTGGCGTGTCCGACCCGGATCCCGGCGACATCTGTCAGCGCGTCAACTGTCATGGCCGCCAGTCTGCCGGAGCCCCTTCCACGGACAGAGGGTTCAGCCGGGCGCCAGGGGGTTCAGCCGGGCCTGCCGGAGGGTTCAGCCGACCGCCGGGGGGTCAGTCGGCCTGCCCGGAGGGTTCGACCGGCCCGCCGGGGTTCAGCCTGCGTGCCGGAGGGTTCGACCGACTCACCGGAGGTTCAGCCGGCCGGTGCCGCGGCGCTCGCCGTGCGCTCCCTTCGGACCATGCGGGCCGTCAGGGTCACCCCGGTCGCCACCGCCGCCGCGCACACCAGGCCCGCCGCGAGCACCGACCAGCCGCCCAGGAAGGTGCAGCACAGCACCAGCAGGGCGGCGACCGGCAGCACCAGCTGCTGGGCGATGCCGACCTTGAAGTGCCGTGCGTGCAGGGCCCAGACGGTCAGCAGAAACAGCGCCGTCGGCAGGGTCACCGCCGCCGAGGCGGCCGCCGTGGAGATGTGCGCCGAGCCGACCGCCTCCTCCACGGCCACCTCCAGGCCCGCGCCGATCGCCGCGGCCGAGGAGAAGATCAGATAGTGGCCGTATCCCCACTGGAAGGCCTGCCCGTTGGAGCGCAGATGGCCGTGGATGGGCACCACGAAGTAGATCCACCAGGCGGAGAAGACGATCAGGAGCCCGCCCGCCGCGATCGGCAGCAGCTCGCCCAGCGCGGAGTGCTCGTCCACGGCCGACTTCACGGCGACCGTGGCCGAGGCGATCGTCTCGCCGAGCACGATGATCGTGAACAGTCCGTACCGCTCGGCGATGTGGTGCGGATGCCACGAGGTCTCGTAGTCCCGCTCGGCGAACAGCGGCACGCACATCTCCGCGATCGCCATCACCAGGAACAGCCAGGGCCGTGCCGCCTGCGGCAGCACCACCAGCCCGGCCCAGCCGACCTGGCACAGCAGCACCCCGCCCGCGTAGCGCAGCGCGGCTCTGCGTTCCGTGCCCTCGGCGGTGCGCGCGGCTCTCAGCCACTGGGAGGCCATGGCTACGCGCATGATCACATAGCCGAGCCAGACCAGCGTGAAGTCGTGCCGCTCGAAGGCGCGGGAGACACCGGCGGCCAGCACCAGGACGCCGGCGATCTGCACCAGGGTGACGACCCGGTAGAGCACGTCGTCGTTGTCGTACGCCGAGGCGAACCAGGAGAAGTTCATCCAGGCCCACCAGATGGCGAAGAACACCATCGCGTAGTTGAGGACTCCGGTGCCGGGGTGGCCCGCGGAGACGGCGTGCACCAGTTGCACGCCCGCCTGGGAGACCGCCACGACGAAACACAGGTCGAAGAGGAGCTCCAGCGGGGAGGAGACCCGGTGGGCCTCGTCGCGCCCGCGCGCGGTGAGGCGTCGCACGGGGCCGGAGGGGTGCGATGCGCCCGGAGCAGCGGGCGCCGGGACGGAACTGGGCGTCATGCCTCTCAGCACAGCAGAAAACCGGGCGGGAGGCTTGCGCGGGCGCTCACCGGCGGCCGGGGTTCCACCAGGACGGGGGCCGTACCCTGGACACATGAGCGACGCCCCCGCACCCGAGCCGCGTGCCCCGAAGCCCGCACTGGTCTTCGACGATCCGCTGGACCAGCAGTCCTCGGACGACACCGACCGCGGCTGGGGCGAGCGGCCGGACGGCGACAGCGCCGCCGACCTGAAGCGCTTCCTCGACGAGAAGCCGCCCCACCACCTCTGACGCGCTAGTGGTCGTCGTGCCCGGTGCCGCGCTGGGCGACCAGGGCGTCGCGGATCTCCTTGAGCACCTCCAGCTCGGACACCTCGACGACCTCCTTCGTGCCCTCCCGCGCCGCCTTGCGGGCCGCCTGCCGGGCCAGGTACTTCGACATCGGCAGGACCATCAGGAAGTACACCACCGTGGCGGTGATCAGGAAGGACAGCGCGGCGCCGAGGACCGAACCCCACATCAGCTGGATGCCGTGCGTCCCGTGGCACGAGGGACTCAGACAGGTGCTGTAGTTGTCGAGGTTCTGCGTACCGATCGCGCCGACCAGCGGGTTGATGATCCCCTTCACCAGCGCGTTGACGATGTTCGTGAAGGCGGCGCCGATGACGACCGCCACTGCCAGGTCGATGACATTGCCGCGCATCAGGAAGGCCTTGAAGCCTTGCAGGACGCTCGGTTCCTTCTTCGCGCTCACCTCGGGGACGCTCCTCGCATGCACAAGTCGTGGAACAAAACGCTCCGCAACCTACGGCACCGTTCCGCCATACTGTCCAATCCGGTCCCCCGAAGGAGGGACTTGACAGCGCGCCGCCGGTAAAAAGTCCGACACGGTTCAGCACAGCGTCACCGCCAGCCGAGTTGTGGCACTCGCGCCGACGAGTCCCGGTGCCAGAGCACGCGGCACCGCCAGCACGACCAGCGCACCGCTCTCGGCCCCGCCGTCGGCCGGCTCCGGCACCCGTGTCACCCGCACTCCGCGCGCGAGCACCCGGACACCGCCCCCGGCCGACGGATCCTGCGCGGCGATCACGTCGACCCGGTCGCCGGGGCGCAGCAGCCGGACCGTGGCCGCGTCGGCGATCCGCACCGGCGCCGCGACCGGGCCCGCCGGACGGGGTGGGCGCGGGGGAGTCGCGGGCGGGTGTCCCCGTGCGGACCGGGCGGGGCGCGGTGCCGCCTCGGGGCGGTGTGCTTGCGCCGAGGGTCCCGGACCTGCCGCGACCAGCGCGGCCGCGGTCACCGCGAGGCCGGCCGCCACCGCCCGGCCCCGGTGCCGTACGAGCCGCTGCATCCGGTACCGCCCGCCGCGCACCCGCACCGGAGGGAACGGCGGCACCTCGCAGGTCGCGGGCGCGTCCGTGCCCAGGGGGAGGGGCAGGCGCAGGGGAGGGGGGAACGCGGCGCGGGGGACGGGCGCGGAGGGCGAAGAGGGGGAGGAGAGGGAGGGGAGGGAGGGGAAGGGGAGAGGCATCGGGGTCACCGCCTGTGACGAGGGCCATCGGCTTGCGCTGCCCACGATGACGCCTCGCGCCGGATCCCGCCGGAGCCGGTGGACCACCACCCGGTTGTGGATAACTCGCCCACCCGAACGGGTAATTCCGCTCCGCTCGCGGCGACTTGTCCACAGCCTCCCGCCGCCCCGTCAGCCTTGACCGCCCCCCGGGGCCCGTCAGCCTCCGCCGCTCCATCAGCCTCCGCTGGGCCCGTGGGCCCGTGGGACTGTCGGCTCCCCGCCGCTCCGTCAGCCTGCGCCGCCCCCGCTCGCCGTCGGCCTCCGCCGTCCCGTGGACCCGTCGGCCCCCCGCCCCGTCAGCGTTTGCGCCGCCCCGTCGGCCTCCCGCCTCCCCGCCCTCTCGCTACGGCAGCTCGAAGCCCGGATCCATTCCGCCGAGCGCGTTCACGCACAGGCAGTCCCGCTCCGCGGTGACCGGCAGCGCGGCCACCGCGTCGAAGAGGACCCCGCGCAGCCGTGCCACATTGGCCGCGAACACCTGGAGGACCTCCTCATGGGAGACGCCCTCGCCGGTCTCGGCGCCCGCGTCGAGGTCGGTGACCAGGGTCAGGGAGGTGTAGCACAGCTCCAGTTCGCGGGCGAGCGCCGCCTCGGGGTGGCCGGTCATGCCCACGACCGACCAGCCCTGCGCCTGGTGCCACAGCGACTCGGCGCGCGTGGAGAAGCGCGGCCCCTCGACCACGACCAGCGTGCCGCCGTCCACCGGCTCCCAGTCCCGGCCGCGGGCTGCCTTCAGCGCGACGGCCCGTCCGGTGGGGCAGTAGGGGTCGGCCAGGGACACGTGCACGACGTTCGGCACGGTGCCGTCGGGCAGCGGCAGCCCGTCGAAGTAGGACTGGGCGCGGGACTTCGTACGGTCCACGAACTGGTCCGGCACCAGCAGCGTGCCGGGGCCGTACTCGGCGCGCAGGCCGCCCACCGCGCAGGGGCCGAGGACCTGCCGGACGCCGACGGAACGCAGCGCCCACAGATTGGCGCGGTAGTTGATGCGGTGCGGCGGCAGATGGTGGCCGCGGCCGTGCCGGGGCAGGAAGGCGACCCGCCGGCCGGCGATCTCGCCGAGGAACAGGGAGTCGCTGGGCGGCCCGTAGGGGGTGTCCACTTGCACCTCGGTCACATCGTCGAGGAACGAGTAGAAGCCCGAGCCGCCGATTACGCCGATCTCTGCGTTCGCCATGGCCAAGACATTAGCTGGCCGTGATGCCGCGCAGGAGACCCTGCCGGAGAACGCCGAAGGCCCCGCCGTCACAGGACGGCGGGGCGGGCGTCACAGGGGGTGGGGCGTACGGCCTCAGGCGGCGGACGTGCCGGCCGAGCTCGACGTGGACGCCGAGGACGGCTTCGAGTCGGACGAGGCCGAGGACGAGCCGGACGCCGACGAGCCGGACGACTTCGTCGCCGGGCTGCTGCTCGACGTGGAGCCGCGGGAATCGTTGCGGTAGAAGCCGGAGCCCTTGAAGACAATGCCGACCGCGGAGAACACCTTCTTCAGGCGCCCGTTGCAGCTGGGGCACTCGGTCAGGGCATCGTCGGTGAACTTCTGCACCGCCTCGAGGCCCTCGCCGCACTCGGTGCACTGGTACTGGTAGGTCGGCACTGTCTTCCTCCTGGCACTCTCACTCATTGAGTGCTAACGACGATCCATAGTGACGTATTCCGGGGAATCAGTCCACCGTCACCGGCTCGCGGTGACCGACGCCACGTGCCACCGTCTGCGTCTCCCGGCGCGCGACCAGCGCGGATCGCAGCGCCACCAGGGTCAGCAGGGCGAGCACCGTGCCGCCCATCGGCACCAGGAATCCGGAGCCGTCCCACAGCCGGTCCTCCAGCTGCCCCGCGATGGTGACCGCGGCCGCCTGGCCGAGCGCGACCGCGCCGGTCAGCCAGGTGAACGCCTCGGTGCGGGCACGGGCCGGGACCAGGGCCTCGACCAGCGTGTAGCCGGTGATCAGCGAGGGCGCGATGCACATGCCGACCAGCAGGCCGAGCGCGGCGAGCAGCAGCACCGAGTGCGCCGTCCACAGCGCGGAGGCGGCCAGCGCGAGCGCCGTGTAGCCGACGAGCAGGCGCCGCTGGGGCGCCGTCTTCCAGACGATCGCGCCGCAGACGATCCCGGACAGCATGTTACCGGCGGCGAAAACGCCGTACAGGACGCCGTTCAGGCCGGGTTCGCCGATGGACTCGGTGAACGCGGCCAGGGAGACCTGCATGCCGCCGAAGACCGAGCCGATGCCGAGGAAGGTCACGATCAGCACCCGCACACCGGGGACCCGGAGCGCGGAGCCGTGCTCCACGCGCGCGGGCCCGCCCTTGGCCGTCACCGGCGGCTGCGTGCTCTTCTGCGCGGCGAACAGCAAACCACCCACGAGGGTGAGCCCCGCCTCGGTGAGCAGACCGGCCGCCGGGGTGACGGCGGTGCACAGGGCGGTCGCGAGCAGCGGGCCGAAGACGAAGGTCAGCTCGTCCGTGACCGACTCGAACGCGGCCGCGGTGCCCATCAGGGGCGAGCCCTGGAGCTTGACGCCCCAGCGTGCCCGCACCATGGGACCGACCTGCGGCACCGAGGCGCCGGTCGGCACGGCCGCCAGGAACAGCACCCACAGCGGGGCGTGCGCCAGCGCGAGCGCGGTCAGGGACAGACCGGACAGGGTGTGCACCAGGACGCCGGGCAGCAGCACGGCGCGCTGGCCGTAGCGGTCGGCCAGCCGCCCGCTGTAGGGCGCGAACAGCGCCATGGAGACGCCGGTTACGGCCGCGGCGGCGCCGGCGGCGCCGTACGAGCCGGTGGTGTGCTGCACCAGCAGCACGATGGACAGGGTGAGCATCGCGAACGGCTGCCGTGCCGCGAAGCCGGGGAGCAGGAACGTCCAGGCGCCGCGGGTGCGCAGCAGCGGTCCGTATCCCGGGCGGGAGGACGCCGTCGAGGTCTTCGCCGATTCGTCGCTGACCGTGGATCCCACGGCCCGTGCCTTTCTGCCGCCTGGTAGCGCGCGTCCCCTGTGGGGTCCGGGCGCCGAGAGCTGTCCTCTTGCGCGGACTGCGGTAGATACCGGCGCCCACGGCAAGGTGGGGGGCGTCACGGCCGCCATACGGTCGCGCCAGCTCTGCGTCAGGCAGAGTTGGTTCGATCAGGGTGCCCCTTCATCGTACAGGGGCCACCCCCGCGCGGGCTGTGAAAACGAGCACCACCGGGCCGGTCGCCTGGGATTCAGCGGCGCGTGCGCCAGGTGTGAACCGCGTGAAACCCGCTCTTAACGCGAGCCCCCTTAACGCCCGGCTCCTTGACGCCGACCCTCCCTAACGCGAGCTCCCGGACCGCGCGCCACCGCCGGACCGCGCGCCACCGGACTTCGCGCCCTCGGATTTCGCACCCCCGGACTTCGCGCCCCCCGGCCCCGGCCGGGAACCCCCCGCCCGAGCGCCTCCCGGCCGCGCGCCCCCGTCGCCCTCCGCCCCGTCCGTGCCCAGCCAGCTCGCCAGCTTGCCGCCGTGGGCGACCGCGCGCAGCCGCGCCTCCGCCGCGTCGCGGACCGGGTCGGTGGCGACCACCAGGAGTTCGTCGCCGCGCCGCAGCACCGTGCTGGGCATCGGCACGAACGACTTGCCCTCGCGCACGACGAGCGTCACGGCGGACCCGGACGGCAGCCGCAGCTCGGCGATCTCGACGCCGTGCATCCGCGACTCCTCCGGGATGGTCAGGGACAGCAGATGCCCGCGCAGCCGCTCCAGGGGCGCCGATTCGATGCCGAGGTCGGCCGCCTCGCCCTGCTCGCCCAGGCGCAGCGTGCGCGCCAGCCAGGGCAGCGTCGGCCCCTGGACGAGGGTGTAGACGACGACCAGGACGAAGACGATGTTGAAGATCCGCCGGCTGCCGTCGACGCCGTTCACCATGGGGATCGTCGCCAGGATGATGGGGACGGCGCCGCGCAGCCCCGCCCAGGACATCAGGGTCTGCTCCTGCCAGGGCACCCGGAACGGCGTCAGGCTGCACACCACGCTGAGCGGACGGGCCACCATGGTCAGCACCAGGCCGATGACCAGGGCGGGCACGATGTCGTCGCCCAGTTCGTGCGGGGTGACCAGGAGGCCGAGCAGGACGAACATGCCGATCTGGGCGATCCAGCCGAGCCCCTCGGCGAAGCCGCGGGTGGCCGGCCAGTGCGGGAGCCTCGCGTTGCCGAGCACCATGGAGGCCAGATAGACGGCGAGGAAACCGCTGCCGTGGCCCAGGGCGCCGGCCGCGTACGCCGAGATGGCGATGGCGAGGACGGCGATCGGGTAGAGGCCGGAGGCGGGCAGCGCGACGTGCTTGAGTCCCCAGGAGCCGACGAGGCCCACCGCGAGGCCCACGGCCGCGCCGATCGCCAGCTCCAGGGCTATCTCGCCGAGCAATATGTACCAGTGCTCGACCGGTCCTGCCGTGGAGAAGGCGACGACCAGGATGACGACCGGGGCGTCGTTGAACCCCGATTCCGCCTCCAGGGTGCCCGTCACGCGTGCGGGCAAGGGGATCCTGCGCAGCACGGAGAAGACCGCCGCCGCGTCCGTCGAGGACACCACCGCGCCGATGATGAGCGCCTGCCGCCACTCCAGCCCGACCAGATAGTGCGCGCCCGCCGCGGTGACCCCGACGCTGACCGCGACGCCCGCGGTGGCGAGGACGGCGGCGGAGGACAGGACCGGCCGGACCTCTTTCCACTTGGTGCCGAGTCCGCCCTCGGCGAGGATCACGACCAGGGCCGCGTAGCCCATGACCTGCGTCACGGCGACACTGTCGAAGTGGATGTGGCCCAGGCCGTCCTGGCCCATGACGACGCCGATCCCCAGGTAGACGAGCAGGCTGGGGAGCCCGCTGCGCGAGGAGATCCGCACGGCCGCCACGGCGACCAGCAGGACGAGGGAGCAGACGAGCAGAAGCTGGTTGAGGTGGTGAACAGTCAGCGGCGGTTCCCTTCCTTGGTCCGGGCGCGGGGCGCGCGGACGCGCGAACACAAGATCCGAGGCTGCGGCGCACCGCATCCAGTACTTCGTTACCTTACCTAACTCTTGACGCTTTCTTGACGTTAGAGGGAAAAGATCGAACGCTCGTGCGTGCCGGTTCCCGACTCCGCGTCAAGGCGCACAGGGTCCTGCGCCTATGGTTGCTCCAGCGCTCATTCAAAGTCATGGCCCGACCTGCCGCTCGCGTTAGGACAGCAAGGACAGCGATGCCCCCGAACACCACCGCCACAACGGGTGACACCGCCACCACCGGTGCCGCGCCCGCCAAGTCAGGCAGGAAGAAGGGGCGCAAAGCCCGACTGCTCGTGCTGCTGCTGGTCCTGGCCGTCATCGCGGGCATCGCCTACGGCGGGTACTGGTCGGTCAGCGCCGTGCGCGCCTCCCTCCCGCAGACCACGGGGTCGATCACGCTCGACGGGCTGTCGGGCCCGGTCGACGTCAAGCGGGACGGCAACGGCATCCCGCAGATCTACGCGTCCTCCGACGAGGACCTGTTCATGGCGCAGGGCTACGTCCAGGCGCAGGACCGGTTCTACGAGATGGACGTGCGCCGGCACATGACGGCGGGGCGCCTGTCCGAGATGTTCGGCAAGAGCCAGGTCAAGAACGACGAGTTCCTGCGCACCCTCGGCTGGGACCGGGTCGCCAAGCAGGAGTACGACACCAAGCTGTCGGCCTCCGCCAAGCGCTACCTGGACGCCTACTCCAAGGGCGTCAACGCCTACCTGAAGGGCAAGAGCGGCAAGGACATCTCCCTGGAGTACGCCGCCCTCAACCTGACCAACGACTACAAGCCCGAGCAGTGGACCCCGGTCGACTCGATCTCCTGGCTGAAGGCGATGGCCTGGGACCTGCGCGGCAACATGCAGGACGAGATCGACCGCGCCCTGATGACGAGCCGGCTCGGCCCGCAGCAGATCAAGGACCTGTACCCGGAGTACCCGTACAGCCGTAACAAGCCGATCGTGCAGGAGGGTCAGTACGACGCGCTGACCAAGAGCTTCGAGCAGAGCGCCGCCGCGGGCACGCCCGTGGGGACGGGCTCGACCGGCACGGGCACGGGCACCGGCGCCGGCACGACGGGGGCCACGGGCACGACGGGCGCCACAGGCGGCGCCACGGGCTCGTCTGCGGGCGGGACGGACGCCACCGGCTCCGGAACCTCGGGCGCCTCCGGTTCGGGCCTCACGAGCCAACTGGGCGGCCTCTACAGCTCCCTGGACGACCTCCCGACCGCCGTCGGCGTGAACGGCCAGGGCATCGGCTCCAACTCCTGGGTCGTCGGCGGCCAGCACACCATCACCGGCAAGCCGCTGCTCGCCAACGACCCGCACCTGGAGGCGTCCCTACCGGGCGTCTGGTACCAGATGGGCCTGCACTGCCGGACCATCTCGGCCAAGTGCCAGTACGACGTCACCGGTTACACGTTTGCCGGGATGCCCGGTGTGATCATCGGCCACAACGCCGACATCGCCTGGGGCATGACCAACTCCGGGGTCGACGTCAGCGACCTCTACCTGGAGAAGGTCACCGCCGGCGGCTACCTGTACGACGGCAAGGTGCGGCCTTTCAAGACCCGCCAGGAGACCATCAAGGTCGCCGGCGGCGCCTCGAAGACGATCGTCGTGCGCGAGACCCAGGACGGGATGCCGCTCCTGTCCGACCGCGACGACGAACTGGTCGAGGTCGGCAAGAAGGCCACGGTCAACGCCGCCGCCCCGGACCGCGGTGACGGCTACGGCATCGCCCTCAAGTGGACCGCGCTCGACCCGGGCACCTCCATGGACGCCGTCTTCGCGCTCGACAAGGCGGCCGACTGGAAGGACTTCCGCGCCGCGGCCGCCAAGTTCGACGTGCCCTCGCAGAACCTGGTCTACGCCGACACCCGCGACAACATCGGCTACACCCTGCCGGGCAAGATCCCGACGCGCTCCGCCGCGGACGACGGCTCCATCCCGGCGCCCGGCTGGGACCCCAAGTACCGCTGGACCGGCTACATCCAGCAGGACGAGCTGCCGTACGAGTACAACCCCAAGCGCGGCTACATCGTCACCGCCAACCAGGCCGTGGTCGACAAGGACAAGTACCCGTACACCCTGACCACCGACTGGGGCTACGGCACCCGCAGTCAGCGGATCACCGACCTGATCGAGTCCAAGATCAAGGGCGGCGGCAAGATCTCCACCGACGACATGCGGCAGATGCAGCTGGACGACAGCAGCGAGATCGCCAAGCTCATGGTGCCGAAGCTGCTGAAGATCAACCTGTCCGACAAGAACGTGCGCGACGCGCAGAAGCTGCTGGAGGGCTGGGACTACACCCAGGACTCCGACTCCGCGGCCGCCGCGTACTTCAACGCCGTCTGGCGCAACGTCCTCAAGCTCGCCTTCGGCAACAAGCTCCCCAAGGAGCTGCGTGTCAAGGGCCAGTGCCTGTGGGTCGACAAGATCGACAGCACCGGCCCGGTGGACGACGACAACACCAAGGTGCGCGAGTGCGGCATGCGCGCCGCCGACCAGGCGCAGCCGGACGGCGGCGACCGCTGGTTCGAGGTCGTGCGCAACCTGATGAACAAGCCGGACAGCGACTGGTGGAAGACGCCCAAGCAGGGCACCCGCCCGGCGGCGAACAACATGGACCAGCTGTTCGCGCGCGCCATGATCGACGCCCGCTGGGAGCTGACCGCCAAGCTCGGCAAGGACATCGACACCTGGAGCTGGGGCCGGCTGCACCGCCTGTTCCTGAAGAACCAGACGCTCGGCACCGACGGCCCCAAGGCGCTCCAGTACCTGCTCAACCGCGGCCCCTGGAAGCTCAACGGCGGTGAGGCAGCCGTGGACGCGACCGGCTGGAACGCCGCGGGCGGCTACAACGTGGTCTGGGTGCCGTCGATGCGGATGGTCGTCAACCTCGCCGACCTCGACAAGTCCAAGTGGATCAACCTGACCGGCGCCTCCGGGCATGCGTTCAGCGCGCACTACACGGACCAGACGGACAAGTGGGCCAAGGGCGAGCTGCTGCCCTGGGCGTACTCGTCCAAGGCGGTCGACAAGAGCACGAGCGACACACTCGTCCTCAAGCCGTAGCCGCCGCACCCCCGGACGGAACGGCCCGACACGCGCGCGTGTCGGGCCGTTCCGCGTATGCCGTTCCGCGTACCGGGGCCGCCTCAGACGAAGCGGCGCACCCCGGACGGCGTCACCACCGCGTGCACCGGCCGGTCGTGCTCCTCCACGGGGACCCGCGCGACGACCTCCGTGTCGTAGAGCAGCACCACCAGGCGGGGCCGTACGCCCGCGCGCTCCAGGCGGGCCAGCACACGGTCGTACGAGCCGCCGCCGCGCCCCAGCCGCATCCCGCGCGCGTCCACCGCGAGACCGGGCAGCAGGACCACGTCCGCGCCCGTCACGGCGTCCGGGCCGAGCCGGGCGCCCGAGGGTTCGAGGAGGGCCATCCTGGAGCCGTGCCGTACCTCCCTCAGGGAGCCGGGCCCGGTGTACTCGCCCCAGTCCAGGTCGTTGTCGGGCAGCAGCGCGGGGAGCAGGACGCGGGTGCCCCGCGCGCGCAGGGCGTCCAGGAGCGCGCCGGTGCCGGGTTCGGTGCCGACGGAGACGTACGCCGCGACCGTGCGCGCCGCCGCCAGCTCGGGCAGCTCCAGGGCGCGCGCGGCGAGCGCCCGGCCCGCCGCCCGTACGTCATCGTCCGGCAGCCCGTTCCTCACCGCGAGGAGGCCTCGCCGCAACGTCCTCTTGTCAGGCTCGTCCACGCGTCCGTCCTGTTCCACGGGTCGTACCGCACCCTTTCCGTCTGCCGTTCACGGCGCCGATGCCGTCCGGGTCGTCGTCAAAGGGCCGGCCAAGCGCAGCCCCAGGTCATACCAAGGGACGCCGGTTAAGGTGTCGGGCATGACTCAGGCGCACCCCAGGATCAGCAAGGCTGTCATTCCGGCGGCGGGTCTTGGTACCCGGTTCCTGCCGGCGACCAAGGCGACTCCCAAGGAGATGCTTCCGGTCGTCGACAAGCCCGCGATCCAGTACGTGGTCGAGGAGGCCGTGTCCGCGGG
>NZ_JBWKES010000018.1:0-99047 GCF_056435325.1 Streptomyces sp. NPDC043952
GAGCCGTTCGCGTTCGTCCGCTCACCGATCGCCAGGTACGAGGTGTCCTGCCGGAACGGCACCGACTGGTACAGGGACGCCGCCCCCGGCTCCGGATGCGGGTCGCGCGCCGGCGGGATCAGGCCCCGGACACGCTCCACCACCTGACGCAGGTGCTCGGGGGTCGTACCGCAGCAGCCGCCGACCAGCGACAGGCCGTACTCGCGGACGAAGGTCTCCTGAGCGTCCGCCAGCTCGGGGGCGGTCAGCGGGTAGTGGGCGCCGTCCTTGCCGAGGACGGGCAGGCCCGCGTTGGGCATGCAGGACAGCGGGATGCGGGCGTTGCGGGCGAGGTAGCGCAGGTGCTCGCTCATCTCGGCCGGGCCGGTGGCGCAGTTCAGGCCGATCATGTCGATGCCCAGCGGCTCCAGCGCCGTCAGCGCCGCGCCGATCTCCGAGCCGAGGAGCATCGTGCCGGTGGTCTCGACGGTGACCGAGACGATCACCGGGAGGTCCAGGCCGAGGGCGTCCAGGGCGGTGCGGGCGCCGATGACGGAGGCCTTGGTCTGGAGGAGGTCCTGGGTGGTCTCCACCAGGAGGGCGTCGGCGCCGCCCTCGATCAGCCCCTCGGCGTTCGCCTGGTAGGCGTCGCGCAGGGTGCGGTAGGGGGCGTGGCCGAGGGTGGGCAGCTTGGTGCCGGGGCCCATGGAGCCGAGGACCCAGCGGGGGCGGCCGTCGCGGGCGGTGAACGCGTCGGCGCTCTCGCGGGCGACGCGGGCGCCGGCCTCGGAGAGTTCGTGGACGCGGTCGGAGATGTCGTACTCACCGAGGGCGGAGTGGTTGGCGCCGAAGGTGTTGGTCTCGACGCAGTCGACGCCGACGGCGAAGTAGGCCTCATGGACCGAGCGGACGATGTCGGGGCGGGTGAGATTGAGGATCTCGTTGCAGCCCTCGAGCTGCTGGAAGTCGTCCAGGGTCGGTTCCTGGGCCTGGAGCATGGTGCCCATGGCTCCGTCGGCGACCACCACGCGGGTGGCGAGCGCCTCTCGGAGCGCGGACGCACGGGCCCGGCTGTCGGCGGTAGGGGACGTTGGCAACGAGGCCATGTAAGGGCTCCCTGAAGGTGCGACGGCTGTCGGCTATGCGGTGCCCCCACGACGGGCGGAGGGCCGCACGGCGCCAGACTAGCCGGGAGTGGGCTTGGATGGGCACAGGCGTCCACGAGGCGGACGCGGATGGCCCCGGCGCCACGTGGGGGCCACGTGTGAGGTAACAGGTGTCGACCGACCATTAGCGGGAGGTCGGCATGGACCGGTAGTGTTCGACATTGCCGAACGGTGGTAGCGAAGCGCAGGAAGTCGGCGGCGCTCCGCCCACAGATGTGTTTCGGCAGTCGAAGGGGACGGAGGCAGGACGGCGATGGCACGGAACATCCAGTCGCTCGAACGCGCGGCCGCGATGCTGCGGCTGCTCGCTGGCGGCGAGCGACGGCTCGGGCTGTCGGACATCGCCTCCTCGCTCGGCCTCGCCAAGGGCACCGCGCACGGCATCCTGCGCACCCTCCAGCAGGAGGGGTTCGTGGAGCAGGACGACGCCTCGGGCCGCTATCAGCTGGGCGCGGAGCTGCTGCGCCTGGGCACCACCTATCTGGACGTCCACGAGCTGCGGGCGCGCGCCCTGGTGTGGACGGACGACCTGGCCCGCTCCAGCGGGGAGAGCGTGCACCTGGGGGTGCTGCACCAGCAGGGCGTGCTGATCGTCCACCACGTCTTCCGGCCCGACGACAGCCGGCAGGTGCTGGAGATCGGGGCGATGCAGCCGCTGCACTGCACGGCGCTGGGCAAGGTGCTGTCGGCGTACGACCCGGTGGCGCACAGCGAGGCGCTGGAGGCGGAGCGCAAGGCGTTCACGGACCGCACGGTGTGCGACGCGGGCGAGTTCGAGCAGATCCTCGACCTGACGCGCGCGCGGGGCTACGCGGCCGATGTGGAGGAGACGTGGGAGGGCGTGGCGTCGATCGCCGCGCCCGTCCACGACCGGCGCCGGATGCCCGTGGGCGCGGTGGGCATCACGGGGGCGGTGGAGCGGCTGTGCCGGGACGGCGAGCTGCGGCCCGAGCTGATCGCGGCGGTGCGCGACTGCGCTCGGGCGGTCTCCAGGGATCTGGGCGCCGGGCGGTTCTGAGGGTCCCTGAGGGATCACGCTCTGTCGTGGGTATGACCGGGACGCCGGGCGGCGTTCCGGCTCTCGGCCTACCCTGAAGTGGACAAAGTAGGGCTAAAACTGCATAGCGTGACGAAGAGTGATAGCCGGCAACGATCAATAACGATCCGGTTTTCGATAAGAGAACTCTTGACGCACGCGTAACACCGAAGCGAGACTCCCGTCCATCGGTCGGCATTGTCGAACACCTATCGGTAATACGCGTTAGAGTGTGACGACGCCAAGGGCCGGTATCGCTCTCACCCCCGAGGGCACCAGAACCCCCGGTGGGACCGGGGTTCGCTTACCCCTGGACGAAGGACAAAGGAGTCGCGGGTGTCCAGCTCCGACATCTTCATCGGCGAGACCCTCGGTACCGCCATACTCATCCTGCTCGGCGGCGGTGTGTGTGCCGCCGTCACGCTGAAGGCCTCCAAGGCCCGTAACGCCGGTTGGCTCGCCATCGCCTTCGGGTGGGGCTTCGCCGTCATGACGGCCGTCTACATCTCCGCACCGCTCTCAGGCGCGCAACTGAACCCGGCCGTCACCGTCGCCGTGGCCATCAAGAACAGCGACTGGAGCAACGTTCCGTACTACTTCGCCGGTCAGCTGCTCGGCGCCATGATCGGCGCGGCCCTGGTGTGGCTCGCCTACTACGGCCAGTTCCACGCGCACCTGACCGACAAGGAGATCGTCGGCGGTCCGGGTGCCCAGGCCACGTCGGCGAAGGCGGTCGAGGCCCAGGAGCAGGGCGCGGGGCCGGTCCTCGGCATCTTCTCCACCGGTCCGGAGATCCGGAACGTGGCACAGAACCTCGCCACGGAGATCATCGGCACCATGGTGCTGATCCTCGCGGTCCTCACGCAGGGCCTGAACAACAGTGGCAAGGGCCTCAGCGAGGTCGGCGGTCTGGTCACCGCGTTCGTGGTGGTGTCCATCGGCCTGTCCCTCGGCGGCCCGACGGGCTACGCGATCAACCCGGCCCGTGACCTCGGCCCGCGCATCGTGCACGCCCTGCTGCCGCTGCCCAACAAGGGCGGCTCCGACTGGAGCTACGCCTGGATCCCGGTGGTCGGCCCGCTGATCGGCGCGGCCATCGCGGCGGGTATCTACAACGTCGCCTTCTGACGAAACCCCCCACAAGGGTTCCGCGCACGCGCCGTACGTTCAGCCCCTCACACCACGGACCTTTCAGGAGCACACAGTGACCGACGCCCACACCGCAGGCCCCTTCATCGCGGCGATCGACCAGGGCACCACCTCCTCGCGCTGCATCATCTTCGACCGGGACGGCCGGATCGTCTCCGTCGACCAGAAGGAGCACGAGCAGATCTTCCCGAAGCCGGGCTGGGTCGAGCACAACGCCAACGAGATCTGGACCAACGTCCAGGAGGTCGTCGCCGGAGCCGTCGCCAAGGCCGGCATCTCCCGCGACGACATCAAGGCCATCGGCATCACCAACCAGCGCGAGACCACCGTGCTGTGGGACAAGAACACCGGTGAGCCCGTCCACAACGCCATCGTCTGGCAGGACACCCGCACCGACGCCCTGTGCCGGGAGCTGGGCCGCAACGTCGGCCAGGACCGCTTCCGCCGCGAGACCGGCCTGCCGCTGGCCTCCTACTTCGCCGGCCCCAAGGCCCGCTGGCTGCTCGACAACGTCGAGGGCCTCAAGGAGCGCGCCGCCGCCGGGGACATCCTCTTCGGCACCATGGACACCTGGGTCATCTGGAACCTGACCGGCGGTGTCAACGGCGGCAAGCACGTCACCGACGTCACCAACGCCTCGCGCACCATGCTCATGAACCTGCACACGATGCAGTGGGACGAGCGGATCGCCGAGTCGATCGGCGTGCCGCTGGGCATCCTGCCCGAGATCCGCTCCTCGGCCGAGGTCTACGGCGAGGTCACCGGCGGCAAGCTCGGCGACCTGCTGGGCGGCATCCCGGTCGCCTCCGCGCTCGGCGACCAGCAGGCGGCCCTGTTCGGCCAGACCTGTTTCTCCGAGGGCGAGACCAAGTCGACGTACGGCACCGGCACCTTCATGGTGATGAACACCGGCGACAAGATCATCAACTCGTACGCCGGTCTGCTGACCACCGTCGGCTACAAGATCGGCGACCAGCCCACGGTGTACGCGCTGGAGGGCTCGATCGCCGTCACCGGTTCGCTGGTGCAGTGGATGCGCGACCAGATGGGCCTCATCTCCACCGCCGCCGAGATCGAGACGCTCGCGCTCTCCGTCGAGGACAACGGCGGCGCCTACTTCGTGCCGGCCTTCTCCGGCCTGTTCGCCCCGCACTGGCGTTCCGACGCCCGCGGTGTGATCGCCGGCCTGACCCGGTACGTCACCAAGGCGCACCTCGCGCGCGCCGTCCTGGAGGCCACCGCCTGGCAGACCCGCGAGATCGCCGACGCCATGGTGAAGGACTCCGGCGACGAGCTGGTGGCCCTGAAGGTCGACGGCGGCATGACCTCCAACAACCTGCTGATGCAGACGCTCGCCGACGTCCTGGACGCGCCCGTGGTGCGCCCGATGGTCGCCGAGACCACCTGCCTCGGCGCCGCCTACGCCGCCGGCCTCGCCGTCGGCTTCTGGTCCAGCACCGACGAGCTGCGCGCCAACTGGCGCCGGGCCGCCGAGTGGACCCCCCAGATGGACGCGGAGACCCGCGACCGCGAGTACAAGAACTGGCTCAAGGCCGTCGACCGGACCATGGGCTGGATCGAGGACGAGAGCTGAGCGGCCTCTTTCGGCTCAAACGCTCTGACGAGGAGTAAGTACCCCACATGACCAGTCAGTCCACCCTGCAGTCCGTGCCTGCCCTGGGAACGCGCCCGGCCTCCGGCTCCAACCCGAGTCGCGCCGAGACCAGGGAGCAGCTCTCCAAGGCGTCGTACGACCTTCTTGTGATCGGCGGCGGCATCCTGGGCATCTCCACCGCCTGGCACGCCGCGCAGTCCGGGCTCAGGGTGGCGCTGGTCGACGCCGGCGACTTCGCCGGTGCCACGTCCTCCGCCTCCTCCAAGCTGCTCCACGGCGGTCTGCGCTACCTGCAGACCGGCGCGGTGAAGCTGGTGGCGGAGAACCACTTCGAGCGCCGTGCGGTGTCCCGTCAGGTGGCCCCCCACCTGGCGAACCCGCTGACCTTCTACCTCCCCGTGTACAAGGGCGGCCCGCACGGCGCGGCGAAGCTCGGCGCGGGCGTCTTCGCCTACTCGGCGCTGTCCGCGTTCGGCGACGGCGTCGGCCACCTGCTCTCCCCCGCCAAGGCGGCGCAGGACGTGCCGGAGCTGCGCACCGAGAACCTCAAGGCCGTGGCCGTGTACGGCGACGACCAGATGAACGACGCGCGCATGGCGCTGATGACGGTCCGCGCGGCCGTCGAGGCGGGCGCGGTCGTGCTGAACCACGCCGAGGTCACCGGCCTGCGCTTCACCCGTGGCCGGGTGACGGGCGCGGAGCTGAAGGACCGGATGTCCGGTGACGAGTTCGGGGTCGACGCCCGGCTGGTGCTGAACGCGACCGGCCCCTGGGTGGACCACCTGCGCACGATGGAGGACCCGAACGCGGCGCCGTCCATCCGGCTGTCCAAGGGCGCGCACCTGGTCCTGAAGCGGACCTCGCCCTGGAAGGCCGCGCTGGCCACCCCGATCGACAAGTACCGGATCACCTTCGCCCTCCCCTGGGAGGACATGCTGCTGCTCGGCACCACCGACGAGGAGTACGAGGGCGACCCGGCGGATGTTTCGGTCAACGACAAGGACATAGCGCAGATCCTGGACGAGGCGGCGTTCTCCGTCCGGGACCAGCAGCTGAAGAAGGACCTGATCACGTACGCGTTCGCCGGTCTGCGGGTGCTGCCGGGCGGTCCGGGTGACACCGCGAAGGCCAAGCGCGAGACGGTGGTGACCGAGGGCAAGGGCGGCATGCTGTCCGTCGCGGGCGGCAAGTGGACCACGTTCCGCCACATCGGTCGTACGATCATGAAGAAGCTGGAGGCGCTGCCGGGCCACCCGCTGGGCGACGACTTCGAGCCGATCTCCTCGCTGCCGAAGAAGCTGCCGCTGCCCGGTGTCGCCAACCCGCGCGCGGTCGCGCACCGGCTGCTGGTGGACGGCCCGGCGCCCGGCCCCCGGATGGGTGCCGACACCGCCAAGCACCTGGCCACCCACTACGGCTCGCTGGCGTTCGACATCGCCCGGCTGGCCAACGAGAACCCGGAGCTGGCGCGGCGGGTGCACCCGGACGCGCCGGAGATCTGGGCGCAGGTGGTGTGGGCCCGTGACCACGAGTGGGCCGAGACGGCGGACGACGTGCTGCGCCGCCGTACCACGCTGACCATCCGCGGCCTGGCCACGGACGAGATCCGCGCGCAGGTCCAGGGGCTGCTCGACGAGAAGTAGTACCGGCGGGAAGTAGGTCCGGCGGGAAGTAGGTCCGGCCGGGCACCGAGACCGGGGAAGGGGCGGCGCCGTGCGCACGGGCCGCCCCTTCCGCGCGCCCGCCGGTGCGGGCCCGGTCCGGGTTCGGGGTCCGGGGTTTATCAGGGGCGCGGGGGGTGTTCGAGCGGGGAGGGTGGGGCAGTGATCCGTTCACTGCCCCTGTACGGGGACTGCGGACGCCCTTGCCGGACGCCGTAAGGTTGGTGAGTCAAGCGAGGGCACGTCGGAAGGAGGCACTGGGTGATCGAGCTGGAGGGGGTTCCCGAGCTGATCGACCCAGTCATGGTGGCCGCGTTCGAGGGCTGGAACGATGCCGGTGACGCCGCCTCCACGGCGGTCGCGCATCTGGAACGCGAGTTCAAGGGCGAAGTGTTCGCGGCGCTGGACGCCGAGGACTACTACGACTTCCAGGTGAACCGGCCGACGGTGTTCATGGAGGGCGGGGTACGCAAGATCACCTGGCCGACGACCCGGCTCTCGGTGGTCCGCGTCGGCGGGGAGAAGCCGCGCGACCTGGTGCTGGTGCGGGGCATCGAGCCGTCCATGCGCTGGCGTTCGTTCTGCAACGAGCTGCTCGGTTTCGCGCACGAGCTGGGCGTGGAGCTGGTGGTCGTCATGGGCGCGCTGCTCGGGGACACCCCGCACACGCGTCCGGTACCGGTCAGCGGGGTCACCTCGGACACGGAGCTGGCCCAGCGGATGGACCTGGAGGAGACCAAGTACGAGGGCCCGACGGGCATCGTCGGCGTCCTCCAGGAGGCGTGCGCGCATGCCGGGGTGCCGGCGGTGTCGCTGTGGGCGGCTGTGCCGCACTACGTCTCCCAGCCGCCCAACCCCAAGGCCACGCTGGCGCTGCTCAACCGTCTGGAGGACCTGCTGGACCTGCGGATCCCGCAGGGCGAACTGCCGGAGGACGCGCGGGCCTGGCAGGTGGGCGTGGACCAGCTGGCCGCGGAGGACAGCGAAGTCGCGGAGTACGTCCAGACGCTGGAGGAGGCCCGCGACACCGCGGAGCTGCCGGAGGCGTCCGGGGAAGCGATCGCGCGGGAGTTCGAGCGGTATCTGCGACGGCGGGACACGCCGGGCGGCAAGGCCCGTCCGTCCAAGCCGGATGCGGATGCCTCCGGCGGTTCGGCCGGCGATGACGAGGGTGACGGGTCGGAGGACTGAGGTACGGCGAAGGGGCGGTCCCGGATCGGGGGCCGCCCCTTCTTCGTGTCGCCGAAGGCGCTACCGGCGGGCCGCTTGAGGTGGTCGGGCGGCTGCCGCGTCGTCGTGGGTTCTCGCGCGGTTCCCCGCGCCCCTCGTGGGGCGCGGGGGTCGGCGGTGCTTACAGGGCGACGCCCAGGAGGGCGTCCACCGCCCTGGTGACCAGGCCCGGAGCGCTCGTGTCCGGGCCGCCCTCGGTGTTCTGGCGGGCGGCCCAGCGGTCCACCGCGGCGAGCGCGGTGGGGGCGTCCAGGTCGTGGGAGAGGGCGTCGCGGATCTCCTCGACCAGGGCGTCGGCGGCGGGGCCGTCGGGGCGGGAGACCGCGGCGCGCCAGCGGTCGAGGCGGTCGAGGGCGTCCTGGAGGACCTGGTCGGTCCACTCCCAGTCGGCCCGGTAGTGGTGGGCGAGCAGGGCGAGGCGGATCGCGGCCGGGTCGACGCCGTCGCGGCGCAGCCGGGAGACGAAGACCAGGTTGCCCTTGGACTTGGACATCTTCTCGCCGTCGAGCGCGACCATGCCGGCGTGCACGAACGCCTTGGCCATCGGGAACTCGCCGGTGAGCACCTGGGCGTGCGAGGCGCCCATCTCATGGTGCGGGAAGGCCAGGTCGGAGCCGCCGCCCTGGACGTCGAAGCCCATGCCGAGGTGGTCGAGGGCGATGGCCACGCACTCGATGTGCCAGCCGGGCCGGCCGGGGCCGAGGGAGGCGCCGTCCCAGCTGGGCTCGCCCTCGCGGGCCGCCATCCACAGCATCGGGTCGACCGGGTTCTTCTTGCCCGGACGGTCCGGGTCGCCGCCGCGCTCGGCGGACAGCAGCCGCATGGCGGCCGCGTCGAGGTGCGAGACCGAGCCGAAGTGCGGGTCGGACTCGACGGAGAAGTAGATGTCGCCGTCCAGTTCGTAGGCCGCGCCGAGGTCGCGCAGCCGCTCCACGAGCGGGACGATGCCGGGTATCGCCTCGACGGCGCCTATGTAGTGCCGCGGCGGGAGCATCCGCAGGGCGGTCATGTCCTCGCGGAAGAGGGAGGTCTCCTTCTCGGCGAGGGCGACCCAGTCGACGCCGTCGCGCTCCGCGCGCTCCAGGAGCGGGTCGTCGACGTCGGTGACGTTCTGGACGTAGTGGACCTGCCGCTTGGTGTCGAGCCACACGCGCTGAACGAGGTCGAACGCGTTGTAGGTCGCCGCGTGACCCATGTGGGTCGCGTCGTACGGGGTGATGCCGCAGACGTAGATGCGGGCGACGGGACCGGGCTGGAGGGTGACCAGGCCGCCGGTCGCGGTGTCGTGGATCCTCAGGTCGCGGCCCTGACCAGGCAGGGCGGGGACCTCGGAAGCGGGCCAGGCATGCATGTACATGAGCCTAACCGGCCGCGCGTCGGGCACACGACCGGGATCGGGTCGGATGGCCGGTTGGGCGCTCTTGCAACTTCGGCCGGGTTGTGATCACACGGGCGGCCAGGGGATCGCCGGCCACTCCCCGCCGGGCTCCGGGTGGACTCCGGAGGTGAGGAGGGCGGCGACGCGGGCGCGGGTGGCGTCCAGTTCCGCGGCGGTGATCAGCGGGGCGAGGCGCCCGCCCAGGTCGCCGTCCAGGGCGTCGTGGAGCCGCTTGAGGACCTCGACGGCCTCGGCGGTGAGGGGTTCGCCGGCCCAGCCCCACAGCAGGGTGCGGAGCTTGTCCTCGATGTGGAAGGTGACGCCGTGGTCGATGCCGTAGAGCCGGCCGTCGGCGGTGGGCAGCAGGTGGCCGCCCTTGCGGTCGGCGTTGTTGAGCACGGCGTCGAGGACGGCGAGCCGGCGCAGCCGCTCGTCGTCGGCGTGCACGAGCAACGCGGTGCGGCCCTCGCCGACCTCGGCGAAGCCGATGGCCTTCCAGCCGGGCTCGGGCTCCTCGCCGTCGACCAGGGCGAGCAGTTCGGGCTCCGGGGACACCTCGATCCACAGCTGGCACATGCCCTCGCCGTAGGGGCCGTCGCGCAGCACGGTGGGCGGGACGAGGCCCCAGCCGGTGGCCTCGGAGACCTCGTAGGCGGCGACCTCGCGGGCGGCGAGGGTGCCGTCGGGAAAGTCCCACAGGGGGCGCTCGCCGGCCACCGGCTTGTAGACGCAGGCGGCTTCCCGGCCGTCGTGGGCGACGGTGCAGAACAGGGCGGCGTTCGAGGCGTCGCGGATGCGGCCGCGCACGGTCAGCTCACCGCGGGCGAGCAGTTCGGCGGCGCCCGGATCGGCGGCCGTCACGCCCCGCGGCGGTATCCGTTCTGGCGCGGGCATACGTGTCCTTCCGGATCGAGCGGGAGGCTGCACAGCGGGCACGGCGGCCGCCCGGCGTTGACGACGTCGAGGGCGCGCTTGGCGAAGGCACGGGCCTGCGCGCCGGTCAGCCGGACCCGCAGCATCGGGGGCCCGTTCTCCTCGTCCTGGAGCAGCCGTTCCTCGGCCTCGGCGAGGTCCTCCTCGGTGTCGGCGTCCAGCTCCACCAGGGCCTGCGCCTCCACGACCATGCGCTGTTCCTCGGCGTCCCAGGCCAGGGCCATGGTGCCGACCCGGAACTCCTCCTCGACGGGGGTCTCCAGCGGGGCGGTGTCGGCGATCTCGTTGGGCGCCATGGCCGGGACGGGGGCACTGCCGCCGCTGCGGCGCACGACTTCGTCCAGGAGTTCGTCCATGCGCTCGGCGAGCGCGGCGACCTGGGTCTTCTCCAGGACCACGCTGGTCACCCGTGGGCCGGCGATGGCCTGGAGGAAGAACGTACGGCGTCCGGGCAGTCCGACCGTGCCGGCCACGAAGCGGTCCGGCGGATCGTAGAGGAACACCTGACGGGACACGTCCTGTCTCCATGGGGTCGAGAGTTTCGGCGGTGCGGGTGCGGGCCGCTGCGGATACGCGACGGCGCGGATCGCTTCACCCTACTGCGGGCGACGATCACGGTGCGCCCGCACCACCACCGACCGGTGCGTCGCCGTCGGGGTGCTCCTCGCGAGGGGCGAGCGAGGCGAGATCGCCGGTGTCGCCGAGGCGGACGAGGAAGGGGCGCAGGCGGGTGTAGCGGATCGCGGTGATGGAACACGGCTCCACGGAGATCCGCTGGAAGAGGTCGAGATGGAGGCCGAGGGCGTCGGCGACCAGGGATTTGATGATGTCACCGTGCGAGCACATGAGGTAGACGGCGTCGGCGCCGTGGTCGCGTTCGACGCGCGCGTTCCACTCGCGTACGGCTTCGGCGGCGCGGGTCTGCATGGCGCGCATGGACTCCCCGCCGGGGAAGGCGGCGGCGGAGGGGTGGGCCTGGACGACCTCCATCAGCGGCTCGTCCTTGAGTTCGGCGAGCTTGCGGCCGGACCAGTCGCCATAGTGGCACTCCCCGATCCGGTCGTCGGTGTGCGCGGTCAGGCCGGGGCGGGCCGCGAGGAGGGGGGCCAGGGTCTCCTGGCAGCGCTGGAGCGGGCTGGTGACGACCTCGGCCAGGGGCAGGGCGGCGAGGCGGTCGGGCAGGGCGGCGGCCTGGGCGGTGCCCCGCTCGTCCAGGGAGACCCCCGGAGTCCAGCCGGCGAGCAGTCCGGAGGTGTTGGCGGTGGAACGTCCGTGCCTTACGAGGATCAGCGTGGGCATGCGGACCAGGGTAGGCGCATCAGGTGATGCGCCGGTGATCTGATGAGGGGAGAATGCGCTCCGTGATCGTCGACTGTGCCATCTACCGGCACGGACAGCGGACCGAGGGTCCGGAGGACCTGTCCGACGCGCTCGCCGAGGCGCGGGCGGCGGGCGGGTTCGTGTGGATCGGGCTGTACGAGCCGTCCGAGCGGGAGTTCGACCTGGTGACCCGCGAGTTCGGGCTGCACCCACTGGCGGTGGAGGACGCTCTCAAGGCGCATCAGCGTCCCAAACTCGAGGTGTACGAGGATTCGCTGTTCGTGGTGCTGAAACCGGTCGCCTACGAGGCGGAGAGCGACACGGTCTCGGCGGGCGAGCTGATGGTGTTCGTCGGTGACAGCTTCGTGGTGACGGTGCGGCACGGCGAGGCCTCGCCGCTCGCGGCGGTGCGGCACCGGCTCGAAGAGGAGCCGGAGATGCTCGACAAGGGGCCCACCTCGGTGCTGTACGCGATCGCCGACGCCATCGTGGACCGGTACCTGGAGGTGGCGACCGAGCTCCAGACGGATCTGGAGGAGGTGGAGGCGGAGGTGTTCCGGCCGGAGGTGGGCGGCGCGCGCAACACCGCCTCGCGGATCTACGGCTTCAAGCGGCAGATCGTGGAGTTCCGCCGGGCGACCGTGCCGCTGGCGGTGCCGCTGTCCCGGCTGGCGGGGACGGGGCCGCTCGGCTCGGGCGGCGGGGTGCCGTTCGTGCATGAGCGGGCGCGGCCGTTCTTCCGGGATGTGGGCGACCATCTGTCCCGTGTCAACGAGTCGGTGGAGGGCCTGGACCGGCTGGTGTCGGACGTGCTGTCGGCGCATCTCGCGCAGACGGGCGTGCGGCAGAACGACGACATGCGCAAGATCTCCGCCTGGGCGGCGATGGCGGCGGTGCCCACGATGATCGCCGGCATCTACGGCATGAACTTCGACCACATGCCCGAGTTGCACTGGTTGTGGTCGTACCCGGCGGTGATCCTGGTGATGGCGCTGCTGGAGGTGGTCCTGTACCGGATGTTCAAGCGGCGCGAGTGGCTGTGAGCCGCGTCGGCGGCCAGGGCGCCTTGGAAGAAGGCGCCGGGGAGTCGTAACCGCTCGTCGCCGGGCGCGTTGTTCCCGGTGACGGCCGTGGCGGGGAAGCCTCCCCCGAGCCCCCACCACGGCCGTGGAAGACCTCCCGGCTCAGGCGAGCCCGGCGCGCTCCAGGGCTTCGGTGCCGGCGCGCAGGGAGGCGAGCCGCTCCTCGAGGGTGAATCCGGCGGGGGCGAGGCTGAGGGTGGTGACACCGGCCTCGGCGTAGGCCTTCATCCGGTCGGCGATGCGGTCGACGGAGCCCAGCAGCGTGGTCTTGTCGATGAGGTCCTGCGGGATCGCGGCGGCCGCGCCCTGCTTGTCCCCGGACAGGTACTTCTGCTGGATCTCGGCGGCCTCCCGCTCGTAACCCATGCGCTGCGCGAGCTTGTTGTAGAAGTTCTGCTTGGCGCTGCCCATGCCGCCGACGTACAGCGCGGTGTAGGGGCGGAAGGTGTCGGCGAGCGCGGCCACGTCCTTGTCGTCGCCGACGGCGAGCGGCAGGGTCGGGCAGACGTCGAACCCGTCGAGGGTCTTGCCCGCCTTCTCCCGGCCCGCGCGCAGATGCGTGAGGGTGGTCTCCTCCAGGTGCTCGGCGGCGGGGAAGATCAGCAGGGCGCCGTCGGCGATCTCGCCGGTCTGCTCCAGGTTCTTCGGGCCGATCGCGGCGATGTAGAGCGGGATGTGCTCGCGCTGCGGGTGCACGGTCAGCTTGAGCGGCTTGCCCGGACCGCCCGGCAGCGGCAGCGTCCAGTGCTCGCCGTCGTACGACAGCCGCTCACGGGTCATCGCCTTGCGGACGATCTCCACGTACTCGCGGGTGCGGGCCAGCGGCTTGTCGAACGTGACGCCGTACCAGCCCTCGGAGACCTGCGGTCCGGAGACGCCGAGGCCGAGCCGGAAGCGGCCGCCGGAGAGGGTGTCCAGGGTGGCCGCGGTCATCGCGGTCATCGCGGGCTGGCGGGCCGGGATCTGGAAGATGGCGGAGCCCACGTCGATGCGCTCGGTCTGGGCGGCGACCCAGCTGAGCACGGTGGCCGCGTCGGAGCCGTACGCCTCGGCGGCCCAGCACACGGCATAGCCCAGCCGGTCGGCCTCCTGGGCCACGGCCAGATTGTCCCCGTCCATTCCGGCACCCCAGTAGCCGAGGTTGAGTCCGAGTTGCATGGCCGATTCCCCTTACCCGTGAGTAACGTCCCTGTGGCGCAGACCTTAGCGTGCGGGCGCGGGCGGTGCCCCGCGCGGGCCCGGACGAGTTGTCCACAGGCAACCCACCGCACTGGTTCCGGCCAGTAATCTCGCGGTCATGGAGCAGAGGCATCTCGGCCGCACCGGCCTGCGCGTGTCCCGGATCGGACTCGGCACCCTCACCTGGGGCCGGGACACCGAAGAACATGACGCCGCGGACATGCTCAAGGCGTTCTGGGAGGCCGGCGGCACCCTCGTGGACACCGCGGACGTGTACGGCGGTGGGGAGGCGGAGTATCTGCTCGGGCGGCTGATGGAGCGGCTCGTGCCCCGCCGTGACCTGGTCGTCTCCACGAAGGCGGGCAGCGTCCCGTACCCCGGCCGCCGCTTCGACGGCTCCCGCGGGCATCTGCTCGCCGCGCTGGACGCCTCCCTCGACCGCCTGGGCACGGACCATGTGGACCTCTGGCACATCCACGCGTGGGACGCCGAGACCCCGCTGGAGGAGACACTCCAGGCCCTGGACATAGCGGTGGCCAGCGGCCGGGCGCGGTACGCGGGGGTGTCCAACTTCTGCGGCTGGCAGCTCGCCAAGGCGGCCACCTGGCAGCTCGCGGCGCCGGGCACCCGCACCCGGCTGGCCAGCACGCAGATGGAGTACTCGCTGCTCCAGCGGGGCGTGGAGCGGGAGGTGCTGCCCGCCGCGCTGGACCTGGGCGTGGGCCTGCTGCCCTCCTCCCCGCTCGGGCGGGGGGTGCTGACCGGAAAGTACCGGCACGGCACGCCCGCCGACTCGCGCGGTGCCTCCGAGCAGCTGGCGCCCTTCGTGGAGCCGTATCTGGACGACACGGCGACGCGCATCGTGGACGCGGTGACGACGGCCGCCGACGGGCTCGCGGTCACCCCGCTCCAGGTGGCGCTCGCCTGGGTCCGCGACCGCCCCGGCGTCACCGCCCCGATCGTCGGCGCGCGCACCGCGCAGCAGCTCACGGCGGCGTTGTCAGTGGAGGCGCTTAGTCTTCCTGACGAGATCTGCCGGGCGCTGGACGATGTGTCGGCGCCCTTGCACCGCTATCCCGATCACGACTGGAGCACGCTGTGAGCACGGAACCGGAGACCACGGAGGACACCGCGCCGGGGACGCCGGAGATGCCGGAGGCGCCGGACGAGGTGGCCGGGAATGGTCTGACGGCGGACGGCGGTGACGGTGCGTCCGGGACGGCCGATGTGACGGACGACGACTCGGGCGAGGAGACGGCCGAGGGGGCTTCGGAGGTTTCGGGTCCGGAGCCGGCGGCCGATGGTGCCGCCGGGGGGCCGGAGCTGTCCGAGGCGGCGGCGGAGCTGGCGGCGCAGCGACTCGAGCGGGAGCGGATCGAGCGGCGCAAGGCGGAGCGGAAGGCGCCCGTCGAGAGCGGCGCCAAGCTGAGCGGGAAGGCGGCCGATCTGCTGGCCGCCGTGCGCGCGGTGGAGGGCGGCAAGAAGCCGGCGACCGCGGTGTTCGCCGAGCCCGCGCGGCCCGCGCCCGAGCGGGCGGCCCAGCCGGGCCCCGCGGCCGCTCCGGCGCGTCCGGCACCCGAGCCGGCGCGGGTGCGCCAGGAGCGCCCTGCGCCTGCCCCGGCCTCCGCCCCTGCCTCCGCGCCCGCCCCGGTCTCCGTCTCCGCGCCGGTCGGCCCGTCGCCGCAGGCGGTGGACGCGGTGCGCCGGGTGCTCGCGGAGGGCGGGGCGCCGGAGGCGCTGGGCGGGCAGGCGGCCGTGGCGCTCGGCGAAGGCGCCGGGGACGTGCTGCGGGAGGATCCCTGGCAGTTGCTGCGCGTGCCGGGGGTGCGGCCCGAGCAGGCGGACGGGTTCGCGCGGGCGCTGCTCGGTGCCGGATGCGGTCCGGGGGACGAGCGGCGTGGGCGGGCGGTGACGGTCTGGCTGCTGGAGCAGGCGGCCCTCGCCGGGCACACCGCCCTGGAGCTGCCCGCGCTCACCGCGGCCCTGGCCCAGCGGGGCGTGCCGGACCCGGACGAGGCCGTGCAGTCGGCCCTGGCCGAGGGTGAGGCGCTGGTGTTCGAGGACGCCCTGGAGGAGGCGGGCGCCCCGGCCGTGCGGGCGGCGGACGACGAGGAGGATGTGGAGCGCCCGGTGCGGGTGCTCATCGCCCTGGAGCGGTACGCGCTGGCCGAGGAGAGCCTGGC
Source organism: Streptomyces sp. NPDC043952 (assembly GCF_056435325.1). NCBI lineage: Bacteria > Bacillati > Actinomycetota > Actinomycetes > Kitasatosporales > Streptomycetaceae > Streptomyces > Streptomyces sp. NPDC043952. The sequence continues at coordinate 15,912 of NZ_JBWKES010000018.1, forward strand.
CGATGGCCTGGCCCGGTTGGTCAACTCCCCGGTCCAGGAGACCTCTCAGGCGTGGGCGCCGGTCGTCGCGGCGACGTCGGGCGGCGCCGCCGAGCTGGCCCGCGCGGTCGCCGGGCACGGCCTGGTCCTGCACACCGGCGGCGAGGCCGCCCGCGCCGAACCGGCGGCCCTGCTCGCCGCCGCCCTGGAGGCGGGCCTGCGGGCCCTCGCCGTGTGCCACACCCCGGACGGCCGCGACCGTCTCGCCGCGCTGTCGCCGGCGGGGGGCGTGGGCGTGGGCACCGTCGCCGGGCTGCTGGCCGGTGCCGAGGGGCCCGGCCGGGACGCGGACGGAGCGCTGGAGCTGGACCTGCTGATCGTGCTGGACGCGCCCCAGCTGGACGTGGAGGGCGCGGCGATGCTGGTGGAGTCGCTGCCCGACGGGGCGCGGCTGGTGCTCAGCGGGGATCCGGCACTGCTGTGGTCGGCCGGTCCGGGGCGGGTCTTCGCCGATCTGCTCGCGGCCCGCGCCTGCCCCCAGATCGCCTCCCGGCTGCCCGACCCCGGTCCGATCGGCGAGCTGGTCTCCGGGATCGGCATCGGCGAGCTGAACCAGGTCGAGGCGCCCGGCAAGGAGGTCGTGATCGTGCCGGTGCGGGACGCGGGCGAGGCCGTGCACCGGACGGTGCAGCTGGTCGCGGAGTCGGTGCCGCGGGCCTTCCAGGTCCCCGTTGAAGAGATCGTGGTGATCACGCCGGGCCATGGCGGCGCGGCCGGCACCCGAGCCCTGAACGCCGCCCTGAAGGAGCGCCTCAACCCCGGCCCCGGCCGGTTCGGCGGCTTCGACCCCGGCGACCGGATCGCCTACTCCCCCGCGCCAGGCCGGACGCTGCCGGGCACGGTGGTGGGGGCCGACACCGAGGGGCTGCACCTGTCCTGCGCGGGCGCCCCCGTGGTCGTACCGCGTGAGCGGGTGGAGGGATGTGTGCGGCACGGATGGGCGCTGACCGCGCACCAGGCGGTGGGCGGGCGCTGGCCCGCGGCGGTCGTGGTGCTGCCCGGCGATGCCGCGGGGGCGCTCAGCAGGCCGTGGGTGTACACGGCGTTCGGCCGGGGCGAGCGGCATCTGTCCGTGGTGCACGGGGTGGAGGGCGCGCTGCCGCGGGCGGTCGCGGAGGTCCCGGCCAAGCCGCGTACGACCCGGCTGGCGACGCTGCTGCGCCCGCAGACACCGACCGGCTGAGGCGCGGCGCCGCCGGGGTGGCGATCACCTGTGGCGGGCGCCACGCGGCGGGGGCGTACCGGCTTCGCACCGGTACGGCCCCGCCGCCGGGGTCACCTGCCGGGGCCCCGGACGCCCACGCCGCCGGTCTCGCCGCCGTCGTGATCGTTCCCGATCTCGTCGTCGTGCTCGTCGTGCTCGTCGTCGGTCTCGTCCAGGTCCTCGTCGTCCACGAACTCGATGTCGTCGTCCTCGGCGTCCGGGTCGGTGTCGTCGTGGTCGTCGTCCTCGTCGTCGAAGACCGCGCTGACGTCGAACCTGCACACCACCGCCTGCGGATCCATGTGCTCGAAGGGGGCCTCCAGCCATTCCCCGGCCTCCGGGGGCTCCTCGGCCGCGGTGACCCAGAGCGTGGAGTCGCCCTCCTCCAGGCCGAACTCCTTGTGGCGGGAGGCGATCTCGTCGGGTTCGAACTCGCCGAACAGCAGGCTGAGCGCGCCGGGGACGGTGCCCGCGGCGTCCTCGTCCAGGCCGGCGAGGTCCTCGAAGTCGTCCGCGGCCTCGACCCGCTCGGCCTGGGCCAGCAGCCGCTGGGGCTCCGCCACGGTGTAGTCGCGGCGGATCAGCACGCTGATCGCATGGGGTTCCTCGGGGCCCGCGTACGGGGGCAGTGTCTCCTCGGCGCCGGGGATCTCGAAGGGAGTGACCTCGTCGTAGCGGTCGTAGAGCAGCTCGTCGTACACCTCGGCGGCCGCGGCCAGCTGGTTGAACGCCTCGAAAACGGCCGGGTCGTCGTCTCCTGACCTGCGTTCGACCGCCGCCAGGTGACGGTCGAGCGCGGTCTTGATCGCCTCGGCGGCGGCACGTACCTCGGCAGCGGTGGGCTGCGCAGCATCAGACATAGTGCAGACGCTATCCGTACCGGGCACCAGCCCGCACAATAGATGCGATGCCGGAATACGAATTTGTCGACGTGTATGTGCCTCGCGGGGTGTCCCGCAAGGAGACCACACGTCTGCTGACGGACCATGCCGAGTACGGACACTGGGAGTTGGACCGCCTGAGCCTGCTGCGCGACGGCAGCCGCAAGGTTCGGCTGCGGCGGCGGATCATCCGCCAGGTGCGGGCCACCTGGTGAGACAGGACGCTGAGGGCGAAGGGGGCGCGAACGACGCGGAGCGGGCCCGCCGGTCTGGCCGGACCCGCTCCCCGTTCGCCGTCCGTCGCGGGGTGATCGCCCGCGGCTAGGCCTTGGCGCGTGCCTTGCGGTAGAGCACGGCGCCCGCGATCAGGGCGCCCGCGCCGGCCGGCAGTGCCAGGCCCAGCGGCAGGTCACTGCCGGTGTGCGCGAGCTGTCCCGTGGTCAGGGACGCCGAGGGGACCTGCGGAACGTGCACCTGGTGGGCGGGCGGGGTCGCCGGGGTGCCCGGCTGGTGCGGGGTGCCCGGCTTGCTCGGCGTACCCGGCTGGCTCGGCTTACCCGGCTGAGACGGCTTGCCCGGCTGGCTCGGGTGGCCAGGGTGACCGGGGTGGCTCGGGTGACCGGGGTGGCTCGGGTGGCCGGGGTTGCTCGGCGGGCTGGTGTGGCCGCCGCCCGGTGGACGGCCGTGCGTCCCGCCGCTGTTGGCGCAGTCGTTGCCCGTGGCGGGGTTGCCCACGCCGACGACGTCGACGCTGTTGCCGCACACGTTCACCGGGACGTCGATCGGCACCTGGACGGTGTTGCCCGATCCCACGCCCGGCGAGCCGGAGGTGTGGCCGCCGGCGGCCGAGCCTCCGGAGCCGCCGTGGCCCTGACCGCCGTGGCCGCCGCCGGAGTTGGCGCAGGCATTGCCCGCCGCCGGGTTGAGGAGCCCGACGACATTGACGGTGTTGCCGCACACGTTCACCGGCACGTGCACCGGCGCCTGGACGGTATTGCCCGACAGGACGCCGGGTGAGCCGGTGGCGGCACCGGACGCGCCCGCGTCCGCGTGTGCCATACCGGTCGCGGCGGCGAGTACCCCGGTCGCCGCCGCCATGGTCATCAGACCCTTACGGGTTCCTTGTCGCATTGCTGCGTACCCCCCTGCCTTCGCTTGCCTTCACTGTCTGGGAAAAGGCCGGTCGGCCTCGGAGCGCATGGCGCGCGCTCCGAGGCCGACGGCTGGTAGAAGACGCCCCTCGGGGTGGAAAGCCCCTACGGGGAACCGGCGTCAGCTGTTGACGCAGGTGTTGCCGAAGGCGGGGTTCAGGAGCCCGATCACGTTGATCGTGTCGCCGCACACGTTCACCGGAACGTGCACGGGCACCTGGATGACGTTGCCGGAGACGACACCCGGAGAGTGCAGGGCGGCACCCTGGGCACCGGAGTCGGCGACGGCCAGGCCCGCGCCCGCGAGAACCAGCCCACCGGTGGCAGCCGCGGCAGCGACGACCTTCTTGATCATTATTCCTCCTCGTTGGCAATGCGGCCCCAAGGTGCGGGGTCGCATCACCTGTAACGAGGAGGGAGTAATGGAGCTACGAGCTTATGGTCGCATTCACCCTTCTCAGTCGATCTCGAACGGGCGCCCGAAACCCCGGCGGTCCGGCTCGAACGCCCGGCAGCCGCTCAGGAGGCGTCGATGAACCGGTCGAGCACCCGCACGCCGAACTGGAGGCCGTCCACCGGCACCCGCTCGTCCACACCGTGGAACATGCCGGCGAAGTCCAGCTCCGGCGGCAGCTTCAGCGGGGCGAAGCCGAAGCCGCGGATGCCGAGATCGTCGAAGGACTTGGCGTCGGTGCCGCCGGAGAGCATGTACGGGACCGCCTTGGCGATGGGGTCCTCGGCGAGCAGCGCGGACTGCATGGCCTCGACCAGCGCCCCGTCGAAGCTGGTCTCCACGGCCTTGTCGGCGTGCACGTCCTCGCGGCGCACATGCGGGCCGAGCAGCCGGTCGAGGTCGCCGAGGAACTCCTCCTCGTATCCGGGCAGGAAGCGGCCGTCGATGTGCGCGGTGGCCTCGCCGGGGATGACGTTGACCTTGTAACCGGCGTTCAGCTGGGTCGGGTTGGCGGTGTTGCTCAGGGTCGCGCCGATCAGCTTGGCGATGCCGCCGAGCCTGGCGATGGTGGCCTCCATGTCCTCGGGGTCCAGCTCGGTGCCGAGCGCGTCGCCCAGCTCGTCGAGGAAGGCACGGGTGGTCTTGGTGACGCGTACCGGGAACTTATGCCGGCCGACGCGGGCGACCGCCTCGGACAGCTCGGTGATGGCGTTGTCCCGGTGGATCATGGAGCCGTGCCCGGCGGTGCCGGCCACGGTGAGCTTCATCCAGTGCATGCCCTTCTCGGCCGTCTGGATCAGGTAGAGCCGCCGCTGCTCGTTCACGGTGAAGGAGAAGCCGCCGACCTCGCTGATCGCCTCGGTGACGCCCTCGAACAGCTCGGGGTGGTGGTCGACCAGGTGGCGGGCGCCGAAGGTGCCGCCCGCCTCCTCGTCGGCGAGGAAGGCGACGACGATGTCGCGCGGGGGCCGCCGCCCGCTGCGCAGCCGGTCGCGCACCACCGCGAGGGTCATGGCGTCCATGTCCTTCATGTCGACCGCCCCGCGGCCCCATACGCATCCGTCGGCGATCTCGCCGGAGAAGGGGTGGTGGGTCCAGTCGTCGGCGTTGGCCGGTACGACGTCAAGGTGGCCGTGGATGAGCAGGGCGGGCCGGGAGGGGTCCTCCCCCTCGATGCGGGCCACGGTGGAGGCGCGGCCGGGGTGGGACTCGTAGATCTTCGGCTCCAGGCCGACCTCCGCCAGCTTCTCGGCGACCCACTCGGCGGCCTGGCGCTCGCCGGGTCCGGAGTGGTCGCCGTAGTTGCTGGTGTCGAACCGGATCAGGTCGCGGCAGAGGTCCACGACCTCGTCCTCACCGGTGACGCCCTGGGCCGTGTCCTTCTCGCTCACGCTGCTTCCTCCCGCTTACCTGCTGCTGGGTCCCCCTCATCCTCTCTCCGGGCCGGGTCCGGGCCCAAGACCGGTCCCGGCCCGTCACACGCCGTTCACGCCCGCCCGCCGCGGACCGGGGGGTGATCAGCCACCCCGGAAAGCCTGGTAATGTTTTCCCTGTCGCCGCGAGGGAAACCCCGCCGAGGGAACCGCGCACGACAGACACCTTGTCCGGGTGGCGGAATGGCAGACGCGCTAGCTTGAGGTGCTAGTGCCCTTTATCGGGCGTGGGGGTTCAAGTCCCCCCTCGGACACCAGCAGAGACCCCAGTTCACCTGGGGTTTTTCTGTTTCTCCGGCTGTGGCGCGACCAACCACGTGACCACCGGCCGAGGACAGCCGTCCTCAACCAGTCCGTCATCCTGACCGTGGTGCGGTCAGGCACCCACCTCGGAGTGCACCGGAACAGGCGGGCGCACTCCCGCCTCCGCTCGGGCAGCCAGGTGGAGTGCAAGATCGGGGTACCAGCCACGGGCTACGGCCTGCAGCATCTCCGCCAGGGCCGCGAGTTCCCCGATTCGGCCGGCGGGGGTGTCGAGGACCGCCGCGAACTCCTTGCGGATGCGGGCGGCTAGGTCGGGAACAAGCAGGCTGTTGGCGTGGAGGAGCCCCGCGTCATAGCCGAAGGGCACCTGTCCCCACCGCTCCCAGTCCAGCAGGCACAGGGGCGCGGCGGTGGGGTTGCCCCAGTGCAGGTCACCGTGACCGGTCACCCGCTCCACCTTGGCGGGGGCCGGGACGCCGAGGAACTGGGGGAAGGCCCGTTCGATCCAGCCGTCCCGGACCGTGACCTTCACCCCTTCCGCTTCAGCGAGCAAGGCAAGGGCTCGGCGAAGGTCCGCCCCCACTCGTCAGGCAAGCCGGGGTCGTGGTCGATGTCGGCTCGGTCCGGGGACACGATGGGTTGCGTGAGGTAGTCCAGGACTTCCGACTGGAAGGCCCACTCGCCGTCAGTCCAGTCATGCACCGCGTACAGGTGGGGGTGGGGCACGCCGTCAGGCACCAGCTCCGAGGCGCCGACGATGCCTTCCCCCGCCTTCCTGCCCGCGTTCCTCTTCGCCGTCCGGCTGACCCGCAGCCACCGGTCCCCCGCTCGGCGTCCGAGCGTGACACCGAGGAAGCCCCACGCCGGCGGCCCCGTGCAGGTGAGGGCCAGTGCCTTGGCCGCCCGGTCGTGGGCGGCCTCCATCAGAGCCTGTACCTCCTCATTCCCCGGCGAGTTCATCCGTCACCCTCCTGAGTTCCCGGGCCGTCAGCGGCGCAGCCAGAGCCTTGGCCACATCGTCCCAGTGCTCGCGGGTACTCGCGGAGGTGAGGACGACATCGAGGCCAGGGCACGAGCCAGCGGCCAGCAGGGCAGCGGCTGCGGCCGACAGGCCGGGGCGGATGAGGTTCACCAGTTCGGGTGTCATGGCGTCGAGGAGTTCGCCCCCTTGCAGGGGCGCAGAGCCGAACGTGATCAGCCCCGCGTCCTTCGCCTGTACCAGTGGTCCGCCGCCGTTCAGGGCTTGTGTGATCGGGGCGTCCATGATCAGGCTGACGGGCATCTGCAAGCCCGTGAAGTGATGCTCGGCGGAACCGGCCGCCTGCCGGGCGAGCGTGAGCAACTCGGGGACGCTGAGCGCTCCGGAGGTAAGGCCGGACCAGGTGGCGACGCCGTATCCGCCGACCCTGCCCGCGTGGGCGAACTCTTCCAGCGCCGTGAAGGCTTCCCGTACACGCCGGTGCAGAGCAGCACGGTCAAGGCCGTGCCCGTGGTGCTCCGGGTTGTGTACGAACACCAGGTCCACACGCCCGAGCGTGGCCAACGAGCGCTCCGTCTGCCATCGGACGAAGCCCCGTTCAAGGCTGTGCCTGCTGGCCGTCTCGTACCAGGTGAGCACGCCTTCGGCCAGGGCCGTGCGGCCTTGCTCCGCCGTGAAGAACCCCGTCTTCGTGGCTACCCGCACGGTCGGGTACTCCCCGAGAACCGGGCGCAACTCCTCATGCGCCCGACCATGGGCGTAGTTGGGTGCCGTGTCCACCCACGGGCTACCGGCAGCCAGGGCGGTGCGTGCCGCCTGACTGACGGCACGCACGCGGTATGTCCCCAGGCAGAGCGCGGCGGTCACAGCGCGGTCCCCACGACTGCGACGGCATGGCCTTCGATGAGGGCGGAGACCAGTTCGGCCACGTCCTTGACCTCCAGTCCGGCGGAGTCGGCAAGCTCCCCGAGCGTGGTCGGCTGGTTGGTCAGCAGCGTTCCGAGCACGGGCGCTGCGGACTCGGCGAAGTCCCACGCGGTACCGGCCGCCGAGAAAGTGACTGTGCCCTCTGCTCGGTTCGGGGTCAGGCGACCCCTCGGAGCGGTGAGCTTGACCGTGATCTCCCTCCGGGCGGGGAGCCCGTCCACGTACGGCAGCGAGGGAACCGCGTGGCCCAGGTCGGTCGTGTCGATCGACTCCGCCCACCGCTCCACAAGGCGGGAGTCCGCCATCATGCCGGCCACCTCACCACGCACGGCTTCGATGAAGTCCGACTGTTCCGCCAGCGAGCAGAACCGTGGAATGTCCTTACGGAAGGCAAGGGACGCTCGAAGCTGATCGACGACCCACAGCATGAGGTCAGCGCCGGTATGCGTGACCATGCCGAAAGTCAGGTGGAGGGATTCCGTCCCTTGGTCAGCGGTGACCGAATGCCACCAGCCGCGCGGCAGGTAGAGCACGTCCCCCGGGGACAGAACGAGGTCCGCCACCGGGTCGCCCTCCGGCTTCTCCGGCGACTCCACGTCCCGGAAGGTGGGCGCCTCACGGGTCATCCCCCACAGGCGCCACCGCTTCGAGCCGTGCAGTTGGACCACCACCACATCGTGGTCATCCCAGTGCCGGCCGAAGCCCTCCCGCTCGGTCCACGAGGCGTACACGTTGGCCTGCACGGAAGTCCCGAGGAAGCGTTCCAGTCCCTCAGCAGCCGCCCCCACGGCGGGGTGGATCTGCTCCACCGCGTCGAGGACCAGCGACGCCCCGTCCCTGAGCTGGGCGTGGAAGTCGGACGGCTGGATGCGGGACCACGTGACCGACCGGCGGTTCGTGGTCGGGATCGCGTAGCGGTGGATCGGAACCATCTCACCGTCGACCGACAGGCGGAGCCGGGGCGGCTCCAACCTCTGCGTGGCGATGATCCGGTTCAGGTCGTCCCAGGAGAACAGCTCCGCCGTGTCGGGGGCTCCGGGGAAGTGCGCGTAGGAGCGGTGGTACGTCCGGGCGAGGAACTTGTCCCCGCCCAGACGCCCCGCCCACGAGGCTGCGTCAACCAACATGGGCGCTCCCGTCAGTCGTTGCCGTCGGAACGGCCACCGCTGACGTCCGACTCCTGCTCGGCACGGGTACGCGCGGCCACGATCTTGCGCTTCGCGACGAGCAGGCCACCGCCCTCGGGGGCGGCCGACGTGGTGTTCTCTTCCACCATCGGACTTACCTCTCTCTTCTCGGGGACTCCCACCGGGATTCCGGCAGGAAGCGAAGAGACAGCGACGAGCGCGGCGGACGCCGACCTCGGCGACGACGGGCGCCCCGTGCACCGAGGGCACCCGCACGGCGAGTACTCGGTGGGCGAACTCAAGATCACCGCGTTGTTGGGGTCCACCTGCACCGTGCGCACCGGGCCGTACGTCCGGCCCCCTTCATAGGACACCCGGAGAGTCATGCGCCCGGTCGTCATGAGCGCACACCAGCGTCAGAGCCGAAACTCCGCCGATACCCCAGTCGCCACCCCACGCCGTAGCGGACCCACTTTTCGTTTCGCTCGGTCGCTGCCATGGGGAATATCATTGGCCTAGAAAGCGGCGGCTGTGTGGTTCTTTCCCGTCATGGACTAAAGATCATGAACGGCAGGCGGTGGCCCACTCCGTCAACAAGGCTCGCGCTTCGGCCCCGAACAGCGCGTACCCCTCCAGTGTCGAGAACAGTTCCACATGCATTTCGATGTCGCGTGGATCTCTCAGGATCACGACTCCGGTGGTGTTCTCCACAGTGGCCAGGGGCCGGTCAATCTGCATCGCCATCGCGGCCGGGGGCAGGAGTGGCCACCTCACGGCCTGTTCGGTGAGGATGAAGGTGAACCGCTTCTTCGTTTCGTAAAGAACCTCCTGCCGCTCCAGCTTCCTCGCGATCGTCTTAGTGACATCAGCCGGGGAATGGGCGAGGCTGGCCCGGATGTACTCAGGGGTGGACAGCAGTCCCGTAATCATCGAGAGCAGGAAGAAACGGAACTCGGTAGAGGAGGATTCGAGCGCGGCAAGTTCGGTCTGCTTCTTCTCCAGCCCCCTTCGCCGTAGCGAGCGCAGGTCTTGCGAGCGAGCCGGTCCCCAGTGAGGCCGGCTCGCTTGCGTAGTTCTTTCAACAGGGCGGCCAATTCTTGCTTCGGCTGCCCCAACTGTTCAGGGTCGAACGTCACCCGCTCACGTACTCCAGGAATGGAACCGACTCGGCAACGGCGATCCGCTTCCACTGCCGGTACGGCTCGGGATCACCCTCGTACAGTTCCCGGTTTATCTGAGTCCCGTCCGCCCGGTAGTTCATCAGGACCACCTTGGACTCATCGAACATCCAGAAATCCTGATCCGGAAGTCCCGGATTCTCCCGGTCCGTGAGGTCGAGGATGCGGATATCCTCGCCTGCCTTCACGTGGTGCCGGTAGTAGTACTCGAACTCGAACCGGAGATAGTCCGAGAGCGGGCGGGTCACGACGTGGACCCTGCCGACACTCTTTCCTTCCAAGCCCCATTGCCGGAGCTCGTCCATCCAGGCCGACGCGTAATCGTCGGGGGACTTCTCCCCGGCGAGGAAGCGCTTCAGCTTCTCCGCTTCCTGGGGCATGGTGTAGACGGGCAGCGTTTCCAGCCGCCACGCCTCACGCTCCATGGAATCGAAGCAGTCATTCCACGCGTCACCATCCAAGTGCACGAAACGCCTCCCTGAGAACCGACTCCGGGATTTCCACGAGCCCTTCCCCGGCGGCCGGGGTGAAGGCGTCGGACACGTCGCCCTGCACGACGAACGATCCCGTGGCCGTGCGGTACACGTTCGGGCAGTCCTTCTCTCCGCACTCGCCGTTGCCGTTGCCCGTGAGCCGGGTGAGTGCCGAACGTTCGGACATGCCAAACCCCCTTGCTCCAGCCCCGTCTGGGCCGCCTGGCCAACGACAGTAGAGAGGGGCGGCATCACGCGTCTACGCGTGAAAGCGACTATGCGCGTCCTTGCATAAACAGGGCCTGACCATGGCGGACCGCCTCGGAGGAGGCGTTTCTCTGGCTGTCGGGACGGTCGGCGCCCGGAATCTGAGGGACGCTTCACAAGCCCTCTCAGGTTCCGGGCGCCGTTGGTTTCAGGTGGTGGTCGCTGTGAGGCGCCACAGGGAGGTCACTTCCGCGCGGCGCGCGGCATGCAGTGGATCGTCGCGGTTGCCGGCGCGGGGGTGGCGTGGCCGGGTGTCGAGGCGGTCCAGCACGGTGAGGCCGGCCTCGGCGAAGAGGGTGGGCAGTTCCGTGCGGGGGCGCAGGCCGAGGTGTTCGGCGAGGTCGGAGATGATCAGCCAGCCCTCGCCGCCCGGCTCCAGGTGCGCCGGGAGTCCTTCGACGAAGCCGCGGAGCATACGGCTGCCGGGGTCGTAGACGGCGTGTTCGAGGGGGGTGCGGGCCCGGCCGGGGAGCCAGGGCGGGTTGCAGACGACGAGAAAGGCCCGGCCGGGCGGGAACAGGTCGGCCTGCCGGAGGTCCACGGTGGCGGACAGGCCGAGGCGGGCGATGTTCTCCCGTGCGCAGGCGAGGGCCCGCGCGTCGCAGTCCGTCGCCACCACCCGCCGGACACCGCGCCGGGCCAGCACGGCGGCGAGAACACCGGTGCCCGTGCCGATGTCGAAGGCCGTGGACCGCGCCGGCAGCGGCGCTTCGGCCACCAGGTCGACGTACTCGCCCCGCACCGGGGAGAACACGCCGTAGTGCGGGGTGATCGACTCGTCGAGCGCCGGGACGTGGACGCCCTTCCTGCGCCACTCCGCGGCCCCCATCACCCCGTGCAGCTCGCGCAGGGGCACGACATAGGGCTCGTCCGAGCCGCCGTACGCGCCCTCGCAAGCCAGTCGTACGTCGGGGGCCCTGCGCAGGGGGAGGACATGCCCGGCCCCGACCGGTACCAGCAGCATGCCGAGGATCCTCGCGCGACGTGACTGAGCCTGTCGGTAGAGGTGGAAGTCCTGCGTCGCGGAGGACCCCGGTCCCGGCCGTTTCCGGTCGGCGCGGCGGGCCATCGCGTCCAGTAACTGGCGCGCGTTGTGGAAGTCGCCCTGCCATAACAGCGCGGTGCCCTCGCACGCCAGGCGGAAGGCGCTGTCCGCCTTCGTGCCGTCATCGGCCACCACGACGCGTCCCGGCGGCGGCGCCCCGCTCACCGACCGCCACCGTGCGCGGCGCTCCTCCCCCGGACTCTCCAGCCAGCGAATGGTCTGTTCTGTACTCATCCTCCTCATCATCCCCGAGTTGGGGGACCGTCCGGCCGTTCACGGCGTTTGTGCGGGGCCGGTCGACGGGCCGGAGGCGTGGAAGGTGAGGTTCGTGAAGGTGTGCCCCTGGATCACCGGGCCGTGCTGTGTGCCGCCGGTGATGCTGTTGTGCACCGCGCCGGGCGGGCCGGCCTGCACGAGAGGGGCGAACTCCTCCACCAGGAGCCGGAGTTCCGCCGCCGCGTCGGGGTTCTGTTCCAGCAGGCGGCGCAGCCGGAGCCGTACCGACGCCGTCAGGTCGGAGGTGAGGTCCTGTTCGTCGGCGGTCCCGGCGGCCGTGGCCAGGGCGGTGCGGGACTCCTCCAGTTCCCCGGCCACCGCGTCGGCCTCGCCGCCGCGCGCGAAGATCCGCACCAGACGCCGCTTCGCCTGCTCCCACGCCTCGGTGGCCATGAGGCCGACCACCGTCGTCGCTCCGGTTCCGACCAGTGTCACCAGTTCCGCTTCCATGGAGCCCCCTCGTACGCGTCCTGTGGCCGGTTCGCCCAGGGTCGTCCACGATATGTCGCGGAGAACCGCGGCTGCCACGGGCGAGCGGCCTCGGAACAGCCGGTCAGGGGTAGTACGTTGACACTTCCGGCAGACGAGAAGGCGGAGGGCATCGGCGTGGACGACGAGCGCGAGGCGGGGGCGGCGGCGACCACGCACAACTCGGTCTCGGGGAATGCGGTGATCACCGGGCCGCTCGTGATGGCGGGCCGGGTGGAGTCACTGGTCATGGCGCCCGCCCCGCCGAGTGTGGCGCCGCGTCAGATTCCCCCGGCCACTTCGGCGTTCGTCAACCGGACGAAGGAGATCGACCGCCTGCGGTCGGTCGCGGACGCCCTGCGGGATTCGCGGGTGCCGGGGATCGTGGTCCTGTCCGGGCTCTCGGGGGTGGGCAAGACGCAGCTGGTGGCGCAGTGGGTGGCACGGGCACTCGAACCGTCGTACCCCGGCGGCCACCTCTACGTCGATCTGGATGAGGGCAGACGGGACGGTGCCGTCGACGTGAGCGGCGTGCTGGCCGGTTTCCTGCGCTCTCTCGGGGTGCACCCGGAGTTCGTCCCGGCGGGCCTGGGCGAGCGCACCGCCCTGTTCCGCAGTGTCACCTCCGAACGCCACACCCTCGTGGTCGTCGACAACGCCCGGCAGGCGGCGGAGGTCCGCCCGCTCGTTCCCGCTTCCGGTCTTCTCGTGGCCATCAGCCGCACCGGTCTGCCCGCGCTGACCATGGACGGCGCGGTGGCCATCGGGGTGGAACCGCTCGACGAACGGGCCGGGGTCGAGCTCGTGCACAGCTGGCGCGTCCCGGACGCGGACGACGCGGCGCGCACCCTGGTCCGACGCTGCAGCGGTCTGCCGCTGGCGCTTCGTGCCGTCGGTGAATGGCTGGCGCAGCGCCCGCAGTTGGGGCTGGCCGATGCGGTACGGGCCCTGGACACCACCGGATTACCGGCTCCACAGGACGGGACGGCATCGGTGACCACGGTCCTGGACATGACCTACGCGGGTCTTTCCGACCCCGCCAGGCAGCTCTACCTGCTTCTCGGCTGTCTGCCGGGTACGTCCGTCACGGCCGCTCTCGCGGCCGCCGCGGGCGTGCCGGCCGTCGAGGACGCGGTCGGTGAACTGCTCACGGGCCATCTGCTGGTCGTCGTCCGCTCCGCTGACAGGCCGCGCCGCTTCCGCCCGCACGAGGTCGTGCGGGCGCACGCCCGGCAGAAGGCGAGCGGCCTTCCCGTGGCGGAGCGCCGCGCCGTGCTGCGGTCCGCGGCCGAGTTCTACGTGGCGGCCGCGGCCCATGCCGACATTCTCGTGCTCGGTGCGGGGCGCTTCCGGCTCCAGGCGCCGCCGGCCCGTTCGCTGGCGGAACTCTCGCCTGGGGAGCGGCTGTTCACCGACAGCGCGGAGGCGCTGGAGTGGCTGGACGCCGAGCGCGGCAACCTGCTGGCCCTGCTGCGGGCCGCGGTGGACGAGCGGTGGGACGAGCCGGTGTGGCAGCTGTGCGAGTCCCTGTGGGCGCTGTACCACAGCCGCAAGCACCATCTGGACTCCATCGAGGCACATACGGCGGGGATCGAGGCGGCCCGGCGCTGCGGGCGGGTGGACGTCGAAGTCCGCATGCGCAACCAACTGGCGCGCGCTCACTACGAGTTGGGGGCGTACGAGGAGGCCGGCCGGGAACTGGACCGCGCGGCGGCGCTGCTCGACCGGGTCGAGGACGCCCGGCTGAGCGGCATGATCCATGAGACGCAGGGGCTCGTCGCCCTGGCCGCCGGACGGCCCGAGGACGCCCATGCCCTGTTCGGCCGGGCGCTGGAGGCCAACGCGTCCCGTGCCGACACGCACGGAGTCGTGGTGCAGTCGTACAACGTGGGCCAGGCGCTCGTCGCCGCCGGGCGCCCGCAGGACGCGCTCGATGTGCTGGACGAGGCCAGGGCGACGGCCGTCGGCAGCGGGGACGTCTCGATGCTGCCCCGCATCGACATCGTCCGGGCCAAGGCCCTGCGGGGGCTGAACCGGCTCGGGCCGGCGGCCGAAGCGGCGATGCGCGCGGCGGAGCAGGCGAGCGAGCGCAAGCAGTACGCCAAGCTGGACCAGGCGCTGGGGGTGCTGTCCCAACTGGCCGCCGACACCAGCGACCTGACGCTCCGCGCCGCCTGTGAGGCGAAGCTGCGTGAACTGCACAGGGGTGTGGGAGTGCCGTCCGAAGACGACTGAGCCGATCGAGGCGACTGAGCCGATCGACGCCACTGAGCCGATCGACGCGACCGAATCCGATCGACGCGACCGAGATGGCCGACCGGCCGGGCCATTCGTAGCGGCCGGGCCGTTCGTACCGGCCGGGGAGATCGACCGCCCTCGCGCACCCGTTCCGACCCCCATCATCTGAGCCCCGGAGGGACCGTTGCCCCTGATGCGTCGCTCGCGCAAGCCACGCGGCCACTCGCGTTGGAACACCTGGCCGCCGCCCAAGGCGGAGGTGCTGGGGGTCGCCCGCACCCTCACCTCGGCGACCCGTGTGCTCGACGTCATGGACCTGCTGCGCGTCGAGGACGGCATCGCCAAGTACTACACGGTCAATCCCGGTTCGGCCTTCGCCGACGGTCTGCACGAGTATCTGGCGTCCGTGGTGGGCCAGAACGTGCTGACCTGGGAGGAGGCCACGCGCCGCTCCTTCCATCTGGCGGTCGCCTGTGCCGTGCATCCGTCGATGCGCCGGCTGGACGCTCCCCTGATGGTGATGCCGCACGGCGCCGGCTACAACCGCCTGGTCAGCGAGTCCACCGGGGACGCCACCTCGCCCGCGGGCCTGTCCCGCAGGGAGCTGGTGCACCGCGGCAAGGTGGTGCCCGCCGCGATCGGCCTGTCGCACCACGACCAGCTCGCCAGGTTGTTCAGGACCTGCCCGGAGGCCGTGCCGCGGGCGGAGGTGATCGGCGACTGGTGCTTTCAGCGGATCAAGGACAGCGAGGGACAGCGCGACTGGTACCGCGCGCGGCTGGGGGTGGCCGACGGGCGCCGTCTGGTGGTGATCCACTCCACCTGGAGCGAGCACTCGCTGCTGGGGCGGCACCCGCGGCTGCCGCTCGACCTCGTCACCGCCCTGCCCGCCGACGAGTTCGCGGTGGCGGCCGTCTTCCACCCCAATGTGTGGGCCAGGCACTCCTGGTCGTCGGTGCTGGAGCGGCTGCGCGGGCCCATGGAGGCGGGGCTGATGGTGATACCCCCGCAGGAGGGGTGGCGGGCGGCGGTCGTGGCCAGCGACTGGGTCATCGGCGATCACGGAAGCACCACCTTCTACTCCGCCGCCGCCGAGCGTGTCACGCTCCTCGCCGCCGACGGGATGGAGGAACTCGACCCCGCCTCGCCCGCCGCCGCGTTCGGGCGGACCGCGCCCAGGCTCGATCCCGAGGGCGATCTGCACGCGCAGCTGCTGAAGGCCGAACGGGAGCACGACCCGGATGCGCTGCGGCCCGTCATCGACAGCCAGCTCGCGGACATCGACAAGTCCGGGGAACTGACCCAGCGCCGGATGTACGAGTTCCTGGCCCACCGCGGTGTACGGCTGCCCCGGCAGCCGCCCGAGCCGCGGCCGGTCCCGGACCCGGAGCCGGAGCGGCACCGCCCGCCCACCGCGTACGAGGCGACCGGGGCCGTGCGGCCCGACGGCTCGGTCGAGGTGCGGCGCTGGCCCCTGGTGGCGGGCGGCCAGGGGCAGGAGCGCGGGTTCTACGCCGTGGCCGCGGAGTCGCCCCACCCGCTGTGGTCGCAGAGCGCGGACGTGGTCGCGCGCACCGTCGCCGTCGCGGAGCCGGCACCGGCCGAGTGGTGCCTGCGCGAGGCGCCGAGGAGGCCCGGCGCCGCGGTGCTGGTCGCGCGGATCGACGAGACGTCCGCCGTCGTATGGCTGCGGGACATCCTGTTCGAGGCCCGCACGGTCCGTTCCTGGGGTGCGCCGCGACCGGAACTCGACCCCTTGCTGCTGGGCGCGGCCGTCAACCTGTGGCTGACGCAGGGCAGGAGCGGCGCGGAACTCGTCAACGGGCTGGTGGTGCGTACCGGCCGGCGCAGCATCCGGGTGGCCTTCACGAAGCCCGTCGCCGGAGAGTCCGGAATCTCCCCGAAGGGCGGTTCGTCCCTAGACTTGGAGGGTGGCCCGGATCAATGACGAGGTCGAGGCGGTGCTCAGGGAGTACGCCGATCTCATCGCGATCACCGGAGGCGACGCGTTCAAGGCGCGCGCCTACGAGAAGGCGGCGCGTGCCGTCGGGGGGTATCCGGCCGATGTCTCGAAGCTGGACGAACAGGGGCTGCGGGAGATCCCGAACGTGGGGCGGTCGATCGCCGAGAAGGTGATCGAGTACCTGCGCACCGGGAAGATGGCGGCCGTCGAGGAGCGGCGGGCCCGGATTCCCGCCGGGGTGCGGGAGTTGATCACCATCCCGACGCTCGGCCCGAAGAAGGCGCTGCGGCTGTACGAGGACCTGCACATCTCCTCGGTGAGCGAGCTTGCCGCGGCGATCGAGGCGGACCGGCTGGCCGATCTCAAGGGGTTCGGGGAGAAGACGCAGGGCAACATCCGGCACGGGATCGATCTGCTGCGGCAGGCGGGGGCGCGGGTGCCGCTGTCGCTCGCGCTGGACACCGCCGAGGAGATCGTGGGCGCGCTGGGCGGGGTGACCGGGTGCCGGCGGTGCGGGTACGCGGGGTCGCTGCGGCGGATGCGGGAGACCGTCGGGGATCTGGACATCCTGGTGGCGGCGGGGAAGTCGGCGCCGTTCATGGCGGCGCTGTGCGAGCTGCCGGGCACGGCCGAGGTGATCGCGCGGGGCACGAAGAAGACGTCGGTGCGCACCGGCAAGGGGCTCCAGGTGGATCTGCGGGTGCTGCCGCCGAAGTCGTGGGGCGCGGGGCTCCAGTACTTCACGGGTTCGAAGGCGCACAACATCCGTACCCGCACGATCGCCGTGCACCGGGGGCTGAAGCTGTCGGAGTACGGCGTGTTCGACACGGAGAGCGGGGAGTCGGTGGCGTCGCGCACCGAGGAGGAGGTGTACGCGCGGCTGGGGCTGCCGTGGATCCCGCCGACGCTGCGGGAGGACCGCGGGGAGATCGAGGCGGCGCTGCGCGGGGAGCTGCCGCGGATGGTGACCGAGCGGGACATCCGCGGTGACCTGCACACCCATACGGATCTCACGGACGGTCTCGCGTCGCTGGACGCCATGGTGGAGGCGGCGGCGGGGCGCGGGTACGCGTACTACGCGGTGACCGATCACGCGCCGGACATGTCCATGCAGCGGATGACGGACGAGAAGGTGCTCGCCCAGCGGGAGCGGCTGCGGGAGCTGGACGGGGCGCACCGCCGGATGCGGCTGCTGCACGGTACGGAGCTGAACATCGGGCCGGACGGCGGGCTTGACTGGCCGGACGCGTTCCTGGCCGGTTTCGATCTGTGCGTGGCCTCGCTGCACTCGCACTTCGACCTGGGGCGCAAGGCGATGACACGGCGGCTGGTGCGGGCGGTGGAGAACCCGTACGTGAACGTCCTCGGGCATCCCACCACCCGGCTGATCGGCCGCCGGCCGGGGGTGGACGCGGACTGGGACGAGGTGTTCGCGGCCTGCGCGCGCACGGGGACCGCGCTGGAGGTCAACGCCCAGCCGGACCGGCTGGACCTCGGGGACGAGGACATCCTGCGGGCGCGGGCGCACGGGGTGCGGTTCGCGGTGAGCACCGACGCGCATTCGGTCCCGCAGCTGGCGCAGCTGCGGTACGGCATCGGCACCGCCCAGCGCGGCTGGCTGACCCCGGACGAGGTGATCAACACCTGGCCGCTGACCCGGCTGCGGCGGTTTCTGCGCAAGGGCGGGCGCTGAGCCTCAGGGAGCGGTGCGTACGGCGAGGGTGCGGAGGACCCTAGACGTGCGTGGGTGCCAGGTGGTCCGTGAACCAGTCGCGGGCCAGGTCGGTCACCCGTTCCAGCGTGCCCGGTTCCTCGAAGAGGTGGGTGGCGCCGGGGACGGTCTCCAGGCGGTTCTCGCAGCGCAGCCGGGCCTGTGCCGCCCGGTTGAGGTCGAGGACCAGCGGGTCGGCGCCGCCGACGATGAGCAGGGTGGGCGCGGTGACCTCGGGCAGCCGGGGTCCGGCGAGGTCGGGGCGGCCGCCGCGGGAGACGACGGCGGCGGGGTGCCCCTCGGCCGCGGCCCACAGGGCGGCTGCCGCGCCGGTACTGGCGCCGAAGTAGCCGACGGCGAGGCCGGAGGTCTCAGGCTCCGCGCGCAGCCAGCGGGTGGCGGCGAGCAGCCGGCCGGCCAGCAGCGGGATGTCGAACACGTTGTCCCGCTCCTGTGCCTCCGCGTCGGTGAGCAGGTCGAACAGCAGGGTGCCGAGCCCGGCACGGTGCAGGCCCTCGGCGACGTGCCGGTTGCGGGGGCTGTGCCGGCTGCTGCCGCTGCCGTGCGCGAAGGCGACGACGCCGGTGGCGCCCTCGGGCACGGTCAGGCTGCCGCCCAGCCGTACGGCACCGGTCGGCACGGTCACCTCCCGTGCGGCGCCGGCGAGTACGGCGGCCTCCGGTGCGGGGTCCGTACGGCGCCGCCGTGCCCGGCGCAGACACGCCGTGACCTCCGCGTCCTCGGTCTGCGCGAAGTCGTCGTAGAACTGCCCGACGGCGGCGAAGTCCCAGGGTGTGTGCAGGCTGACCAGGTCGTCGGCGTCGCCGCCGAGGCGGTGGGCGAAGTCGCGGGGGGCGACGGGGACCGCGAGCACGACGCGGGCGGCGCCGCGGGCGCGGGCCACCTGGCAGGCGGCGCGGGCGGTGGAGCCGGTGGCCACCCCGTCGTCCACGACCACGGCGGTGCGGCCGGCGAGCGGGACGGAGGGGCATGCGCCCCGGTAGCGTTCGGCGCGCTCGGCGAGGACCCGGCGCTCGCGCTCCCCGACCCGCGCGAGTTCCTCGTCGCGCACGCCGGTGCCGCGCAGCACGTCCGCGTTGAGCACCCGTACGCCGTCCTCGCCGATCGCGCCCATCGCCAGTTCGGGCTGGTACGGCACCCCGAGCTTGCGCACGAGGCACACGTCCAGCGGGGCGTCCAGGGCGGCGGCGACCTCGGCGGCCACCGGTACTCCCCCGCGCGGCAGTCCCAGCACCACCACGTCCTGGCCGCGCAGGTGCGCCAGGCGGGCGCCGAGCCTGCGCCCCGCCTCCAGCCGGTCGGGGAACCGCACGACGGGCCTCACTCCCCCGGCAGCCAGAGCGGCGCGGGATTCTCGTCGTCGGCCGCGCCCAGCGCCCGCATGTCGCCGTTGGCGGCGCGCACCAGCAGCCGGCCCATGGCGATCAGGGCGCGTCCGGCGGCGAGTTCGTCGCCGATCTCGGGTATGTCGCGGTCGTCGGGGCTGCGGCGGGCCTCGGCGTGGCTCTCCAGGACGTTGTCCCCGGTGTCCAGGACGATCCGGGCCGTGGTGTCCGGGTCGTGCTCGGACAGGTACAGGTTCAGCCGCCACTCCTTGACGGCCGGCGGGTGGTGGCTGCTCACGGGTCGGGTCATGGTCCGTCCCTCCTCCCTCGCGGCACGGGCCTCGGGCGTGTCGGGCCGGGCGTCCGCCGTGGGCCCGCCCGTCTGCGCTGCGTGGGTCCGCCCGTTCTCCACTGTGCACCCGCCCGGCGGCGGACGCCTCCCCTGCCCCGGACCCGGCACAATGGGGCGCATGACCACGCGCGCCACCTGCCCCTGCGGACTGCCGCAGTCCTACGACGCCTGCTGCGGCCGCTTCCACTCGGGCGCCGCGAGCGCGCCGACCGCCGAGCTGCTGATGCGCTCGCGGTACTGCGCCTTCGTCAAGGGCGACACAGCGTATCTGCTGCGCACCTGGCATCCGCGGACCCGGCCCGAGCGGCTCGACCTCGATCCCCGGATGCGGTGGACCGGCCTGGAGATCCTCGACGGCACCGATGGTTCCGCCTTCCACCCCACCGGGACGGTGACCTTCCGCGCCTCCTACCGGGGCGGCTCCCTGCATGAACGCAGCCGCTTCGAGCGGGTGGCCGGGGCATGGATGTACGTGGACGGGGACTTCCTGGAGTAGGACCCGTGTGTCCCGGCTAGGGCGCCAGGATGTCCAGTTCCTGGAGGGCGCCCGTGGTGATCTGGCGGGTGAGTTCCTCGGCGCGGGCCGCGTCGCGGGCACGTACCGCCTCGGCCACCTGGACATGCAGGGTGACGGCGGCCGGGTCGGGGTCCTCGAACATGACCTCGTGCCGGGTGCGGCCGGTCAGCACCTCGGCCACGACGTCGCCGAGGCGGGCGAACATCTCGTTGCCGGAGGCGGTGAGGATGACCCGGTGGAAGGCGACGTCGTGGAACAGGTACTCGGCGAGCCGGTGGCCGCGGGAGTGGGCGACCATGCCGAGCGCGCACTCGGTGAGTTCGGCGCACTGCTCGGCGGTGGCGTGCCGGGCCGCGAGCGCGGCGGCGGCCGGTTCGATCGCGGAGCGCAGCACGGTGAGCGAGCGCAGCTGGTGGGGGCGGTCGGCGCCGGCCAGCCGCCAGCGGATGACCTGCGGATCGTAGACGTTCCACTCGCACCTGGGGCGGACGGTGACGCCCACCCGGCGGCGGGACTCGACCAGGTGCATGGATTCCAGGACCCGCACCGCCTCGCGCATCACGGAGCGTGACACCTCGAAGTGCTGGGCGAGTTCGTCGGTGCGCAGAATGCTGCCCGGCGGGTACTCGCCCGCCGTGATCGCGGGGCCGAGGGAGTCCAGTACGCGGCCGTGCAGCCCCCGGCCCGGTGTGCTCATGCACTCAGCGTACGGCGTGGGTCACGGAAACAAAAAGTCAGACTTATACGTCACAGACTCTTGAATTCGTCGTACCTAATGGGTTTCAGTGTGGCAACGCCGTCGTGGCGTCGGATGTCGAGGAAGACAGCGAGGCAGTACATGCGAACCCCCCAGGTCGTCGTCGTGATGGGCGTCGCGGGGACGGGCAAGACCACGATCGGTCCCCTGCTCGCCGCGCGGCTGGGCGTCCCGTACGCCGAGGGCGACGACTTCCACCCCAAGGCCAACATCGACAAGATGACGGCCGGTATCCCGCTGGACGACGGTGACCGCGGGCCCTGGCTGGACGCCATCGGCCACTGGGCGCACGGGCGGGCGGGGCTCGGCGGGGTGGTCAGCAGTTCGGCGCTGAAGCGGGCGTACCGCGACCGGCTGCGGGCGGTGGCGCCCGGAGTGGTCTTCGTGCACCTGACGGGCGACCGGAAGCTGATCGAGGACCGGATGGCGCGGCGGCAGGGCCACTTCATGCCGACCGCGCTGCTGGACTCGCAGTTCGCCACGCTGGAGCCTCTCGGGCCGGACGAGGCCGGCGTCGCCGTGGATGTCGGCGGCGAACCCGAGGAGATCGCCGAACGCGCCGTACGGGCGCTGGACCGGCTGTCCACCGCATCCGCGCAGCAGTAGCGTCCCTCCCCAACTCCCCGTAACCGCAAGGAACCCCCGTGACCAGACTCAGCGTCGAGATGCTGGCAGCGGACACTCCTCCGCCGATCTCCACCGCAGGACACGCCCAGTTGGGCATCGCCGTCCTGGTGGGCATCGCGGTGATCGTCCTGCTCATCACCAAGTTCAAGCTGCATGCCTTCCTGGCGCTGACCATCGGGTCGCTGGCGCTCGGCGCGGCTGCCGGAGCGCCCCTGGACAAGGTGCTCACGAGCTTCACCACCGGGCTCGGCGCCACGGTCGCGAGCGTCGGTGTGCTGATCGCGCTGGGTGCCACGCTCGGCAAACTGCTCGCCGACTCCGGGGGCGCGGACCAGATCGTGGACACGATCCTGGCCAGGGCCGGAGGCCGAGCGATGCCGTGGGCGATGGTGCTGATCGCCTCCGTGATCGGGCTGCCGATCTTCTTCGAGGTCGGCATCGTGCTGCTGATCCCGGTGGTGCTGATGGTCGCCAAGCGCGGCAACTACTCCCTGATGCGCATCGGCATCCCGGCGCTCGCCGGTCTGTCCGTGATGCACGGCCTGATCCCGCCGCACCCCGGCCCGCTGGTCGCGATCTCCGCGCTGCACGCCAACCTGGGCGTGACGCTGGCGTTCGGCATCCTGGTGGCCATCCCGACCGTGATCGTCGGCGGTCCGCTGTTCTCGAAGGTCGCGGCCCGCTGGGTGGACGTCCCGGCGCCGGAGCGGATGCTGCCGCAGCGGCCCTCGCAGGAGCTGACGCGCCGGCCGAGCTTCGCCGCGACACTGGTCACCATCCTGCTGCCGGTGGCGCTGATGCTGCTCAAGGCACTGGTGGACATCGTCGTCGACGATCCCGCGAACACCACCCAGCGCGCCTTCGACGTCATCGGCGCCCCGCTGATCGCCCTGCTCGCCGCCGTGATCGTCGGCTTCTTCACGCTGGGCCGGCCCGCCGGGTTCAGCAAGGAGCGGCTCCAGGCCACGGTGGAGAAGGGCCTGATGCCCATCGCGGGCATCCTGCTGATCGTGGGCGCGGGCGGCGGCTTCAAGCAGACGCTGATCGACTGCGGCGTGGGCCAGATGATCCTGGACGTGTCCAGGAGCTGGTCGATCCCGGCGGTGCTGCTGGCCTGGCTGATCGCCGTGGTGATCCGGCTCGCCACCGGCTCGGCGACGGTGGCGACGGTCTCGGCGGCCGGTCTGGTCGCCCCGCTCGCGGCCGACATGTCGACCGCGCACACCGCGCTGCTGGTCCTGGCGATCGGCGCCGGCTCGCTGTTCTTCAGCTTCGTCAACGACGCCGGGTTCTGGCTGGTCAAGGAGTACTTCGGACTCACCGTCGGCCAGACCGTCAAGACGTGGTCGATCATGGAGACGATCCTGTCGGTGGTCGGCGGCGCGCTGGTGCTGCTGCTGTCGCTGGTGGTGTAGCGACGGCGGTACGAGGTTGCAGGCCCGCCCCCTGGAATGCGCTTCCGTGGGGCGGGCCTTCCCGTGGGCCGGGAGCGCTTGGCGTTTCCGTGGGCCGGGAGCGTTTACTCGTGCGGGCGCCACAAAGAGTGCCGGCGTTTCGCCCACTCCTGGCTGACCGTTCCCGTGCGCAGCCCCTTCCGTGCCTCCGGGTCGCCCAGTGCCATGCCGATGTGGCCGGCGAGGACGACGGCGATGGTGAGGGCGAGCCAGTCGTGCACGAAGGTGGCGGAGGTGCGCCAGACCAGCGGGGCGAGGTGGGTGAACCACATCAGCAGGCCGGTGCCGAGCATGACCAGGGTCGCCCCGGCGATCCAGGCGGCGTAGATCTTCTGCCCGGCGTTGAACTTGCCCGCCGGGCGCGCCTCGTGGCGCCGGTCGCGGCTCAGCGCGGCCCACAGCCAGACCTTGTCGTGCGGGCCGAACCGGTTGAGGAAGCGCAGGTCGGCGCGGAAGGCGCGGGAGGCCAGGCCCAGCAGGACGGGGACGGGCAGGGCGAGCCCGGCGCACTCGTGGACGCGGACGACCAGTTCGCGGCGGCCGGCCAGGACGGCGAGCTGGGGGATGTAGAGGACGGCCGCGGTCAGCACGCAGACGCCCATCAGCGCGGCCGTGGCCCGGTGCACCCAGCGTTCGGCGCGGGAGAAGCGGCGGATCCGGGCGGCGGGGCGGGCCGGGGTGTCAGCTCGTAGGCTCATCGGTGCGTCCGTTCGAACGGCCGACCCAGGCGTCGACGTCGTAGCCCAGGTTCTCCCAGTAGCCCGGCTCGACGCGGTCGGTGACGCTGATGCCGGAGAGCCACTTGGCGGACTTGTAGAAGTACATGGGCGCGACGTAGAGGCGGACGGGGCCGCCGTGGTCGTGGCCGATGTCCTTGTTCTGCATGCGCAGGGCGACCAGGACGTCCGGGCGGCGGGCCTGGTCCAGGGTGAGGCTCTCGGAGTACGTGCCGTCGAAGCAGGTGAAGCGGATCGCCCTGGCGGTGGGGTGGACCCCGGCGGCGTCGAGCAGATCGGCGAGGCGTACGCCCTCGAAGGGGGTGCCGGGGACCCGCCAGCCGGTGACGCACTGGACGTCCCTGACCAGCCGGGTCTGCGGCAGGGCGCGCAGGTCGGCGAGGGTGTAGGCGCGCGGGCGGTCGACCAGGCCGCCGACGGTCAGGCGGTAGTCACTGGCGTTCTTGTGCGGGACGGAGGCGGCGACCGAGTAGTAGCGGAAGCCGCCGCCGTTGGGCAGCAGCCCGGTCAGGCCGGTCGGGTCGTCGCCCGCGAGGCTCTCCAGGGCGCGTTGCAGGGTGGGCGCGGCGAGCACGCCGAGGGCGCCCAGGCCGAGGGTGCCGAGGAAGACGCGGCGGCCGACGGGGGTGCCGTCCCGCTCCTCGGGGGGTTCGGGGTTCACCTCCTCATTCGAACACCGGGGACGCGGGGTGACCAGGGAGGCGGGGCGCGGGTCAGGGATTCGTAAGGAATGCCGGGGTGAGGTCCGGAGGGGGCCGCGCGGACGCCGTCAGGAGGGCGGGGCCAGGGCGTGGGCGAGGGCGTGGGCGCGGCCCGTGCGGAAGGCGGTCCAGGGGTCGCGGTGCGGGTAGTACCAGGGGGCTCGGGTGGCGTGGGCGCCGATGCGCCGGAAGAGGACGGCGGCCTCGGCGGGGCGGCCGGCGCAGGAGAGCGCGAACGCGAGGTGGTTGAGGTCGACGTGCCGGCGCGGGTGTTCGTCGTGCTCCCACTCCAGCCACCAGTCGAAGCCGGCCCGCAGGATCCGGTGGGCGCGCGGCCCGGACCAGTGCGCCGAGGCGGCGGGGTCGGCCGGGGTGAGCCCGGTGGCGGCGAGCACCCGGTAGCGCTCGGCGAGGGCGACGACCGGCAGGACGGCCAGCGGGGAGTCGGCGGGGGCCTCGGCGGCGGCCAGCTCGGCGAGGTCGTACACCTCGTGGGACTCGTACCGCCCGCCCGAGGGCCGTTCGGCGAGGCGGGCGACGAGGAGGTGGTGGGCGTGGTGGTGCTCGGGGTGGCGGCGGCGCACCTCGGCGAACACGTCGAAGACCTCGCGTTCGGGCCCGAGGGTGCGGGCGAGGCGGAGCAGGCCGAGCCAGGGGGTGGGATCGGCGGGGGCGAGCGCGGCGGCACGCTCGCATGCCTCGCGGGCCCGTTCGGGGTTCTCCCGGCCGCGCAGGGCGCGCCGGACGCGGGCGAGGGCGAGCAGCGCGGCGGCGTCCGGGGAGCCGGGTTCGGTCTGGAGCCAGTCGAAGGCCCAGGCGGCGGCGTACGGTTCGCGGGCGAGCACGGTCAGCCGGTGGCCCCGGCGGTCCCAGTCCTCGCCGGTGTGCAGCAGCAGGGACCGGGCGGCCTGGCGGCGGCCCTGGACCAACGCGGCGCGGGCGGTGCGCAGTTCGGTGTCGCCGAGGGCGTCGTCGTAACCGCCGGATGGGTCTGGAGTGGTGGCGCCGGGGAGGTCCGGGGCGGTGGCACCGGAGGAGTCTGGAGCGGTAGCGCCGGGGAGAACCGGGGCGGTGGCACCGGAGCAGTCTGGAGCGGTAGCGCCGGGGAAAGCCGGGGCGGTGGCACCGGAAAGGTCCGGGAGGGTGGCGCCGGGGAGAACCGGGGCGGTGGCACCGGAGCAGTCTGGAGCGGTAGCGCCGGGGAGAACCGGGGCGGTGGCACCGGAGGGGCCCGGAGCGGTGGCGCCAGTGGGGTCCGTGCGGGCCCGGCGCACGACGAGCGGGGGCGGGAGTGGTGTCACCGCGGGTCTTCCTGTTTCTCGGGCTGCCATCGGCCGATCACACACAGCAAACCCGCAGGCCACGGTTTGCGTCAAGCGGAACGCTGATGTTAGTGGGTTCAACTACCGTTCCCCGCAGCGGAATTGGGGTATAGGCGCGTTACGTGACCGTCTGGAGCCGCGACCCGGAACCGGCGCGGGGCGCACCGCTGTGGCGTATGCCATGCCGTCGCGCCGGGAGGTGTGGCGTACACCATGGCGCCCCGCGCTCCCGGTGCCGACCATGGCCGGGCAACCGCCCCTTTCCGGGTTCTTCCGGGGCAATGCCGTGCCGGGGGCGCTACAGTCGGCCACTACGCGTCCGTGGTCCGGCCGGATGATCGAGGTACGCAGCGTGTCGGTTCTGGTTCTCCTCCTCGCCGTGAGCGCGGCCTGCTGTCTGGGCCTCGGCTTCGTGCTCCAGCAGAACGCCGCCCAACAGGCGCCGCTGAGCGACTTCCTGTCGTTCCGGCTGCTGCTGGACCTGATGCGGGTGCCACGCTGGCTGGGCGGTCTCGGGCTGATGGTGGCCGGCATGGTGCTGGGCGCGGTGGCCCTCGGCAAGGGTGAGATCTCCCTGGTGGAACCGCTGCTCGCGACCAATCTGCTGTTCGCGCTCGCGCTCTCCCGCCACCACACCAAACAGCCGCTGGGACGCCAGGGTTGGGCGGGGCTGCTGCTGCTCGCGGGCGGGGTGAGCGCGTTCATCACGGCGGGTGAACCGCGGGCCGGCCACGCCATCGCCGATCCGCTGCGGCACTGGTTGATCATCGGCGCGGTGGTGGGCGTGGCCCTGGCGCTGACGACGTACGCCAAACGCTCCCGGCTGAGCTGGTCCGCCGCGCTGCTGGCCCTGGCCGCCGGGCTGCTGTACGGGGTGCAGGACGCGCTGACGCGGGTGAGCGGCACCCTCTTCTCCGCCGGCGGCTTCGCGGAACTGTTCACCAGCTGGCAGCCGTACGGCGTGTTCGCGTGCGGGGTCACCGGCCTTGTGCTGGTGCAGAGCGCGTTCGAGACGGCGCCGCTGCGGATGTCGCTGCCCGCGCTCACCGCGGCCGAGCCGCTCGCCGGGATCCTGTGCGGGGTGGGCTTCCTCGGCGACCGGCTGCGCACCGACACCGGGGCGCTGACCTGGGAGGCGGCCGGGCTCGCGGCCGTGGTCGGGGGCATCGTGCTGCTCGGCATGCACCCGGCCATGCCCTGCGGCACAACGGACTCCGAACCCCCGGCCCACGAACTCCAGCGCCGCTGAGACCTCCGGCGGGTACGGGGGCCTCCGGCGGTACCGGGGGCCCCGGTACCGGGGGGTCCGCCGAGCGGGGGCGTCCACCGTGCCGGGACGTCCACCGTGCCGGGACGTCCACCGTGCCGGGGCGTCTCCTGCACCGGGAGCCTCCGCCGTAGCGGCAACGTCCCCCGCGCCGGGGCGCCCGCCGCACCAGGGGCATCCGCTGATGCCGGGGCATCCGCTGAATGCCGAGCGCATCCGCCACGCCAGGAGCCCCACCGCTCCGGGGGCCTCCGCCGCACCACGAGCCACCCCCCACCGGGGACCTCCGCCGCACCACGAGCCACCCCGCACCGGGGGCCTCCGCCGCCGTGCCAGAGCGTCCCCCGCGCGCTGAATGCCGAGCGCATCCGCCACGCCAGGAGCCCCACCGCTCCGGGGGCCTCCGCCGCACCACGAGCCACCCCCCACCAGGGACCTCCGCCGCACCACGAGCCACCCCGCACCGGGGGCCTCCGCCGCCGTGCCAGAGCGTCCCCCGCGCCAGAGGCGTCCGCCGCACCAGGGGCGTCCTCCCCGCAGGGCGGCGCGCACCCGCGGCACCGCGCGGTTCCTCACGCCCGCCCCCTCCCCAGCCGTCCCCGTGTTTGGATTGGGGCATGAATCCTGCTGACGAGATTCTCGACATCGTCGATGAACACGACCGCGTCGTCGGGCAGTTGCCGCGCGGTGAGGTGTACGAGCGCGGGCTGCGTCACCGCTGTGTCTTCATCCAGGCCAGGGACGCGGCCGGGCGGATCTTCGTGCACCGGCGCACCGCGACCAAGCTGGTGTTCCCCTCGCTGTACGACCCGTTCGTCGGCGGGGTCGTGGGCGCGGGCGAGTCCTACGACGAGGCGGCGCTGCGGGAGGCCGAGGAGGAGCTGGGCGTGTCCGGGCTGCCCCGGCCGACGCACCTGTTCACGTTCCTCTACGACGACGGCGCCGGGAAGTCCTGGTGGTCGGCGGTGTACGAGGTGCGCTGCGAACTGCCCGTGCACCCGCAGCCGGAGGAGGTCCAGTGGCACGCCTTCCTCACCGACGAGGAGGTCGAGGCGCGCCTCGGCGAGTGGGAATGGGTGCCGGACGGCCTGGCGGCGTACCGGAAGCTCGCGGAGTTCCGCGCCGGGAACTGAAGCCCACGCCCGGCCCCGCTCCCCCGTGGCGCCCGTCACGTTTCCCGTCCGGTTCGCCGTGCGCACTGGACGCCATACCGACCGGTCGGCATCATGAGTCGAGTCCCGTACGCGACACGCGACCCGCGACCCCACGACGCACGACCCGTTCGAGGAGTGACCCATGAGCGCCGACCACCCGCCCGGACTCGACCTGGACCGGCTGCGCGCCCTGCTGGAACGCGAGCGCCCCGGACTGGTGCGGGGGCCGCTCTCCGGACGGCTGATCGAGGGCGGCCGGTCGAACCTCACCTACGCGCTGACCGACGGCACCTCGAAGTGGGTCGTCCGCCGCCCGCCGCTCGGCCATGTCCTCGCCACCGCGCACGACATGAAGCGCGAGCACCGGGTGATCAGCGCCCTGCACCCCACCTCCGTGCCGGTCCCCGCGCCGGTGCTGCTGTGCGAGGACGAGGAGGTGCTCGGCGCGCCGTTCTACGTGATGGAGTTCGTGCCGGGCACGCCGTACCGCACCTGCGCGCAGCTCGCCCCGCTCGGTGAGGAGCGGGTGCGCAGCGCGGTGCTGTCCCTGGTGGACACGCTGGTCGAGCTGCACGCGGTGGACCCCGCCGGGGTGGGTCTCGGCGACTTCGGCCGCCCGGAGGGCTATCTGGACCGGCAGCTGCGCCGCTGGGGCAAGCAGCTGGACGCCTCCCGCAGCCGCGAACTGCCCGGCATCGACGAACTGCACGCCGAGCTGGGCCGCCGGCTCCCCGCCTCGCCCGCCGCCACCGTCGTACACGGCGACTACCGGCTGGACAACGTGCTGATCGGGGCCGACGACACGATCACCGCGGTCCTGGACTGGGAGATGTCCACGCTCGGCGACCCGCTGACCGACCTCGGCCTGCTGGTGATGTACAGCCGCACCCTGGACGTGCCGGACTCGCCCGTGTCCACCACCGCCGAGGCGCCGGGGCACCCCGCGCCCGAGGAGCTGATCGAGCGGTACGCGGCGCGCTCCGGGCGGGACGTGTCGGCCGTCTCCTGGTACGAGGCGTTCGCGTTCTTCAAGCTCGCCGTGATCCTGGAGGGCATCCACTACCGCTTCACGCTGGGCCAGACGGTCGGGCGCGGTTTCGACCGGATCGGCGAGTTGGTGCCCGTCTTCATCGACCACGGACTGACCACCCTTCAGGAAGGCTGATCCGCCATGGACTTCGCGTTCGACGCGCGCACCGAGGAGCTGCGGGCCAGGCTGCTCGCCTTCATGGACGAGTACGTCTACCCGGCCGAGCCGGTCGCCGAGGAGCAGCGGGCCGCGCTCGCCTCGCCGTGGGACACCCCGGCGGTGGTGGAGGAGCTGAAGGCCGAGGCCCGCAGGCAGGGGCTGTGGAACCTGTTCCTGCCCGACGCGCAGTACGGCGCGGGCCTGACGAACCTCCAGTACGCGCCGCTCGCCGAGATCACCGGCCGGTCCCCGCACCTGGCGCCCACCGCGACCAACTGCGCGGCGCCCGACACCGGGAACATGGAGGTGCTGGCGCAGTTCGGCGACGAGGCGCAGAAGAAGCAGTGGCTGGAGCCGCTGCTCGCCGGTGAGATCCGGTCCGCGTTCGCGATGACCGAGCCGGAGGTGGCCTCCTCGGACGCCACCAACATCACCACGCTCATCGAGCGGGACGGCGACGAATACGTCATCACCGGCCGCAAGTGGTACATCTCCGGGGCGATGAACCCGGACTGCAGGATCTTCATCGTGATGGGCAAGACGGACCCGGAGGGCGCGGACATCCGCCGCCAGCAGTCCATGGTCCTGGTCCCGCGCGACACGCCCGGCGTGACCGTCAAGCGGGCCATGCAGGTGTTCGGTTACGAGGATCACTCGCACGGCGGCCACGCCGAGGTGGTCTTCGACCGGGTGCGGGTGCCGGTCGCCCATCTGATCGGCGAGGAGGGCGGCGGCTTCGCCATCGCGCAGGCCCGGCTCGGTCCCGGCCGGATCCACCACTGCATGCGGCTGATCGGCATGGCCGAGCGGGCGATCGAGCTGATGTGCCGGCGCGCGGTCTCCCGTACGGCCTTCGGAAAGCCGCTGGCCCAGCAGGGCGTGGTGCAGAACTGGATCGCCGACGCGCGGGTGACGGTCGAGCAGCTGCGGCTGCTGGTGCTGAAGACGGCCTGGCTGATGGACACCGTCGGCAACCGGGGCGCGCACACCGAGATCCAGGCCATCAAGATCGCCACGCCGCGCGCGGTGGTCGGCATCCTGGACCGGGCGATCCAGCTGCACGGCGCGGGCGGGGTGAGCCAGGACTTCCCGCTGGCCGAGCTCTACGCCGCCGCCCGCACCCTGATGCTGGCCGACGGCCCGGACGAGGTGCACCAGCGGTCGCTGGCCCGGCACGAGCTGAAGAAATACCTGTAGTACCGCTAGGCGGACACGGTAAGGGGCGGCCCTCGGCGGGGCCGCCCTTGCCCGTCGGCCGGGGACGCGGCGCGCGCCGCTCAGGGGCGCAGCGCGCGCAGCAACAGGTCCGCGAGGTGGTCGGCCACCTGCTGGGGGCTCAGCGGGCCGTCCGGGCGGTACCAGGTGGACAGGTGGTGGACGGAGCCGAAGTGGTAGTCCACGACCAGGTCGGCCGGGGTCGCGGTGGAGAAGACGCCGGACTTCTGCCCCTCCTCGATGAGCGCGCGGAACCGTTCGTGGTAGCGGCGCCGTTCGGCCCGTACCTGCTTGTGCTTCTCCGGGCTGAGCTGGTGCATGGAGCGGAAGAAGATCGCGGCGTCGTCCAGGTTCTCGATGGTCGACACCACCACGTCCGCCGCCGCTCCCCGCAGCCGGGTCTCCACGGGCGCGTCCATGTCGGCGAAGTGGTCGAGCCGCTCCTGCTGGACGCGGAGCATGCGCGCGTACACCTCGTGCAGCAGATCGTCCTTGGAGCCGAAGTAGTGGTACAGCGCCCCCTTGGTGACGCCGGCCGCCTCCACGATCTCCTGGACGGAGGTCCGGTCGTAGCCCTGCTCGGCGAAGAGCCGGGTGGCGGCGGCCAGCAGCCGCTGCGGAACAGGTGCTCCGTCGCCGTCCGTCGTCCTGGGCACTGCCGCCACCTGCCTCTCCGTGTTGTCGCCAGTTGTGACGATGTAGCTAGTTCCGACGTTCGCCGTCGCCTCGGGAGCGCAGCTCCCGACGGAGGATCTTCCCACTCGAGGTCTTGGGCAGCTCGGGCAGGATCTCCACCTGGCGCGGATATTTGTAGGCGGCCAGTCTCTCCTTGCAGTACACCGCGAGTTCATCCGGGTCCGCCCCGGCGCCCGGACGCAGGCTGATGTACGCCTTGACAGTCTCCCCGCGATAGCCGTCCGGGACGCCGACGACGGCCGCCTCGCGCACCGCCGGATGGGTGTACAGGACGTCCTCGACCTCGCGCGGCCACACCTTGAACCCGGACGCGTTGATCATGTCCTTCTTGCGGTCCACGACGTAGAGCCAGCCCCGCGGGTCCATGAACCCGATGTCGCCGGTGTGCAGTTCGCCGCCGGGGAAGGTCTCGGCGGTGGCGTCCGGGCGGCGCCAGTAGCCGGGGATCACCTGCGGGCCGCGCACCACGATCTCGCCCTGCTCGCCGAACGGCACGTCCGCGCCGTGCTCGTCCACGATCCGCACGACCGTGTCCGGCCCCGGCAGCCCGACCGCGAGCGTCCCGGAGACCGGGTCGACCGGCGCCTCCAGATTGGAGGGCACGGAGGCGCAGGGGGCGGTGCACTCGGTGAGCCCGTACCCGTTGCGGATGTACACCCCGAACCGCTCCCGGAACCCCTCCACCAGCGCGGGCGGCAGCGGGGCGCCGCCGGAGGAGAGGTGCACGAAGGAGGAGAAGTGCCCGGGTCCGGCTCCGGGGTGGGCGGCGAGTGCCATGAAGGCGGTGGCGGGGCCGACCGTGAACACCGGGCGGTGCTCCGCGAACGCCTCCAGGACGACGCCCGGCTCGAACCGGTAGGCGAGCACCAGGGTGCCGGCGCTGTTCAGGCAGGCGGCGAACTGGCAGACCATGCCGGTGATGTGGAACAGCGGCGCGAGCCCGAAGTAGACCGGCCCCTCGGGCAGCGGGAGCCCGGTGCGCTGCCGTTCCGCGGTGTACATGATGTTGCCGTGGGTGTTGGTGGCGCCCTTGGGGGTGCCGCTGGTCCCGGAGGTGTAGCTGATCAGCGCGATGTCGCCGGGCCCCGCCGCCCGCCCCTCGGGCGCCCGCCCGCCCTGCCGGGCCACGGCGACCAGGTCCTCCGCGTCGGGGGCTTGCGGGAGCCGCTCGAAGGCCAGCACCCGCGCGTCGTCGCGCGTCTGGAAGTCCCGCTCGCACGCGGTGAGCACGATCCGCACCGGCGAACCGGCCGCCGTCTCGCGCAGGTACGACTCCCACGCCCGGTCGGAGCAGATCAGCGCGGTCACCTCGGCGTCCCGCAGCACATGGCCGACCTCGGCCGACTTGTACATCGGGTTGACCGGCACCACGATCGCGCCCGCCTTCCAGGCGCCGAGCACGGCCAGCACGAAGTGCGGGGAGTTCTGGAGGAGTACGGCCACCCGGTCGCCGCGCTCCAGTCCGCGCGCGGCGAGGTGGGCGGCGATGGAGTCGCTGAGCTCGTCCACCTCGCGGTAGCTCAGCCGGGCGTCGAAGTAGGCGAGGAAGGTGCGCTCGGGCGCCTCGGAGACGGCGGCGCGCAGGGCGTGCACCAGCGAGTCGGCGGGGTCGATGGGGGCCCGCTGGGCGTCGTCGAGCAGGGCGAGCCAGGGCCTGGACGCGTAGCCGGAGTCGCTCACGAGACCTCCTCCACCTTCCGCTGGATGTGGTTCATGCCGGCCAGCCAGCGCTCGGGGTCCGCCGCGCGCGCCCGGTAGCGGGCGCCGGTCTCGGGGTGCGGCAGGATCAGGAAGCGGTCCTCCTCGATGCCCTTGAACAGCGCGTCGGCCACGTCCTCCGGCTCGATCGCGGTCGGTACCAGCACCACCTCGCCCGCGGTGCCGGTGGCCGCGAGCATGTCGGTGCGCACGCCCTCCGGGCAGATCGCGTGCACCTTGAGACCCTGGTGGCGGTACGTCAGGGACAGCCATTCGGCGAACGCGTAGGCGCCGTGCTTGGTGACGCTGTAGGAGGGGGCGCCGACCATGGTGAGCAGTCCGGCGGCGGAGACGGTGGCGACGAACCGGCCGCCGCCCCGCTCCAGCCAGTGCGGCAGCAGGGCGTGGGCCGCGCGGACGTGCGCCATCACATTGACGTCCCAGGCCAGCGCCCAGGACCGCTCGTCCAGCGGCCCGCCGATGTCCCCGTCCGAGAAGCCGACTCCGGCGTTCGCGCAGTACACGTCGATGGTCCCGCCGAGCGCGTCCCGTGCGTCCTGGACGATCGCGGAGGCGTCGCCGGGCACGGCGGTCCCGCCGATCTCCGCGGCCACCGCCTCGGCCTTCGGCCCGTCCAGGTCGTTCACCACGACCCGCGCCCCGGCCCCGGCGAACCTGCGGGCCAGCGCGGCCCCGATCCCCCCACCGGCCCCGGTGACGACGACTCCCGCACCCTGCATGGCTTCCACCATCGGCTCCTCCGACACGACGCGACTCGGCACAGCGACGCCAGACTAACCGGTCGGTATGTGTGAAGGAAGGGTCATCGCACCAACCTCTAGAGGCCCGCACCTTCCGGACCAACGGAGGTCCCATGCCCCTGTCCCGAAGAAACCTCCTGGCCACGGCCACCCTGGCCGCCGTACCTGCCGCCTCCCCCGATCCGGACCCGCTCTCCGCACCGGCCGCCTCGCCCCACCACCGCGAGCCCTTCCACACCGGCTTCGAACGACTCGCGGCCGACGGCTACCGGCTCCTCCACGGCCGGCGCGTCGGCATCGTCACCAACCCCACCGGCATCACCCGCGACGCCCGGCACATCGTGGACGTCATGCACGAGGACGGCCGCGTCGAGCTGACGGCGGTCTTCGGCCCGGAGCACGGCTTCCGCGGCACCGCGCAGGCCGGCGGCTCCGAGGGCCGCTACGACGATCCGGAGACGGGCCTGCCGGTCTACGACACGTACCTCAAGAGCGGCCGGCCACTGGCCGACATCTTCACCGCGTCCGGCGTCGACACGGTCGTCTTCGACATCCAGGACGTCGGCGCGCGCTTCTACACGTACATCTGGACGCTGTACGACTGCATGGAGGCCGCCCGGCTCGCCGGCAAGCGCTTCGTGGTGCTCGACCGCCCGAACCCGGTCACCGGACGGGAGGCCCGAGGGCCGGTGCTGCACAAGGAGTTCGCCACGTTCGTCGGGCGGCAGCCGATCGCGCAGGCGCACGGGATGACCGTCGCGGAACTGGCCCGGCTGTTCGACAAGGAGTTCCTCGGCGCGCCGGTGCCCCTGGAGACCGTCCTGATGACGGGCTGGCGGCGCACCGACTTCTACGACGCCTCGGGCCTGCCCTGGGTGCCGCCGAGCCCCAACATGCCGACCCCGGACACGGCGCTGGTGTACTCCGGCACCTGCATGTTCGAGGGCACGAACCTCTCCGAGGGCCGCGGCACCACCCGCCCGTTCGAACTCCTCGGCGCCGAGGGCATCGACGGCCGCTGGGCGGCGGCCGCGAACGGGCTGGGGCTGCCGGGCGTGCGGTTCCGGGAGGCGTACTTCGCGCCCACGTTCTCCAAGTTCGAGGGCACGACGGTGGGCGGGGTGCAGGTCCATGTGACGGACCGGGCGGCCTTCGACCCCGTGCGCACCGGGATCGCCCTGCTGGTGACCGCGCGCAAGGTCTGGGACGGCTTCGCCTGGCGGCCGGACGACTGGATCGACAAGCTGACCGGTTCGGACCGGGTGCGCACGATGATCGACGCGGGCGCGGACACCGACGAGGTGGTGGGCGCCTGGCAGCAGGAACTGGCCGCGTTCCGGCGGATCCGGAAGGAATACCTGCTGTACACGTGACGCGCGGGGACCGGTTTCAACTCCGCTGTGTCGCGGGACAATTACAGTAGGTAACGCGTCGTTCTCCGCGGGGCGAGGGAGCCTGACATGGCGGATTCCGGGATGAGCGTGTCTCCCTACTGGGAGCTGACCTTCGACACGAGCGGGGACGTCGACCCGCCCGAACGCGACCGCCTGCTGGCGCAGGTCACCGAGCACGGCGTGCGCGACCTGGTCGTCTTCGCGCACGGCTGGAACGACGACCGCTCGGCCGCGACCCGCCTGTACCGCCGCTTCTTCGCCCCCTTCCCGTCGCTCGCCCCCAAGGCGCGCCTCGGGTACGCCGGGGTGATCTGGCCGTCGATGCGGTTCAGCGACGAGCCCATCCCCGACTTCCCGAAGTCGGTGGTGGCCACGGAGGCGGAGGCGGCGCCGGGACCGGCGCTGGACAAGGACACCCGGCGCGCGCTGCTCGGGGTCTTCCCGGACCGGGCGAGCACCGTCGGCCAGCTCGCCCGGCTGCTCGACCAGCACCCGGAGGGCCAGGCGGGGCTGACGGAGTTCGGGCGGCTGGTGCGGCTGCTGCTGGACGGGGCGGGTCCGGCGGCGGCGGACACCGACGAGGACGGCGAGCCGACCGTGTTCACCGAGGAACCCGCCACCGCCTGCGCCGAGTTCGCCGACGCGCTGGCCGCGGTCGCGGCGCCGGGCGGCAGCGAGGGGTTCAGCCTGCCGAACCCCTGGGAGGGCGCGAAGGAGCTGCTGCGGCAGGCGGCGTACTACCGGATGAAGGGGCGGGCCGGGACCGTCGGCGAGCATGGACTCGGGCCGCTGCTGGGCCAGCTGGCGGCCAGGGCGCCGGGGGTGCGGGTGCATCTGGTGGGGCACAGCTTCGGCGCGCGCCTGGTGTCGTTCGCGCTGCGGGGGCTGCCCGGCGCGGCGCGTCCGGTGAAGTCCGTGACGCTGCTCGAAGGGGCCTTCTCGCACCACGCGTTCGCCGAGCGGCTGCCCGACGACCCGCACAAGTCGGGCGCGTTGAAGGATCAGCAGCGGCGGATCGACGGCCCGCTGGTGTGCTGCTACTCCCACTTCGACGCGGCACTCGGCACGTTCTACCCGCTGGCCTCCCGGCTCTCCGGGGACGACCGGTCCTGCCTGGGCACCGAGATCGCGGCCGTGCTCGGTCCCCGGTGGGGCGCGCTCGGCCATGACGGGGTGCAGGCGGTGCCGGGCACCGTACAGCTGGATCTGGCCGGAGCCCTGGCGGGCCGGCTGCCCGCGTCCGGGTGCGCGAACGTGGACGCGGCGGCGGTGGTCCGCCGGGGCGGCCCGCCGGCCGGGGCGCACGGCGACATCCTGCACCCCGAACTGGCGCGGGTGGTGCTGGCGGCGGGCCGGATCGGCTGACCCGCCGCCAGTCACCGCTCGCCCGGCGCGGAGCTCACCGGTGCGAGGTGTACTCCACGACCTGCTGGAAGGTCGGCCGGTTCTGCCAGCTGATGTTGCCGTGCTTGATGCCGCCCAGCGTGCGCTGGACGATCGAGTCGGCACACCACTGGTCGCCGGCGGAGCAGAGGCTGTCGCCCGGATAGACCTGGGCGGCGGTCATCCCGGCGGCCTGCTTCAGGGTGCTGATCAGGGCGTCCCGGCAGGAGCCGAGGTTCCCGCCGCCGCAGTACTTCTCGGCGAGGGGGCCCTGCACGTTCTGCCCGAGCACCGAGCGGATGTCCTTGTCGACATAGCTCCACCAGCCGTACTGGAAGGAGCTTCCGGCGTGCGAGCCGGTCGGGCCGTGTCCGGCGGACGGCGCCTCGTCCACGGTCAGGTTGCCGGTCAGCGCGTTGTACAGATCGTCGCCGAGACCCGGCTGGAACTCCGCCTTGACCAGCAGCGGCCACCAGGCGTCCAGGATGCGGATCGCGTCGGCGTTCGCGTAGGTCTTGGAGCCGGCGGAGGTCTCGGTGCGCTGGGCGCCCGCGCTCACCCATGCCTGGAGCTTGTTCACCGCGTCGGCCGCCGCGGGGTCGGTCACCGGCGAGGAGTCGATCACCTGGAGCAGCTCGGGCAGCACGTCCTCGGCCCGCAGGTCGGTGACGCCCGCGGACGCCATGGCCTGCACCAGCTTGGCGCGGGTCACCCCGCCGGCCGCGACCAGCTTCTTCACCCGGTCGTCCAGCAGGTTGCCGCGGTGCACGGAGCCGTCGCCCCAGGAGGCGGTGGTGTAGTCCTTGGCCTGCTTGTTGTTCCAGGAGATGTAGTAGTCCTGGTCGATGGAGTTGGGGTGGGCGGAGGGCGGGGTGTAGTCGGCCGTGTTGGTGTCCGGGTTCCAGTTCTTCCACTCGTACGCGGGCTGCGCCCACACCGGGAACTCCGCGTCGACGCCGTCCGCGCGGACCGGGTTGTCACCGCTGTTGTAGTAGGCGGTGTGCTGGGAGTCGGCGTAGAACCAGTTGAAGGTGTAGTTGATGTGCTGCGCCGCGCTCTGGAAGTCCTGGGGCCCCTTGATGTAGCCGGGGTCGTTCAGCATCTGGAAGCCGACGATCGAGTCGACCTCGTGCAGATAGGAGGAGCGCAGACTGGTGTAGGCGACCTTCTTGCCGCCGACCGTCGCCCGGTACTCCACCGGACCGTACTTGGTGCGCCACACCCGCATGGTGTACGACCCGGCGGCGGTGCCGTCGGCCAGCGTGGGCGACCAGGAGTTCTTCTGCTCCACCTTGTCCATGGCGGTGCAGGTGCCGTGGTACAGGTAGTGGTAGTCGTCCTGGCACAGCTCGACGGCGTAGGTGTCGATGATGTCCTGGCCCGAGGTGGTCGCGCTCCAGGAGTAGTCCTGGCCACGGCCGAGTTCGACGTACATGCTCAGGCCCGCGAAGGAGGCGCCGCGGGCGCTGATGCCGGGGCCCTGGATCTCCTGGAGCATGAGCAGCTGCGGCGCGAAGTAGCCGGTCTGCGGTCCGAAGACGGCGATCGGATGGCCGCTCGCGGTGTGTTTGCCGCTCACCACCAGCGCGTTGGACATCCCGCGGTGGGCGGAGCTGAGGTCCGTCTTCGCGGCCGTGGTGGAGGCGCTCTTGGCGGCGGCGGTGGCCGCGCTGCCGGTGCGGTCGTAGACCAGCGGTTCCGGGGTCACCGAGCCGGCGTCGGGCAGCGCCTGCCCCTTGGCGGTGGCGGGCTTGGCGCCGTACGGGAAGCTCTGGCCGTCGTGGACGGTGAGGACGGCCTCGGGGTCGTTGCGCTCGCGGAAGGACTCCCAGACCTTGGTGCCCTGTTCGACGCCGTACTTGTCCTGCGCGGCCATCAGGGACAGGGCGTTGTTCACCTCTCCGCCGCCGCCGGAGCCGAACAGGGAGCCGATGACGGAGGCCAGCGCCACCAGGTCGGTGATCTTGAAGTGGTCGATGGTGCCGGCGTTGGTGATCGCGTCCTTGTGGCCGGTCAGGTCGTACTCGCCGGGGAAGTAGCGGCCGCTGTCGGAGGCGTCGATGTAGGAGTTGATGCCGTCCAGGTAGGCGTCGGCGTCGGCGAGGGCCTGCTGGCCGCGGGCGCCGTTGTCCGCCACGGCGCGGTCGATCTGCGCCTGGAGGTCGGCCTCGGTGTAGGGGGCGTTGCGGTAGAACTCCTGCTCCAGGCCCTGGTTGGCGGCGGCGCCGCCCGCGAAGGAGGTCAGCTGGCCGCGGCCCACGTGCCGGAAGACGTCCATCAGCCAGAGCCGGTCCTCGGCCGCGGCGTACCCGGCGCCGAACTCGGTGCCGTAGCGGGTGGTGCCGGTGATGTGCGGCACACCGGTCTTCTTGTCGCGCACGATCGTCACGTCACCGCGCCCGGCCGGCTTCTCGGTCGAGGCGACCTGGTCGGCGGGGACGCCGAAGGAGGCGTCGTTGAAGAAGTTGTTGATCGTCGCGTCGCTCAGGTTCTTGTAGCCGGTGGCCAGGCCGGCGTACGGGCCGAGCTGGTCCTCGGCGTGCGCGGGCTGGGTGCCGAAGCCCTGGTTGAGGAGGATCTGCGCGAGGGTGGCGTTGCCGTTCTCGCCGGGCGGCAGGATGTCCGAACACTGGCCGCCGCAGTAGTCGTTCGCGGCGGCCTTGGGGGCGGTGGGGGTGGCCGCGCTCGCGGTGCCCTGGGTAATGGGGGAGACAAGTCCGGCTATCAGAACGCATACCGACGCGGACTTCAGGAACCCGGGGAGTCGGCGGAACGTTCTCACTCTGTCAAGGGCGGTCCGTGGGGTGCGCCGTGGCATGGCAGCTCCTAGCGACTGGGGTGCGCGAACGTTACCGCCGGTATCCCCGGAGTTGAAGATGAACATGCGTCAACTTTTGGAGTTTGCGGGAAGGCCGAGCAGAACAAGCGCGAGAAGAGATGGAGCCGAAGCGCCGGTCGAAACGTCTATCAGGCGACGTCCGTACGACGACGCCGAAGTGGCCGCGGAACAGGTGCAGGTGTGACGGAGGTGCAGAGCGATGGCCGGTTTCCGGAGTCTGGCGAGACAGGTACGCGATCCGGGCTGCGATCTGGCGCTGCGGCGCTATTCGCTGCGCAAGTGCCTTGAGAAGTTCGCCCCTTACGGGCATCGGGCGACATGGGACCATCTGTGCGCGCGGGCCGGGTTCGATCCCGAGGACCGCTCCCCCGACCCGGCGCGGCTCGTGGCCGCGCTGGAGGAGCTGGAGGAGGCCCGCTCGGTCTGGCTCGCCTACGAGAGCGAGTTCACCGAGCGCCGCCGCCGGGAGAAGCACGACGGACTGCGCCGGCCGGGCAGCGTGGACGACTGGCACCGGCTGACCTGGGGCGGCTTCGGGGTCGCCTGGTGCGACGACCCGCGGGTGCATCCGTCCGATCCGCTGGCCGAGGTGCTGCGCAGGCTGATCGACGCGCTGGAGCGGGAGCCGGGGGCGAGCTGCCCGGTCTGCGGCGCCGACCGGCTGGTCTGGCGCTACGGCCTCGACCACGAGCCGTCCTCCGGACCGGTGTGCGGCGACTGCGGCATACTCGTCCCACGCCCGGTACTCTCTCCGCGCGCTCTGGCGGGCGCCCAGCGGGGACGACTGCTGATGACGGCCTGACCGAACCACCGAGGCCGGCGAAGGGCCGCCGAGGGTGAACCTTCCGAGGGCCACCGAGGGGCGCCGCCGGGGGAAGCTCCGGGGGCCACAGAGGGTCGCCGACGGGCAAGGTTACGGGGGCCTCCGAGGGGCAGGGTGCCGCCGAGAGGCGCTGGGGGCCGCCGACGGGGAATGTTCCGAGGGACACCGAGGAGCGCTGCCGGGAGAGGTTCCAGGGCCGCACAGGGTCACTGCCGGGGGAAGTTCCGAAGACCGAACAGGGTCGCCACGGGGGAAGCTCCGGGCGCCACCGAGGATCGCCACCAGGGAAAGGTTCGGTGCCCACGAGGGGCGCCGCCGAGGAAGGTTCCGGTGCCCACGAGGGGCGCCGCCGGGGTAAGTTCCGGGGGCTGCGCAGGGGATGCCGCGCCCCCGTGCTCCGCCGGGTCCGCTCCGCCGGATTTCGCTGCCCGACTCCGATCCACTGGTTCGCGCCGCGAGCCTTCGCGCCGCTGGCTTTCACGCCCCGACCCCGCTCCGCCGGTTTCGCGTCCCCGACTCAGATGCGCCGGATCACGCCAGCCGCTTTCACCGCCGGTTGGCGTCACGGCTCCGATCTGCCGGTTTCGCACCGCAGGCTTTCGCGCCTCCGAGTCCCGTCCGCCGGTTCCGCGCCGCAGCCATTCGCGCCCCCGACTCCGACCCACCAGTTCCGCGCCGCAGGCTATCGCGCCGCCGGCCTCCACGTCCCCGACCCCGATCCACCGCGTCCGCGCCGCCGACCTCCACGTCCCCGGTTCCGATCCACCAGTTCCGCGCCGCCAGCCTTCGCGCCCCCGACTCCCGTCCATCGATTCCGCGCCGCAGCCTTTCGCGCCCACGACTCCGACCCACCGCTTCCGCGCCGCAGGTCTCCGCGTCGGTGACTTTCGTCGGCGGGGGCTGGCACCATCGGGGGATGGTGCAGGCTTGTCTGAACGGAAGGCGTACGGCCGGGCACGGGGCGGCCGTGCCGATGTCGCCGAAGGAGCTGGCGCGCTCCGCCGCGGGGGCCGTCGCGGCCGGGGCCACGGAGGTCCATGTCCACCCCAAGTGCCCGTGCGGGCACGACAGTCTCTCCCCGCGTGTCCTCACCCCGGTCCTGGAAGCGCTGCGCGCCGAGGTCGCGGTGCCGATCGGGGTGACCACCGGCGCCTGGGCCGAACCCGACCCCGCCGCCCGGCTCGCCCGCGTCCGCTCCTGGACCCTGCTGCCCGACGCCGCCTCGGTCAACTGGCATGAACCGGGCGCGGAGGAACTGGCCGCCCTGCTGCTGGAGCGGGGCGTGGCCGTCGAGGCGGGCGTCTGGTCGGGCACGGACGGCGCGGCCCGCTTCGCCGCCTCACCGCTCGGCCCGCGGGTGCTGCGCGTCCTGGCCGAGGTGACGGACCCGGACCCGGCCACGTCGGAAGCCTCGGCCGACGCCCTGCTGGCCGCCCTGGGCGATGCCCACGGCCGCCCCGTCCTGCTGCACGGCGAGGAGGGCGGCACCTGGCCGGTCCTCCGCCTGGCGGCCCGCCGGAATCTGGCCACCCGTATCGGCCTGGAGGACACCCTGCTCCTGCCGACCGGCGAACGGGCCTCCTCCAACGCACAGTT
This sequence comes from Streptomyces sp. NPDC043952, assembly GCF_056435325.1. Taxonomy (NCBI): domain Bacteria; kingdom Bacillati; phylum Actinomycetota; class Actinomycetes; order Kitasatosporales; family Streptomycetaceae; genus Streptomyces; species Streptomyces sp. NPDC043952. The sequence goes on from NZ_JBWKES010000018.1 coordinate 57,818, forward strand.
GGTGGCGGAGGGGCTGCGCCAGTACGGGTCGGCTCGGCGCAGCGCAGAGGCCGGCGGAACGGTAGCAAGCGGGAATCGGGTCGTACCAGGAGATTAACGACCGTAATACTGGCGGGAGTTGAAGCAGAAGACGACACGAACGGGGATCTCCATGTCCACGCTGCGGGTGACCGCCGAGGTGCTGACCGTACACGAGCACCCGAACGCCGACGCGCTGGAGCTGGCGCAGGTGGGGCTGTACCGGGCCGTGGTGGCCAAGGGGGCGTTCCGCAGCGGCGAGGTGGCGCTCTACATCCCCGAACAGGCCCTACTTCCCGACGAGTTGATCGAGGAGTTGGGGCTGACCGGGCGGCTCGCGGGGGCCGCGGCGAACCGGGTCAGGGCGGTACGGCTGCGGGGCGAGCTGTCGCAGGGCATCGTCTGCCGGCCGAAGGCACTGGACGGCGTGGATCTCGCCGCCGCGGCCGTCGAGGGCACGGACTTCGCGGAGCGGCTCGGCATCACCAAGTGGGTACCGCCCGTCCCGCCCACCATGAACGGCGAGGTGGAGCCGGCACCCGAGCTGCTGCCCTGGGTGGACATCGAGAACATCCAGCGCTACCCGGACATCTTCGCGCCCGGCGAGCCGGTGGTCCTCACGGAGAAGCTGCACGGCTCGGCCTGCCTGCTGACGTACGTCGCCGGCGAGGACCGGGTGTACGTCTCCTCCAAGGGCTTCGGCGCGAAGTCGCTGGCGCTCAAGGAGGACCCCCGGAACCTGTACTGGCGCGCCGCGCACGCGCACGGCGTCGCCGAGGCCGCCGCCCGGCTCGCCGGACGCCTCGGGGCGCGGCGCGTCGGCGTCTTCGGGGAGGTGTACGGCGCGGGCGTCCAGGACCTCACCTACGGCGCGGACGGCCGCCGGGAGACCCTGGGGTACGCGGTGTTCGACGTCTCGGCGGAGATCGAGGGCACCGTGCGCTGGCTGGACACCGATGTGCTGGACGGTGAGCTGCCGGTGGTGCCGCGGCTGTACAGCGGGCCGTACGACATCGACCGGGTGCTCTCGGTCGCGAGCGGCCGGGAGACGGTCTCCGGCCGGGAACTGCACCTGCGCGAGGGCGTGGTGATACGGCCGGCCACCGAGCGGTACAGCGCGGTGACCGGTGGGCGGGCGATCGCGAAGGCGGTGAGCCCGGCGTATCTGACCCGCAAGGGCGGCACGGAGTACGAGTGACCGGAAAGGGGCCGCGGGCCGCTGCCGGGACTCAGCGCCCCTCCGCCATCAGCCGCGACCCCGCCCGCCGCTCCCCGAACACATCGTCCGGGTTGGACAGCACACAGGTGTCCAGCGACAGGCATCCGCACCCGATGCAGTCGGTCAGGTGATCGCGCAGCCGGTTGAGCTGCGTGATCCGCTCGTCCAGTTCCGAGCGCCACGCCTGCGACAGCCGCGCCCAGTCCTCCCGCGTCGGCGTCCGCTCCTGCGGCAGTTCGGCCAGCGCGGAGCGGATCGTCGCGAGCGGGATGCCGACCCGCTGGGCCGCGCGGATGAACGCCACCCGGCGCAGCGTGTCCCGGCTGAAGCGGCGCTGGTTGCCACTGGTGCGGCGGCTGGAGATCAGGCCCTTGGCCTCGTAGAAGTGCAGCGCGGACACGGCGGCGCCGCTGCGCGCGGACAGCTGTCCGACGGTGAGCTCATGGATCTTCTCGGGAATCTGCGGCACTCCTCAGAGCCTAGTCAATCCGTTGACATCGACCGCGCACCCGACCATGCTAAGCAGTTGCTTAGGAACGCGATCGAGAGGCCGGGAACATGGCAGCACCGAGGATCTTCACCTCCCCCGCCGAGCTGAAGGCGGCCGTGGGCGAGCAGCTGGGCCCCACCGAGTGGCTGGAGGTCGACCAGAAGCGGATCGATCTGTTCGCCGAGGCCACCGGGGACCACCAGTGGATCCACGTGGACCCCGAGAAGGCCGCCGCGGGGCCGTTCGGCACGACCATCGCGCACGGCTACCTCACGCTCTCCCTGCTGCCGCTGTTCGGCCCGCAGCTGCTGCGGGTGGAGGGCGTGAAGATGGGCGTCAACTACGGCACGAACAAGGTCCGCTTCCCCGCGCCCGTCCCCGTCGGCTCCCGGCTGCGCGCCACCGCGAGGATCACCGGCGTGGAGGACGTCACCGGCGGGATCCAGGTCGCCGTCGCCTTCACCGTGGAGCGCGAGGGCGGCGACAAGCCGGTGTGCGTGGCGGAATCGGTGTCCCGGTACTACCTGTAGGCACCGGTCGCGGCCGGGGCTACTCCGCCCCGACCGCCCCGACCGCCTCCACCGTCCCGTCCGCCTCCACCGCCCCGACCATCCGCAGCACCAGCTCGGCGTACAGCTCGCCGACCGCCTCCGGCGTACGCGGCCCGTCGATGTTGAACCAGCGGGCCACGTCGATGCACAGCGACAGCACGGCGAGCGTGGTGCCCTGGACGTCCGGCACGTCGAACTCGCCCGCGGCGACGCCGTCCTCGATGATCCCGCGCACCTCGGCGTCGACCTGCCGGCGCAGCCCGAGGATCTCGGCGCGGGCCTCGGGACCGAGGGCGTCGAGCTCGTACTGCACGACCCGCGCGGTGGTGCGCCGCCCGGCGTGCCAGCGGACGAAGGAGCTGACCGCGTCGGCGAGCCGCTCCCTCGCGGGGCCCTCGCGCCGGGCCGCCGTGCGCAGGATGTCCAGGGCCTTGTCGTGCCCGATGCGGCTGATCCGGTGGAGCAGTTCTTCCTTGGTCTTGTAGTGGATGTAGAGCGCGGCCGGGCTCATCCCGGCGCGGCCCGCGATGTCCCGCGTCGTCGTCGCGTGGTAGCCGCGCTCGGCGAAGGCCTCCACGGCGGCGACCAGCAGCCGCCGGGCCGCGTCAGGGGTGACCTCTTCCCACGGCTCCGCCTCGCCGCCGGTCGTCTCCGCCGCCGTACTCATCCCTCTTACGCCCCTCTCGGTGACAGGGGCACCACCATACCGCCGACGATGAGCGAGCGCTTAGCGCAGCAGGCCGCAGGCGGTGCGCAGCGGTCAGAGCTCGTCGGCGAAGGGGTCGTACTCGGCGAGGAGCTTGTCCAGCCGGGCCTAATCGACCCGGCTGATGATCTGTCCGGCCTCCTGGCGGTCCCGGATCACCTTGGCGAGGGTGAAGGCGGAGGTGACGAGGTACAGGACGGCGATCGCGAGGAACGCGCGCACCCATGCGTCGGTGTCCAGCCGGAAGATGCCGATGGAGGTGGCCGCCATCGCGATGGCGAAGGACGCGACGGCCTGGCCGTAGAAGGCGGCCGTGCTCTGCTGCTTGACCGATGTGTCACTCATGGGCAAGAGCATCGGCGCGCGCGGCGCGCGCCACATCCGCTCGGCTACTCAGACCGTACTCAGACCGCCGGGAAAAACCTTGCCCGGCGGCCTCAGAACGCCGAAACCCCGGTCAGGGAACGGCCGATGAGGAGCTTCTGGATCTGGCTGGTGCCCTCGTACAGGGTCATCACCCGCGCGTCGCGCAGGAGTTTGCCGACCGGGTACTCGTCGATGTAGCCGTAGCCGCCGAAGACCTGGAGCGCGTTGTTGGCCGCGCGGACGGCGGCCTCGGAGGCGAACAGCTTGGCCTTGGAGGACTCGACGGCGAACGGCTCGCCCCGGTCGATCAGATCGGCGACCCGCCAGGTCAGCAGCCGGGCCGCGTCCACGTCGACGGCGATGTCGCTGATCAGCTCCTGCACCAGCTGGTGGCGGGCGATCGGCTTGCCGAACTGCTCGCGTTCCCCGGCGTATCCGACGGCCGCGTCCAGGGCGGCCTGCGCTATCCCGACGCAGCCCGCCGCCACGGACATCCGGCCCTTGGCCAGCGCGGACATGGCGACCGAGAAGCCCTTGCCCTCCTCGCCCAGCAGCGCGGAGGCCGGTACCCGCACGTCCTCGAGGACGAGTTCGGCGGTGGCCTGGCCGCGCAGACCGAGCTTGCCGTGGATCGGGCGACGGCTCAGGCCGGGCGTGTCGGCCGGCACCAGGAAGGCGCTCACGCCCTTGTGGCCGGGGGCGTCGGTGGAGCGGGCGAACAGCAGGACGACGTCCGCCCAGGTGCCATTGGTGATGAACATCTTGGTGCCGTTGAGGACGTACGCGTCGCCGTCGCGCACCGCGCGGGTGGTGAGGCTGCCCGCGTCGGAGCCGGTGCCGGGCTCGGTGAGGCCGAAGCAGCCGACGTACTCGCCCGCGGTCAGCCCCGGCAGCCAGCGCCGCTTCTGCTCCTCGTCGCCCCAGGCCGCGACGGACTTGGCCACGAGGCCGAGGGAGACGGACACGATGCCGCGCACCGAGGAGTCCCCGCGGCCCAGCTCCTCGGTGACCAGGCAGTACGACAGGTGGTCGCCGCCGGAGCCGCCGTACTCCTCCGGCATCGTCAGCCCGAGGAAGCCGACTTCCCCGAGCTTCTTCACGATGCCCCGGTCGACCTCCTCGGCCCGGTCCCAGGCGATCACGTGCGGGGCGATCTCGCGGGCCACGAAGTCCCGCGCGAGCCGCCGTACGGCCTCCTGCTCCTCGCTGAGCCCCAGGTTCACCACGAGATCACCTCTCCCATTTAAATTAGCACTGCTAGTTTACAGGCGCAGCCCTACTATGTGCGCCATGGCCCGACCACGCAAGCCCCTGCTCAGCACCGACCGGATCGTCCGGGCGGCCCGCGAACTCGTGGACCGGGAGGGGCTGGCGGCGGTCTCCACCCGGCGGCTCGCCGCGGAGCTGGGGGTGAGCGGGCCCTCGCTGTACAACCACTTCCGCACGAAGGACGAAATCCTGGAGGCGGTCGCGGACTCGGTGAGCGCGCTGGTCGACCTGTCGATGTTCGAGGACGGCCGGCCGTGGCGGACCGCGCTGCACGACTGGGCCGTCTCCTACCGGGCCGCGCTGCGCGCGCACCCCAACATCGTCCCCGTGCTCGCGCGCGGACCCGGTCGCCGGCCGGCCGCGCTGCGGGTGGCGGACGCGGCGTACGGCGCGATGGTCGACGCGGGGTGGCCGCCGGCGCAGGCCACGTCCATCGGGGCGCTGATGCGGTACTTCATCATGGGCTCGGCGCTCGGCTCCTTCGCCGGCGGCTTCGTGGACGACGCGAGCGCGTACGATCCGGCCGACTACCCGCACCTCGGGCAGGCCCATCTCCTCGCGGAGCAGCAGGAGAAGATCGACGAACGGGCCTTCGAAACGGGACTGACCGCGATCCTGGACGGCCTCGCGCAGCAGTACGAGCGGCTACGGCAGGCGGGCGAGGCCGGGTGACGGCGGTTCGGTACCGGCCGAAGCGGGTGAGTGGTGCGTTGCGGGGTGCGGGTCGGACGTGGCTGGTCGCGCGGTTCCCCGCGCCCCTTCGGGGCGCTCCCAGCCACGGTCCGGGGCCCCTCAGAACACCACCAGCGCCCGCCCGCCCTTCCCCTCCTTCATGTTCTCGAAGGCTTGCGGGATGTCCTCCAGGGTGATCCGTTCCGTGACCAGGGCGGACAGGTCCAGGCGGCCGGTGCGGACGTGCTCGGCGAGCAGGGGGACATCGCGGGAGGGGTCGCTGTTGCCGTAGACGCAGCCGGAGAGGGTGCGGCCCCAGTGGAAGAGTTCGAGGGCGTTGAAGGTGACCTGCTGGTCCTTGCCGCCGATGCCGACGACCGTCGTACGGCCGCCCCGCCGGGTGGACTCCCAGGCCGCGCGGATGCTGACCGCGCGGCCCGCGCACTCGACGGCGACGTCCACGCCCTGCTTGCCGGTGAGGGCGCGGATCTCGCGGGGCGTGGTCGCACCGGCGAGCAGGAAGTCCGTGGCACCGGCGGCGCGCGCGAGGGATTCCTTCGCGGGCGAGACGTCCACGGCGACGATCCGCGACGCGCCCGCGATCCGGGCCGACTGGAGCGCGGCGAGCCCGACCCCGCCCGCGCCGAACACGGCGACGCTCTCACCGGGCCGCACCCCCGCCGAGTGGTGGATCGCGCCGTACCCGGTGAGCACGGCGCAGCCGAGGAGCGCGGCGTCGGTCAGCGGGACACCGCCGGGCAGCGGCAGCACGCAGGACGCGGAGACGACGGTCTCCTCGGCGAACGCGGCGACGTTCAGACCGGGGTGCAGCGGGGTGCCGTCGGCGGCGTGGGCGTAGACGGAGGCCGCGCCGTTCAGCGCGTTGGCGCACAGCCAGACCTCGCCGAGCGAACAGGCGTGGCACGTCCCGCAGGCGGGCGCCCAGTTGAGGACGACGGGCGTGCCCGGCGAGACATGGGTGACGTCCGGTCCGACGGCGACGACCGTCCCCGCGCCCTCGTGACCGAGCACGGCGGGCACGGGCACGCTCATCGTGCCGTCGGACAGGGACAGGTCGGAGTGGCACACCCCGGCCGCCGCGAGCCGGACCCGGACCTGTCCGGGGCCGGGTTCGGGCAGCTCGATGCCGGTTATCTCCAAAGGCTCGCCGACGGCGGGCAGGACAGCGGCTCGTACGGCCATGGCAGGCGAACTCCCTCAGAACTGGAAGGACTTGGTCTGGAGGTACTCGTCGAGGCCGTGGCTGCCGAGTTCCCGGCCGACCCCGGACTGCTTGTAACCGCCGAACGGCGCGAGCGGGTTGAAGCGGCCGCCGTTGATGTCGACCTGCCCGGTGTCCATGCGCCGGGCGAAGGCCACCGCCTCGTCCTCGTCGCCGGCCCAGACCGCGCCGGCCAGGCCGTACACCGTGCCGTTGGCGATGCGCAGGGCGTCGTCCTCGTCGTCGTAGGCGAGGACCGAGAGCACCGGGCCGAAGATCTCCTCCTGGGCGATGGTCATCTCGGGCGTGACGTCGGCGAAGACGGTCGGGCTGACGAAGTAGCCTTTCTCGCGCGGCGCTTCGGGGCTGCCCGCGACCAGGCGGGCGCCCTCCGCGAGGCCCTTTTCGATGTAACCGCGCACCCGCGCCTGCTGCTTGGCGCTGACCAGCGGCCCGATGCGGTCGGCGTACTTGGCGGCGGCGGCCGCGGCCAGCTCGACGGCCTCCTCGTACCGGTCGCGGTGGACCAGCATCCTCGTCCAGGCGCTGCACGTCTGCCCGGAGTTGGCCATCACGTTGGCGACGCCGGCGTGGACCGCCTTGGCGAGGTCGGCGCTCGGCAGGATGACGTTGGCGGACTTGCCGCCCAGTTCCAGGGCGACCCGCTTCACGGCGCCGCCGGCCAGCGCGCCGATGCGGCGGCCGACGGCGGTGGAGCCGGTGAAGGAGACGAGGTCCACCTCCGGGTGCTCGGCCAGGGCCTGGCCCGCGACCGGTCCGAGGCCGGTGACGAGGTTGAACACGCCTGCCGGGAGCCCCGCCTCGTGCACCGCCTCGGCGAACAGCTGCGCGGTGAGCGGGGTGTCCTCGGCGGGCTTGAGGACGACCGTGCAGCCGGCGGCGAGCGCCGGGGCGACCTTGGCGACGATCTGGTGCAGCGGGTAGTTCCAGGGGGTGATCGCGCCGACCACGCCGACCGGCTCGTGCAGGACGGTGGAGTTGCCGACCTTCTCCTCGAAGGGGCGGCTCGCGGCGAGTTCGGCGTAGCTGCCGGCCACCGCGATGGGCAGGCCCGCGTGCACGGACTGCGCGAACGCGGGCGGCGAGCCGAGTTCGGCGGTGACCGTCTCGGCGATCTCGTCCTTGCGGGCCGCGAGCGCGTCCCGGAGCGCGGCCAGGCGGGCCGCGCGCTCGGCGGGCGGGGTGGCGGCCCAGCCGGGCAGGGCGGCGCGGGCCGCGCGGACGGCGGCGTCCACATCCTCGGGCCCGGCGGCCGGGACCCGGCCGATGACCTGCTCGTCGGCCGGGTTCAGGACCTCGATCACCTCGTCCGGGCGCGCGGCGGGGCGCCAGCCGCCGTCGATGTACAGACCGTCGTGTGCCTTCATGGTGCTTCCTCCCGGCGGGAACGCGTCATCCGCCCCTTAAACTAGCGGCGATAGTTTTCTGGCGCCAGACGTTCTCGCCGTGCGGACTCACCTGGTCGCGGTGAGATGGGCGAAGACCACCACGTTGCTGCTGTACCCGGTACGCCTGCTGTACAGCCCCCCGCAGGTCAGCAGGCGCAGCTCGGGGAGGCGGGAGCGGCCGTAGACCTCCTTGTCGGGGAAGCCGGACTTGTCGAAGACCTTGACCCGGTCGACGGTGTAGACGGCGGTACGGCCGTCCGCGCGCCGCGCCTCGATCGTCTTGCCGGGCTTGACCAGCGGGAGCGCGGCGAACACGGCGGGTCCGGAGGGGGTGTCGCGGTGGCCGACGGCGATCGCGGTGCCCGCCTCGCCGGGGGTGGCGCCGCCCTCGTACCAGCCGGCCGCCTTGGGCTGGCCGAACGGCGGTGTCTCCAGCTGCCGGTCCTTGTCGAGACCTACGCCGACGATCCGGGCGTCGAGGCCGAGGGAGGGGATGCGCAGGGAGGTGGGCCGGGACCGGGGCAGCGGGCGGGCGTAGCGGACGGCCGGGCCCGAGTCCGCCCCGGCGGCGACGGCCTGGGCGTGGTCCGGCGGGCCGTCGTCCCCGCACCGCCTGACGAGGGACACCAGGACGGCCGCGAGGACGGCCGTCCTGGCGAGGCGGTAGGCGCGGGTCCGGTACCAGGGCCTGCGTCTGCGCCTACGCGGCGCCATGGGGACGACGGCGGTTGCGCCGGACGTACACGACCCCGCCGACCGCGATCAGGCCCACCGCCGCGGCGGCGCCCACCGGGGAGTACGCGGCCGCGGTGTCCACGAGTCCGCCGCCGCCGGCGTGCACCCCGCCCTGCGGGCCGCCGTGGTCGCCGTTCTGGCCCCAGTTCGTGTCGTTGTGCTCCTGCGGCTGCTCGTTGTGCTCCTGCTGCTGGTGGTCGTCGATCTGGCCGGGCGCGCCCTGGGCGCCGTTCTCCCGGCAGTTGACGCGGAAGACCTTCTCCTTGAGGGCGCCGGCCGCGGTCCAGGTGATCCGGTACTGGCCGTCCGCGAGCCCCAGCGGGTCGGTGTGCCCGGCGCCCCCGGCGAGCTGGATGGTGCCGGTGACGGTGGCGGAGGTGGGCAGCGGGGGCTGGGGCGTGATGGTGTAGGCGATGACGGGCAGGATGTCGAAGTTGACGGCATCGAGGTAGAACCGGCAGACCGTGGGGTCGTCCTTCGAGACGCCGTAGGGCGTGCCGACCCGGTGGATTCTGATGTCGCCGTTCTCCCCTTGGGCCATGGCGGTCGGTGCCGCCACCCACGACGCGCCCGCCGCGGCGAGTGCGGTGAGGACGACGGTGGCGCCGGCGCGGGTACCGGCGGTGCGTGGGAATGTCCGGGTGGGCATGGGCGTTTCCTCCGAGTCAGACGATTTTCACACAAATCGATCTCGTGTGGACTCTGCCCAATGCGCACGACGCCGGACGGCATCGACGCCCGGCGCGCCGTCAGATATCCCCCTGGCGGCGCAATCCGACAATATGACTAACTAGCGCGATGTTCCCCCGCCTCCTCCCCGCCGCCCTCGGGGCGGACGAGGCCGACCCTCGGGGTCGGCGAGGCACCTCGCCGGTCAGTCCAGCAGCCGTCCCAGGTAGGCCCGCAGCAGTTCCCGCGTCTCGTGGATGATCGCCTCGTCGCCCTCCGGGTCGAGCCGGAAGGCCAGTTGGACCAGGGTGTCCGCGCTCTCCACGGCGACCAGGAAGGCCCGCCGCAGTTCGTCGTCGGGGGCCCGGCCGATATAGCCGGCGAGCAGTGCGGAAAGCCGGTCGGCGACCCGGCTGTTGGGCTCCGCCTGGCGGGCGCCGACCGGGATCTGGTTGCCGAAGTCGACCAGGGAGAAGCCGGGCGCGGTGCGCTTCATCACCAGGTACTCGTCCAGGACGGCGTCCATCGCGGCCCGCCAGTCCCCCGCCGCCGCCCGCTCCAGGCGCCTGGTGACCCGCTCGGTGTACCGCTCCAGATTGCGCTGCGCGAGGGCGTCGGCCATCTGCCGTTTGTTGCCGAAGAAGCGGTAGACCGAGCCGATGGGCACGCCGGCGCGCACCGCGACGGCACGGGTGCTCAGCGCGTCGTAGCCCACCTCGTCGAGGAGTTCGGCGCAGGCGTCGAGGATCCTGGTCAGCCGTTCGGCGCTGCGCCGCTGGACGGGGGCGCGGCGGAGCGGGGTCGCGTGGGGCACGGGATTCATGATGCCTTTCCGCCGGGGTCCGGTGAACCTGGTCCCAGGGTACGGAGAGCGCGGGCGAAGCCCTCAGCCGTCCGGCAGGCGGTCGGCGTCCGCGGGCGGGGCGCCCTGCGGCCGGGTGTCCGACACCGTTATGTCGGCGGTGCTCTGGACCGGCTTGCCGTGCACGGCCCACGCCGTGCCGTCGTCGGCGTACAGACGGGCGGTGACGTGGTGGGTGCCGTGCGGGACGAGCCGGCCGGGCAGCCGGTAGCGGGGGGTGTGCAGCCGGGCGATCCGGCGGCCGTCCACGAAGAGGCAGGCGAGCCCGCGCCCGGTCACCGCGGTCGGGCGCGCGCCGGGCGCGGAGACCCGGAAGTGACGGAAGGTCAGCCGCACGTCCCAGCCGTCGGCGGGGTCCGGGGTGATCTCGACGCCGACCTCGGGGGCGTCTTCGCCGCCGGTCTCGCGCAGATGGCGGCCGCTGCCGTCGGTGTCGTCCAGGACCTTGCCGACGGGCGAGGGCGAGACCGCGCCGACCGCGCCCCCACCCGTGTTTCCGCCCGTGCGCCCGTGCGCCGTGCCGCAGCCCGCCGCGCCGAGAGGCAGCAGAAGGCACACCGCGAGCGCGGCCAGGCGTCCGCGCGTTCCCTTCGTCCACGACATGCCGGGGAGCGTAGGACACGGGGCGGGTCCGGGGAATCCGCCCGGAGTCGGGTTCCGGACCTCCCCCGCAGGGAGGAGGGCCCGCCCTCTTGCGCCGGGCCCCGCCTATTCCTACGGTGTTCCATAGGAATCGGTGGACGCAGTCAACGAGCGCAAAGGAGCGTGGGGGCGACCATGAGCGGGGACGCGCGCAAGACGGCCGAGGGGCTGTCCTATCTGACCGGGTTCGGCAATGAGCACGCCTCGGAGGCCGTACCGGGCGCCCTGCCCGAGGGCCGCAACGCGCCGCAGCGCGCACCGCTCGGGCTGTACGCGGAGCAGCTCAGCGGCGCGGCGTTCACCGAGCCGCGGGCGCACAACCGGCGCTCGTGGCTGTACCGGATCCGTCCGTCGGCGGCGCACCCCCGGTTCACCCGCACCGCGAACGGCTCGATCCGTACGGCGCCCTTCGCCGAGACCGTGCCCGACCCCAACCGGCTGCGCTGGAACCCGCTGCCCGAGCCGGCCGCGGGCACCGACTTCCTCGCGGGCCTGTGGACCCTCGGCGGCAACGGCGACGCGACCCAACGCGCGGGCATGGCCGTGCACTTGTACCACGCCAACGCCTCGATGGAGCGCGTCTTCTCCGACGCCGACGGCGAGCTGCTGATCGTCCCGGAGCGCGGCGGGCTGCTGCTGCACACCGAGTTCGGGCGGCTGCACGTGGAGCCGGCGCACGTGGCGCTGATCCCGCGCGGGGTGCGGTTCCGGGTGGAGCTGCTGGACGACTCGGCCCGCGGCTACGTGTGCGAGAACTACGGGGCGCCGTTCCGCCTCCCGGACCTCGGCCCGATCGGCGCCAACGGGCTCGCCAACGCACGGGACTTCCGCGCGCCGGTCGCCGCGTACGAGGACACCGAGGGCCCGGTGGAGGTGGTGAACAAGTTCTGCGGCAACCTCTGGACGGCCACATACGACCACTCGCCGCTCGACGTGGTCGCCTGGCACGGCAACCATGTGCCGTACGTCTACGACCTGCGCCGCTTCAATGTGATCGGCTCGATCTCCTACGACCACCCCGACCCGTCCATCTTCACCGTCCTGACCTCACCCTCGGACACGCCGGGCCTGGCCGGCGTCGACTTCGTCGTCTTCGCGCCGCGCTGGCTGGTGGGCGAGGACACCTTCCGGCCGCCGTACTTCCACCGGAACGTGATGAGCGAGTACATGGGCCTGATCGAGGGCGCCTACGACGCGAAGGCGGAGGGCTTCGTGCCGGGCGGCGGCTCGCTGCACAACATGATGTCGGCACACGGCCCGGACCGGGAGACGTTCGACCGGGCGAGCACGGCCGAGCTGAAGCCGCAGAAGATCGATGACGGCCTCGCCTTCATGTTCGAGACCCGCTGGCCGGTGACGCTCACCCCGCACGCGGCCCGCGCCGACCACCTCCAGCAGGAGTACGACGGCGTGTGGCAGGGCCTGACGCGCAACTTCCGTATCTGACGCCTGTGTTGCGCCCGTCGTTCCCGACCCGGTACGGATAGCAGCGTGACCTCCTTCGCCCCTGACTCGATCGTCCTGAACCGCAAGCTGCCGCTCTGGTATCAGGTCTCGCAGTCGCTGCGCGCCTCGATACTGGGCCGCTCGCCCGCGGACCCGCTGCGCCTGCCCACCGAGGAGCGGCTGGCGGAGCACTACGGGGTGAGCGTGCTGACCATGCGGCAGGCGCTGAAGGAGCTGGAGGACGAGGGGCTGATCAGCCGGCACCGGCGGCGCGGCACGTTCATCGAGCCCGATGCCCGGCGCGGCGCCCCGGTGCGGCTGCTGGGCTCGGTGGACGCGATCGTGGCCCAGCAGTCCGGGATGCGCACCCGGTTGCTGGCCCACGGGCCCGCGCCGGTGCCGGGCGGGCTCGCGGAGTGTTTTCCGGGGCTCGCCGAGGTGGCGACGTACCACCGGCTGCGCTTCGACGAGCAGAGCGGGGAGCCGACCAACCACGCCGTCAACCACGTACGCCCCGAACTGGCCGAGCGGATCGACCTGGACGATCTGGTGCGCTGGCCGATGACGAAGGTGCTGCGGGACGTCGTCGGGGCGGACATCAGCCGGATCACGGACACGGTGGAGGCCCGGCTCGCCGACCCGGAGACCGCCCGCCTCCTTGAGGTCCCGCTGCTCAGCCCGATCCTGCACTACACCGGCATCACCTACGACACCGAGGGCCGGGTGCTGGACGTGGCGGTGATCCACTACCGGGGCGACCGTTTCTCCTTCACGGTGACCCTGGACGCCACCTGACCCGCCGGGAACCGCCGGCCCGTACGATGCCCAGCGTGCCGTACGACGACGACGCTCCGCTGCCGGCGGACCTCATGCCGTGGTCCGTCGCAACGCCGCGGCCGGGCCGCGCCTGGCCGGTGGCCCCCGACCCGGCCTGTCTGCGGGCCCGCTGGGACGCCCTGCTGAAGGCCGATCTGCCGGACCGCGAGGCCCTGTTCGAGCCGAGCAGGGCCCGCACCCTGCACTCGGCCGTGGGCCAGCTGCCGGGCCGGTCCGCCGGGACGGAGCGCCTGGCACGCGCCACGGGCCCGTGCGCGGAGCCGGTACGGGTGCTGGCGGCGCCCTTCGACGAGCAGTGGCTGATCCCGGACCACCGGCTGCTCGACGCGGCCCGCCCGGAGCTGTGGCGGGTGGCGGACGAGCACCAGGTCTTCCTGGTGGAGACCCCCGACGCGCACCACCCCCTGCTGGCCACCGCCCTCCTGCCCACGCTGCGCGCCGGACGCGTCCGCCCCCTCTACCGCCGCCCGGCCGCCGCGGACCCCAACCTGGCGCCCGGCCTCCTGGACCATCTGTCGGCCCGCCTGGGCGTGCGGGTCACCCCGCTCGACCTGGCCGCCTGGTTGCTGGCCGCGGTCCGCCCCGACCACACGGTCCCGCTGACCGACGACGCGGAACTCTGGTCGTCCGGCGTGCGGTTTGGCCACCGCCTGCTGTGGCTGCTGCGCCGCGACGGCGAGCGCCCCCGGCTCCCCGGCGGCCGCCGCCCCTACGTCCGCGCCCCACTGCCGCCCCGCCCCCGGACCCTTCGCTACGACCCCGAGGAGGAGACCCTCCATCTGGACGGAGGCCGCGTCTCCCCCGTCCCCGCCGCGGCCTGGGACTACGAGCTGAACGGGGTCCGGGTCCTGGAGTCCTGGTTCGCCGCGCGCACGGCCCCGGCGACCCCCGGCACCCTGGCAGCGATCCGCCCGGCGACCTGGCCCCAGCCGTGGACCTCGGAACTCCTGGAGCTGATCACGGTCCTGACCCTGCTGGCCGAAGTCCGCGCCCAGCGGGACGAGTTGCGGATCACCTCGTCGGTCACGGCGACGGACCTGCGCCACTCGGGCATCCTCCCGCCCCCGCGCGCCGCGCGCCTGCCCGCGTCGGTCCTGGACCGCCCGGAGGAGGGTCCGGAGGGCCAGTTCGCCCTGTGGTAGCGGGGCCGCCGGGCCGCGGCGAGTGACATACGCCGTACTGACAGACCCGCCCGAGCGGGAGATCATCCACCCCATGGAGCACCTCGCGGAACAGGCCATGGAACCCGCCGGTCGACAGCCGTCGGAACCCCAGCCGCTGCCCCTGGAGGGCGTCACCGTCGTGGCCGTCGAGCAGGCCGTGGCCGCGCCCTTCGCGACGCGGCAGCTCGCCGATCTGGGGGCTCGTGTCATCAAGGTGGAGCGGGTGGACGGCGGCGACTTCGCGCGGGGCTACGACCGGGCGGCGGGCGGCCTCGCCTCGCACTTCGTGTGGTGCAACCGCGGCAAGGAGTCCCTCGCCCTGGACTTGAAGGACCCGCGCGGCCGGGAGGTCGTACGGCGGCTGGTCGCGGACGCGGACGTGTTCGTGCAGAACCTGGCGCACGGGGCCGCGGCCCGGCTCGGACTGGACGCGGCCACCCTGTGCGCGGCGCACCCGCGGCTGATCGCCGTGGACATCTCGGGGTACGGCTCCTCGGGTCCGTACGCGGACAAGCGGGCCTACGACATGCTGGTGCAGTGCGAGACGGGCCTGGTGTCGGTCACCGGGACGCCGGAGCGGCCGGTGAAGGCGGGGATCCCGGCGGCGGACATCGCGGCGGCCATGTACGCCTTCTCGGGGGTGCTGGCGGCGCTGGTGCGCCGGGGCGTCACCGGGCGCGGCGGGCCGGTGGAGGTGTCCCTGCTGGACTCGCTGGCGGAGTGGATGGGCCATCCGCTGCACCACACGATGCACGGCGGCGAGCCCCCGGCGCGCACCGGGCTCGCGCATCCCGTCATCGCGCCCTACGACGTCTACGCGACGGCGGACGGCGGTGAGGTGTTGCTGTCGGTGCAGAACGACCGGGAGTGGCGGCGGCTGGCCGAACAGGTGCTGGAGCGGCCGGAGTTGGGGACCGATCCGCGGTTCGCGACGAACGCGGCGCGGGTCGCCCGCCGGGGGGAGACGGACGCGGCGGTGGCGGAGGCGCTCGGCGCGCTGGACGCCGACGCGGCGGTGGCGCGGCTGGAGGAGGCGGGCATCGCCTGTGCCCGGCTGCGGGATCCGCGCGGGCTGGCGGAGCATCCGCAGCTGGCGGCCCGCGACCGGTGGCGCCAGGTGGGTTCGCCGGTGGGGCCGTTGCGGGCACTGCTGCCGCCCCTCACGCTGCCGGGCGGGGGTGAGGCGAGGATGGGCGAGGTGCCCGCGCTCGGACAGCACACCAGGGCGCTGCTGCGTGCCATGGGGATGACGGACGAGGAGATCGCAGCGCTGCGCCGGGACGGTGTGGCGGCCTGAGCGCGGGCCCTGGACGGAGACGAGGGCCGCCGGTGCACCCGGTGCACCCGGTTCACCCGGTGAGCGCCGGTCGGGCGCTCACGGGCCGGGCGGTGGCCGGGTCGGGGCCGGGCCGACGGCCGGCCGGTGACCGGCTAGTGGCTGCCGAACAGCGAGCGACGCAGTCGGCGCAGGGGCGCGAAGAGGGAGACCCGGCGGACCCGAGCGCCCCGGTCGCTGTGTGTGCGCCGGTGGTCCCGCGCCGTCAGCTCCCGCATCAGCGAGGTCGCCTCGACGGTCTTCTGCTGCGGTATGGCGGGACCGCCCAGCACCGCGAGGTGCCGGTCGAGGCGCGAGCTGGTCGCGCTGCTCCCGCAGGTGATCGCAGGGACCCTGGCCCTGCTGCGCACTGTTATCTGTTCCATGTCACTCCCCACCCGTACGAGTCCACCCGGCCCCGGGCAGAGTAACCCTATCTCCCCACCGGGGCACTCGTGTATCGCGCCTTCAGGATTCACCTTTCCCGTAAGGGCGTTGACCATGCCACGCTGACTACTCTCCGAATCCGACCGGTTTCAGGGCGAGTTGGACAACAGGCAGGCCGACGGCTCGCGCCGAAGCGCCGCTGCGGGGGCCGCTGTCACGGGGCGTGACGGCCGCCGGGGCGCCGACCCCCGGTGATCAAGGGCGTGTCGCCCCCGCGGAGGCCCTGGGTGACGACGGGTCCGGATCGCGGTCCGGGGCGCGGCCCGGATGCGGTGGCCCCGCCGCCGCGTCCGCGTCCGCCCGCGGCGGCTCGACGGGGGTGGCGGACGCCACGAAGGGGCGGCCGGGAACGTGGTCCATCTCACGCGCCCGGCCGAGGTGCCGGCGCAGGCTCCACCGGCCGGAGCCCCCGCCGCGTGCCGGGCGATCCCGCCGGGTGCACACGGCGGGCTCACTCGGGAGGTACCAGGCGTTACGGCGACGCCGCGGGCCGGTCGGCGAGTTCACCCTGACGGGCGGGACCGGTGGTGCGCCGCTCGGTGCTCACCCGTTCGGGTCAGCCGGCGGCGCTGGTGAGCGCCGGCAGGTAGCCGCCGGACTGGCCGTCCGCGGTGGGGTGGTACGACTCGGTCAGGTCGAGCACGTTGAGGCTGTGGAGCCAGGAGTCGCTGGAGCAGATCTCGTGGCTGGAGAAGGCGCTGCGGACGTCGCCGAAGACGAAGCCGTGGGCGGCGGCGCGGGACTGGATGGTGTTGTCCAGGGTGTCGGCGGCACCGTTGATGGCCGACCGCTTGGTGTCGGACAGGCCGAGGCAGACCTGGCCGAGCAGGTAGAAGCGCGGGTAACCGAGCACGGCCACACGGGCGTTGGGCGCCTTGGAGTGGATCGCGTTGTAGACGGCGTCGAGCTTCCCGGGCAGCGTGTTGGTGACGTACGACTTCGCGTTGGCGATGGCGGACAGACAGGTGCTGTCGGAGTTCAGCACGCACGTCTCCATCACGCTGGAGAACCCGGCGTCGTTGCCGCCGATGCTGATGGACACCAGCGAGGTGGAGGAGTTGAGCGAGCCGAGCTGGTTGGCGAGCACGTCGTCGGTGGTGGCACCGGAGCAGGCGTTGAAGGCGAACGAGGCCGGCTTGTGCGCGGCGTTCCACAGGTACGCGGCGGCGTTGGTGCTGCGGTCGCAGTCGCCACTGGAGCTGATGTAGTCGTCGGCGCCGACGCCGGAGGCGTAGGAGTCGCCGAGTGCCACATAGCCACCGCTGTTGGACGCCGCCTGCGCCGACGCGGCCTGCGTGAAGCCGAGGCCGAGGGCGAGGAGGAGTGGAGCGACGATTCCGGCGAGTCGGGAACGTCTCATGGAGTATCTCCCAGGTGAGCAGGAAGGCTGCGGCAACTTAAGTAGCGCCTACGCGTGTTGACCGGAAGTGTTCATGCCAAGAATTTTTGACTCTCAATAAGACCGTCTTCAAACATTTACTGCTTATGTATTGCGCGTACATGTCAACTCTGTTGACCGCCCCTCAGATGCCTGCTCTCGTCGGTGTTCCGGGGGGACGGCCGCCCTTGACGCCCCCTCGGGACTGCGCCACATTAAAACCCGGCATCCGGCGCTTCGGGGGGCAAAGTCGCCAATGCGCACCTTATGGATCAACAGGGATCTGCCGCCGCTGCTCGCGGGAGCCGCGGCCGCCGTCCCGGTGGCCGGCGCACTGCTCGCCCTCACCGACTCCGGCTCCGCGCTGCGCGGACCGTGCGCGCTGCTCTACCTGTTGCTCGCGCCGGCCGCCGGAATCGCCCTGGCCCTGCGCGGCCTCGACCCCTTCGCCCGGACCCTGTGCGCACTCGCGGGCGCGGTGGTCGTCGACATGCTGGTGGCCCAGGTGATGCTCGCGGTGCACCAGTGGTCCGTCCGCGGCGGGGTGGCCGTCGTCGCCGTACTGAGTCTGCTCCTGCTGCTCCTCGCGCTGCCGAGGGATCGGATTCCCGGTAAAAGCACACAAGACTGAGCAAGGTGAGCCACTGTTACGCAACGGACCAATCATGGGAAAGGTGAGACACCTTCCGGGTCTTGCCTTTCGGGCTCAACCGTCAATACCGTCATACAGC
The DNA here is from genome assembly GCF_056435325.1 of Streptomyces sp. NPDC043952. Lineage (NCBI taxonomy): Bacteria > Bacillati > Actinomycetota > Actinomycetes > Kitasatosporales > Streptomycetaceae > Streptomyces > Streptomyces sp. NPDC043952. The sequence goes on from NZ_JBWKES010000018.1 coordinate 75,965, forward strand.
TCAACCGCAGCGGTCCGCCGGTGCCGGGTCCTTGGGGAGGGCCGGGTGCCGTGGTGCCTTCGCTGCGCAGCGCGGTAGGGGGGTGCCGTGTTCGGTGACCGCGAGCGGTGACCGGGCCGGGCCGCGCGACCGGCCGTCATGCTCGCCCGGCGGCCCGGACAGCTTCGCCAGCTCGTCCGCGGGTACGGAGTACCGCTCGCCGCGCCCCGGAGGAGAACCCCCCTTTCGAACCGGATCCCGAGCCGGGCCGCCCGGCGGCGGGCGGCCCACCGGACGAGAGGGAACCAACCATGAGTCCAGCGCTGCGCCCGCCGAGTCCGGGCCGCGAACCGCTGCTCGTCACCCACTACCGGCCCATCTCCTCGCACCTGGCGATCACCCCGCCGGTGAGCGTGGTGATCCCCGCCATGAACGAGGCGAGGAACCTGCCCTACGTCTTCGAGAGCCTGCCCGACTGGATCCACGAGGTCGTGCTCGTGGACGGCAACTCCACCGACGGCACCGTCGAGGTGGCGCGCTCCCTGTGGCCGCGCCTCAAGGTCGTACCGCAGCGCGGTCGCGGCAAGGGGGACGCCCTGATCACCGGGTTCGAGGCGTGCACCGGCGACATCATCGTGATGGTCGACGCGGACGGCTCGGCGGACGGCGGCGAGATGGTCAGCTACGTCTCCGCGCTGGTCTCCGGCGCCGACTTCGCCAAGGGCTCCCGCTTCGCCAACGGCGGCGGCACCGACGACATGACCTTCGTGCGCAGACTCGGCAACTGGGCGCTGTGCACCGTCGTCAACCGCAAGTTCGGCGCCCGCTACACCGATCTGTGCTACGGCTACAACGCGTTCTGGCGGCACTGCCTCGACAAGATCGAGCTCGACTGCACCGGCTTCGAGGTCGAGACCCTGATGAACATCAGAGTGGTCAAGGCGGGCCTGAGAGTGCAGGAGATACCGAGCCACGAGTACCTGCGCATCCACGGGACCAGCAATCTGCGGGCGGTGCGCGACGGGCTGCGGGTGCTGCGGGTGATCCTGCGCGAGCGCTCCAACCGGCGGGCCCTGCGCCACCGGGTGCGCCACTCCCCGCTGCTCAAGGCCCGGCGGGGAGAGGCGAGTTGAGCGATCCCGGCATCTCCGTCGTGATCTGCGTGTACACCGAGGACCGCTGGGCGGACATCCGCGCGGCGGTCTCCTCGGTGCGCGCGCAGTCGTACCCCGCCCTGGAGATCCTGCTCGTCGTGGACCACAACCCGGCCCTCGGCGAACGGCTGGAGCGCGCGTACCAGGCGGCCAAAGGCGTGCGGGTGCTGGCCAACTCCGGTCCGCGCGGCCTGTCCTCGGGCCGCAACACCGGCATCGCCGCCGCACGCGGCGAGGTGATCGCCTTCCTGGACGACGACGCCGTGGCCGAACGGGACTGGCTGCGCCGCTTCGCCGAGGCGTACGCCGATCCGCGGGTGCTGGCGGTCGGCGGGCGCACCGAGCCGGTGTGGGCGTCCGGGCGGCGGCCCGACTGGTTCCCGGAGGAGTTCGACTGGGTGGTGGGCTGCACCTACCGGGGGCTGCCGCCGGGCCGGGTGCGGGTGCGCAACGTCCTGGGCGGCAACGCCTCGTTCCGGCGGGCGGCCTTCGAGGCGGCGGGCGGCTTCGCCACCGGCATCGGGCGCGACGGCGGCCACCGCCCGCTCGGCTGCGAGGAGACGGAGCTGTGCATCCGCCTGGCCCGCGCCCGCCCCGAGGGGGTGCTGCTCGTCGACGACCGCGCGGTGATCCACCACCGGGTGCCCCGGAGCCGGGAGGACTTCGCCTACTTCCGCACCCGCGCCTACGCCGAGGGCCTGTCCAAGGCCCTGGTGGCACACCGCGTCGGCGCGGCCGAGGGGCTTCAGTCCGAACGCCGGTACACCGCACGGGTGTTGCCCGCCGGTGTCGTCCGGGGCCTGCGCGACGCCCTGCTCGGCCGGCCGGGCGGCGCGGGCCGCGCGGGCGCCATCGTCGCCGGGGTGCTCACGGCCGCGGCGGGGTTCGCGGTGGGGAGCGTCCGGGCACGGCGGGGTCGTACGGCCGCACGGCGAAAGGCGAGCGGCGATCCGGGGGGCCCGCATGAGTGACCTTGCCGTGCCCATCCTGATGTACCACTCCGTCGCCGCCGCGCCCAGCGCCGCCACCCGGACCCTGTCGGTGGCCCCCGACGCCTTCGCCGAACAGATGGGACTCGTCGCGGAATCGGGCCGCACCCCCGTCACCACCGCCGAGCTGGCCGCGCACTGGCGCGACGGCCGGCCGCTGCCCGCGCGCCCGGTGCTGATCACCTTCGACGACGGCTACGAGGGCGTGCACCGGCACGCCCTGCCCGTGCTCGCCCGGCACGGCTTCCCGGCCACCCTGTTCGTCTCCACCGGCTGGCTCCGGGGCGCGTACGACACCGGGGGCGGCCTCGACACCATGCTCGACTGGGACCAGGTGCGCCGGCTCGCCGCCTGCGGTGTGGAGATCGGCGGGCACAGCCACACGCACCCGCAGCTCGACCAGCTGGACGACGCGGCGCTGGCCGGGGAGCTGCGCCGGTGCACGGAGATCCTCGCCGCCGAACTCGGGGCGCGGCCAAGGTCGTTCGCGTATCCGTACGGCTACTCCACCCGCCGGGTGCGCCGGGCGGTGCGCGCGGCCGGGTACGCGCAGGCGCTCGCCGTCGGCAACGCGCTCGCCCGCCGCGCCCAGGGGCCGTACGCGCTGCGCCGGGTCACGGTGCGCCGGGGCACGGACGCCGGGGAGTTCACCCGGCTGCTGCGGGGGCGGGACATCGGCCGGGCGTTCGTCCGGGACCAGGCGCTCACCCGCGGGTACGCGGTGGTGCGCGGGGTGCGGCGGATCGGCCCGGCGGTCCGGAAGGCCGGTCGGGCCCGTGCCTGACACGACCACCGCGCCCGGCCCCGAGGCGGCGAAGGCGCCCGGCGCCGCCCGCACGGCGGGCGGGGGGCCGCTGCTGCGCAACGCGTACGCGCTGATGCTCAACACCGGGATCTCCGCCGTCCTGGGCCTCGGCTTCTGGCTGGCCGCGGCGCACTACTACTCCGATGCCGCGGTCGGCCGGGGCTCGGCCGCCATCGCCGCGATGAAGCTGCTCGCCGGGCTCACCGCGGTGACCCTGACCGGGGCGCTGGCCCGGTTCATCCCGGTGTCCGGCAGGCGCACCGGGAGGTTCATCTTCCGTACGTACGCGGGCAGTTCCCTGCTCGTGGCGCCGGCCGCCGGGGTGTTCCTGGGCACCCTGGGCGTCTGGGGGCCGTCGTACCGCTTCCTGCACGGAGTGCTCCCCGGCCTCGGTTTCGTTGCGGCCGTGGTCGCCTGGAACCTGCTCACCCTCCAGGACGGTGTGCTGACCGGGCTGCGCAGCGCGCCCTGGGTGCCGGTGGGCAACACGGTGTTCTCGGCGGTGAAGCTGGTGCTGCTCGCCGTGTTCGCCGTCGCCTTGCCGGCCACCGGGGTCTACGTGTCCTGGGTGGCCGCGATCGCCACCTCCGTGGTGCCGCTGGGCTGGCTGGTGTTCCGCCGTCTGGTGCCCCGGCACGTCGAGGCGACCGCCGGGCGGGCGGGGCCGCCGACGGTCCGCGAGGTCGGGCGGTTCCTGGCCGGGGACTACACCGGCTCGCTGTTCTCGCTCGCCGTGGTCTACCTGGTGCCGGTGATCATCGCCGCGCGGGTCAGCTCCGCGGAGAACGCGTACTTCTACATCGCCACCACCATCGGCGGCACCTGCAATCTGCTCGCCGTCAACATGGGCGCGTCCCTGACCGTCGAGGGCTCGCACGACCCGGCACGGCTGGCCGCCGACGCCCGCGCGGCGCTCCGGCGCATGGCCCGGATCATGCTGCCGATCAGCGCGGTGCTGTTCCTCGGCGCGCCCCGGATCCTCGGCGTCTTCGGCGCGGGCTACGCGGACGCGGCGACCGGGCTGCTGCGCCTGTTCGCGGTCGGCACGCTGCTCCGGGTCGTCATGGAGACCTACTTCGCGGTGCTGCGCGCCCAGAGCCGCACCTCGCAACTAGCCTGGCTTCAAGGGCTGTTGTGTGTCCTGGTCCTCGGCCTGACCCTGCTGCTCCTGCCGCGGATGGGGCTCGCGGGAGAAGGGGTCGCCGAGGTCTCCAGCCTGACCGTGATCGTCACGATCGCCGCGCCGCGCCTGTGGCGGACGGTACGGGCGACCCCCGCGACGGGCACCGGGGGCGTGCCGGACGCGGTGGCACCGGACGGCGATCTGGCGGACCTGGGGATGGAGGAGCCGGTACGACGCCGGGCGCCGACGTGGGCGCGAGGACGGGGGCAGGCCGCTGAAAAGGCCGTACCCCTGACGCGTCCGGCGCCCCCCGCGAAGCCACAGCCCGCTCCCCCCGCCCCCCGCCCGCGCTCCCCCCTCGTCCTCGTCTCCCTCCTGGTCGCCGCCCTTCTTCTCTACTGGCTCCCCGCCCTCCCGATCGGTGAGGCCGAGCTGGACCGGATGGGCGGGCTGGGGCTGGTCTCGGTGCTGCCGTGGCCCACGTTCGCCGGCGCGGCGCTGCTGGTCGTGGTGTTCGCCGCTCTGCTGGGGCAACGCCGGGAGCACCGGGGCCTGTTGCTGGTGACGCTGCTCGCCACGGTCGTGTCGCTGCACGCGCTGCCGGCCGTGGTCGAGACCGAGCCGCGGTTCGCGACGGCCTGGCAGCACCTGGGCTTCATCGACTACATCGACCGCACCGGCTCCGCCGTCCCGGACCTGGACGCCCGCTGGAGCTGGCCGGGCTTCTTCGCGGTGGCCGCGTTCGCCGCTCGGGCCTGCGGGGTCACCGACTTCACGGAGGTCATCCGCTGGTGGCCGACCGCGATCCAACTCTCCTATCTGGCACCGGTGTTGCTGCTCACCCGCGCGATGCGGGCGGACTGGCGGGCGAAGTGGACCGGCGTCTGGCTGTTCGTGCTGTGCGGCTGGGTCGGACAGGACTACTTCTCCCCGCAGGGCTTCACCTTCCTGCTGTATCTGCTGTTCACGGCGATCCTGCTGGTGTGGTTCCGTCCGCCCCGCGCGCTGACGGACCGGCCGGGGCCGGGCGAGGCGGAGCCGCCGCCCACCGACCGTCGCCAACGCACCGTCCTGCTCCTGCTGTTGCTGGGCCTGTACGCCGCGACCGTGCCCGCGCACCAGCTGACCCCGTTCATGATGCTGGGCGTCCTCGCGGCCCTCGTCCTGCTGCGCCGCTGCGAACTGCGCGGGCTGCCCCTGCTGTGCGCGGTGCTCGTCGCCGTGTGGCTCGGCTTCATGGCGGAGCCGTACTGGTCCGGGCACTTCGACGACCTCTTCGGCGGCATCGGCGGCATCGGCGGCAATGTCTCGACCTCCGTCTCCGGCCGCATCCAGGGCGGCGATCCGACCCACAAGCTGGTCCTGTACACACGGGTGCTGCTGGCCGGTGCCGTGCTGGCGCTCGCCTGCTGGGGCTGGTGGCGCCGGCGCCTGAAGGGGTACCGCGAACGGTCGCTCACGGTGCTCACCCTCGTCCCGTTCCTGGGCTTCGGCATGCAGTCGTACGGCGGTGAGATGGCGCTGCGCGTCTTCATGTTCGCGGTGCCGGGCGCGGCCCTGCTCGGCGCGCTCGCGTTCTTCCCGCGCGCCGCGGACCGGCCGCGGCTCGCCCCGGTGGCCGCGCTGCTCGCCGGGCTGCTGCTGATGGGCGGCTTCCTGGTGGCCCGGTGGGGCAACGAGCCCTTCGAGCGCACCCGGCCCGGCGAGGTCGCGGCGATGGACTGGGTGTACGCCCACGACCGGCCGACCGTACGGCTGCTGTGGCTGAGCGACGACCCGGTGAACGACGTGACCCCGTCACTGCCCTGGGGCGCGAAGGACATGGAGCGGGTCGACTACGTCCCGACGCTCGCGCCGGCCGACCCGGCTCGGGTGTCCGGGCTGGTCCAGGCGCTCAAGGACGCGGGGCCGCGGTCGTATCTGATGGTCGACGAGAGCCAGGTGACGTATCTGCGCCTGGCCGCGGGCTACCCGGCGGCCTGGGGTTCCCGGCTCACCCGGAGCCTGGACGCGCGGCCGGAGCTGACGAGGGTCCTGGTCGACGGCGACGCCACGGTGTACGCCCTGCGCGCGCGGCCTGCGGGTCCCGTCCCCCGGCCGCACCCCGGACCGGCCGGACCGCGGGTGACGTGGACGCCCTGGTCGGTGGTCGGCGCGCTGGCCGCCGTGGTACTGATGCTGGTGCTGGCCGCGCGCGAGGTGCTGCGGGTGGCGGTGCGGCCGGGGGTGCGCCGACTGCGGCTTCTCCAGGGGAGTTTCTGGTTCGCCGTGCCCTTGCTCGCCGTGGTGCTCGCGGTGCTGGTGCAACGGTTCCTGACGCTGAAATGAGGTCACCTGACGCTGGAGTGAGGTCAGCGGCTCAGCCACCTCACCTCGTACGGCCGCAGCGTGAGGTCCCTGCCGTCCACCCGCGCGCCGGTGGTCCGGTCGCGGGTGTTGACGACGAGGACGGTGCGGTCGCTCGCCAGGACCCGCAGGCGGGGCGCGGCGGCCGGGTCGACGGAAACCGTGCGGTAGCGGGTGCCCGGCGGAAAGGCGGCGGCGAACCGGGACAGCAGGTCGTACATGGGCAGTGCCCGGCCCCCGTCGGCGCGGTCGGTCGGGGTCCACAGGCAGCCGGGGCAGCCGGGGCCGGTCCGCCGCTCCGGGTTCCAGTAGAAGCCCGAGCCGGCGCCGCCCCGGATTAGGGCGATCATGCCGGTGGCCTGGACGGCGACCCGGTGCGGCTCGGACCAGCCGGCGGCGCCGTCGCCGGGCTCCACGTAGTACTCGGCCCACCACAGGGGCAGGTCATGGGTCTGCCGCCGTACCCATGCGCCGACGGCGGTCAGCTTGTCCGTGGCGGTGAACTCGTCGGGCCGCGGGGTGCCGCCGTCGGGGTAGCTGGCGCCGTCGATCACGGTGAAGTCGGCGCCGGCCTTGTGCGCGTTCCAGTAGGAGAAGGCGTCGAGCACCCGCTGGTCCATCGCGCCCCAGTCGCCCCGCACCCGCGGGGAGGCGTTCGGATCGGCCGGGGTGACGCTGTCCATCGGCAGATAGGGTCCGCCGACCATGACGGAGTCGCCGGTCTTCTTCAGCGCGCGGTACACGAGGTTGTACAGGCGGGTGTACCCCTCGTAGTCCCAGCGGCCTGCGGACTCGTCCCAGAAGCCCTTGAACTCGTTCCAGACGACGAAGTACCGCACGTCCGGATAGCGCCGGGCCACGGTCGCGGCGAGGTCGGCGAAGTCCTGGTAGTGGGCGGGGGCCGGCGCGGTCTCCAGCGCGGACCGGCTCCAATCCGTGTGGGCGGCACCGGACTTGCCGCCCTTCATCCAGTCGGGGGCACAGCACAGGGTGATCACCGGGGTGCCGCCGGAGGCGCGGACGAAGGCGATCCGGCGGTCCAGGGCCCCGAAGTCGTAGTGCCCCGGCGCCGGTTCGGGGTTGTCGGCGCCCCAGCCCATGATCGCCTGGTCCTGCGCGAGGCCGCCGTCCGCCGTGAGGAGCCGCCGTACCCGCGCGGTGGCGGCGGGCGCTCCCTCGTCGGCGCTGAACTGGGTGTGGGTGAAGCCCCAGCCGACGTACGGCTTCCCGGTGCCGCGCGGTGCGGCCGAGATGCCCGGCAGGCCGCCGAGCAGGCTCACGAGCAGGGCGAGCGCCGCCGCGATCCCCCCGAGCAGGGCGCCGAGCCGCCATCGCCGGCCATCCCGTTCCCACCCATGACGTGCCATCGGGGACAACGGTAGCGGCGCGGTCCGGGGCGTGGGCAGACCTTGGGACACCAGGGACAAGAGGTGGAAATGCCGTGCGCGGAGGGCATCGGTGACGGATCATGGCGGCATGCCTGCGAACCCGCACGACGCTCTGCCGATCCGGCTCCACGTCGACGATTCCGACTCGCCGTCCGACGTCGTCGACGCGCTGTTCCTCGGCCGTTTCGCGACGGGCGAGCAGCCGTATTCGCACGCGGTGAACATCGACCGCGTGCGCTCCGGCGCGACCCTGCTGCCCGAGGGCGCGAAGGTGCTCCGGGTGGCGCGGGACGACGACCGCAGCGCCACCCTCGCCGAGGGCGACGGCTGGACCCTGCTGGTCTCCCGCTGGAGCCGGGGCGCGGACGTCACGGTGACCGCGACCAGTGCCGAACTGGCTCAGGAGATCCTCGGCAAGGCCACGGACGGCGCGGCCGACGAGCCCGAACCCCAGCCGGAGAACGTGACGATGGGGTTCTGGTACGTCTCCCCGCGCCGCGGTCCGCACCGCACCACCCGGCAGATCTCGGCCGGCACCTGGTCGGAGGTCCGGGCCAACTACACCGCACCGGTCGCCGGGGCGATGGACCGGCTGATGAAGACCACGCCGGAGGACATCGCGGGCCGGCTGCTCCTGCTGCACGGCCCGCCGGGCACCGGCAAGACCTCGGCGCTGCGCACCCTGGCCCGTTCCTGGCGCGACTGGTGCCAGGTGGACTGCGTCCTCGACCCGGAGCGGCTCTTTTCCGACGTCGGCTATCTGATGGACATCGCGATCGGCGAGGAGGACGGCGCGGGCAAGGGCCGCTGGCGGCTGCTGCTCCTGGAGGACTGCGACGAGCTGATCCGCGGCGAGGCCCGGCACACCGCGGGCCAGGCGCTGTCCCGGCTGCTGAACCTCACCGACGGCCTGCTCGGGCAGGGCCGCAATGTGCTGGTGGGCGTCACCACGAACGAGGACCTGGAGCGGCTGCACCCCGCCGTGGTCCGCCCCGGCCGCTGCCTGGCCCGCATCGAGGTGGGCCCGCTCACCCGCGACGAGGCGGTGCACTGGCTCGGCACCGAGGAGGGCGTCGGCCGCGAGGGCGCCACCCTGGCCGAGCTGTACGCGCTGCGCCGGGGCACCACGCCGACCTCGGTACCGGGGGCGCGCAACGGCGCGGACGCGGGGCTGTACCTGTAGTGCTTTCATGAAGACGTGACCTTGCTGGTCGGCACCTCCGGGTGGCAGTACAAGGACTGGCGGGACCTCGTCTATCCGGCCGGGGTCCCGGCGCGGCTGTGGCTGGAGGAGTACACCCGGCTGTTCGCCACGGTGGAGATCAACAACGCGTTCTACCGGCTGCCGTCGTACGACAACTTCGCCGCCTGGCGGTCGCGGGTGCCGCCGGATTTCGTGGTCGCGGTCAAGGCCAGCCGCTTCCTCACCCACATCAAGCGGCTGAGGGAACCCGCCGAACCGGTGCACCGGCTGCTGACCCACGCGGCGGGCCTCGGCGACCGGCTCGGCCCCGTCCTGCTCCAGCTCCCGCCCACGCTGCGCGCCGGCCCGGCCCTGCTGGACGCGTGCCTCGCCTGCTTCCCGGACGGTACGCGGGTCGCGGTGGAGCCCCGCCACGACTCCTGGTGGACGCCCGAGGTGCGTGAGGTCCTGGTCTCCCGTGGCGCGGCCCTGTGCTGGGCCGATGTGCTGTCCCGCCCGGTCACCCCGCTGTGGCGCACCGCCGACTGGGGCTACGTCCGCTTCCACCAGGGCCGCGCCCGGCCCTGGCCGCGCTACGGCCGCCGCGCCCTGGAAACCTGGGTGGACCGCATCGCCACGGCCTTCCCCGCCGGCGAGACCGTCCACGCCTACTTCAACAACGATCCGGGCGGCGCGGCGGTGACGGACGCGGCGACCTTCGCGAGGGCCGCGACAAGGGCGGGTCTGCCGGTGACACGCTTCCCGGACCTGGCCCACCAGCACTGACACGTACCACCCGCCGCCCGGCACCTCGCCGCGGATGGTTTGCGCCGCCCTGCCGCTGATGGCCGGCGCCCAGCCGTACCCCTCTCTCCGCCGCGACGGCGCTCGACCATGACGGCGCATCCCGGCGGTGCCGAACCCTCCGCAATCCGCACCTGCCCCTGCCCCTGCCCCTTACCCCCCGTAGGCCGCCCGCAGGGCATCCCGCACCGCGGACAGTGCCTCCTCCTCCCCCAGCCCCAGCCTCCGCACCCGCTCGGCATAAGCCTGCGCCGCCGCCGACGCCTCACGCTCCGCGGCCGAGCCGGCGGCAGCCACATACGTGCCGAGGCGCCCCCGCGTCTCGATCACCCCGTCGCCCTCCAGCGCCCGGTACGCCTTGGCCACCGTGTTCACCGCGAGCCCCAGGGACTCGGCCAGCCCCCGCACGGTCGGCAGCCGGTACCCCACGGGCAGCACCCCGGACCGCGCCTGCTCGGAAATCTGCGCCCGCACTTGCTCGTAGGGGGGCGCGCTGTCATCGATGCGGATCTTCAGGCTCACAGCCCGATTCTGTCGTACGCGCGGAAAAATGAGAGGCACCCGCCGGACGACCCCCCGTACGGTCCCTCCCCATGACATTGATCGTCCGCGCCGTACGCCCCGACGTACCGGCCGACACCGAGGGCTTCGCCCGAGTGCGCCGACTCGCCCTGCCGTACATCCTGTTCACGTCGGACTCGGTCGGGCACAACGCGCTGCACACGCATCCCGACGCCCACTACCGCCCGCTGCTCGCACAGGACGGGGACGGCGAGATCATCGGCACCGCCCAGGTCCTGCTGGCGTACGACAGCAGCGAGCCGGACCAGGGCATGCTGAACATCTACGTCCGGCCCGACCGAGCGGGCCGCGGCGCGGGCACGCTGCTGCTGCGCACGGCCGAGGAGTACCTCGCCTCGCTGGGCGCGACCAAGGTGTTCAGCTGGGTCCTGGACGAACCGGCCCACCGCGCCTTCGCCGAGCGGCACGGCTACCGGACCGGCAGGACCGCGCACTTCCTCCGCCTGGACCTGGCCGGCGGCGCCCTCCCGCCGCTGCCGCCCGTCCCGCCGGGCGTCGAGCTGCGCGCGGCCGCGGAGTTCGCGGACGATCCGCGCCCGCTGTTCGAACTGGACGCGGAGACCCTCCAGGACGAGCCGGGCGACCTCGACTTCGCACCCCGCGCCTACGACGACTGGCTGACGGGCACCTGGAACCACCCGCTGCTGAACCGCGAGCTGACCATGGCCGCGTGCGTCGACGGCCGTCCGGTCGCCTTCACCGTGGCCTACACCGACGGCGACGGCCGGTACTCCACCGCGATGACCGGCACCGCCCGCGCCCACCGCGGCCGCGGTCTGGCCAAGCTCGCCAAGCTGCACTCCCTGCACCGGGCCCGCGCCGCCGGCGTGACCGAGGCGTTCACGGGCAACGACGCCGGCAACGATCCGATGATCGCGATCAACAAGTGGCTCGGTTACGAGATCTGTGCGACGGAGGTCCGCCATGTCCGCGAACTCGGCTGAAGAGACGACCGGGTTGACCGTCAGGCTGGTCAAGGGCGGCCGCACGAAGATCCGTTACCCGGCGGAGCTGCTCGGCGACGACGGCAACCGGATCGCCGCCAGGGCGCCCTGGGCGGGCTCCGGCACCCGCGACTTCGGGTTCGTGCGCTTCGAGCCGGGCGATGTGTTCACCGAGTACTACTGGCGCGACCGGTGGTACGCGGTGAAGGAGGTCCGCGCCGCGGACGGCCGGGTCAAGGGCTGGTACTGCGACATCACCCGGCCCGCGGTCCGCACCGGCGCGGAACTGGTGGTGGAGGACCTCGACCTGGACCTGTGGCGCTCGGCCGACGGCAGGGACGTACGCCGGCTGGACGAGGACGAGTTCGCCGCGAGCGGGCTGGCCCGGACCGATCCGGCGGCCGCCGCGCACGCCGTGGCCGCCCTCGACGCGCTGGAGCGGCTCGCCCGCACGGGCGGTTTCGGCGAACTGCCGGCCTGAGCCCCCACCGGCGCCCGGAGCCCCCAGGCCCGCTCGGCAGCGCCCCACACAAGCTCAGACGCCCGCCACCACCGCGTACCGCTCGTCCGTCACCTCCTTCCCCCACAGCACCGCCTCCCCGGACAGCCGCTCCACGCGCGCGCCGGACGTCAGCGGCGCCAGCAGCGCGGTGAGCCGGTGCGCGGGTATGCCGACCGGATGCAGCTCGCCCCAGACGCCCTCGACCAGCACGAACCGGCCGCCGGGGCGCAGCAGGCCCCGCCAGTGCCGCAGCACGCGGGCCTGGTCGGGCAGCGTCCACAGCACATGGCGGACGAGGATCACATCGAAGCGCCGCTGCCCCACCGGCGGGTTCTCGGCCGGTCCGCACAGCACCTCGGCCGGGTGCCCGGCGAGCTTGGCGCGGGCCAGTGCGGTCATCGCCGGGGAGAGGTCGACGGCCGTCACCCGGTGTCCCTGCTCGGCCGCGAGGAGCGACAGGCTGCCGGTGCCGCAGCCGAGGTCGAGCACATCGGCGGGCCGCCGGGGCAGCCAGGAGCGGAGCCGGGCCGCCCAGGCGGCCCGCACCGCGGGATCGCGCAGGCCGTGGTCCGGTTCCTCGTCGAATCCGGCGGCCTGCGCATCCCAGTCCGGCGGCTGGGCAGTCGTATCCCTGTGCTCACGCTCATCGGTCATGACCAGAGAGTGACACACGCCACTGACAGACCCGGACGGATGAGGAACTCTCGCCCCACGCGTCTACCTCCGCCGGCGCGCGGAATCCCGGTAGGCACCGAAGGAGGCAGCCATGCGCCGTACATCCGTGCAGAAGCCGCTGAAGAGGACGGACGCCCGCCGGATCCGGGAAGAGGCGGAGGAGCGCCCGGCGGGGCGGCCCGAGGTGCGCAAGGACATCGCGCGCACCTGGTGGCCCGACGGCTGACCCCGCCCGGCGCCGGCCGGGTGCGGCCCTCAGCTGAGCGCGGAGGCGCAGGTGGTGGGGGTGGCGTGCGCGGGGTCGAGGGCGTTGGCGACCTCGTGGAAGGCGATGTGGTCGCCCAGGCCGATCGCCACGTGCTCGGAGAGGTCCACCGGGCACAGGTCCTGGAGCAGGACGTTGTGCACGTCGGGACCGCTGAGGTACTGGCTGCGCCAGGGGGTGGCCACCTCGTCGTACCGGGTCGCGATGACCGTGTAGTGCACTCCGGGCACGGTGTCGCCGCCCGCGTTGAGCTTGGTGAGGAAGGCGGAGCCGGGTATCTGGTCGGCGAGGCCGGGGGTGGTGGCCTTGACCAGGTCCGTGGCGCCGGGGAAGTACGGCAGCAGGTGGGTCAGGCCGCTGATGGTGGCGCCGTGGTTGTCGGGGGCGATGCCGACGAGCGCGTCGACCTTGGCCGCGCCGCCGAGGAATTTCAGGTAGTAGCGGGGCATCATGCCGCCCTGGGAGTGCCCGACCAGGTCGACCTTGGCGGCGCCGGTGGCGGAGCGCACCCGGTCCACGAAGGTGGCGAGCTGCGCGGCCGACTGGTCGATGGGGCCGAGCCCGAAGAAGACGGGGACGCCGGGGAGTTGGCCGTAGTCCAGGGAGAAGACGCAGTACCCGCGGGCCTCCAGGTAGGGGGCGAGGCCGAGCCAGTTGTCGACCGAGTTGCCGAGGGTCCCGTGGACCAGGACGACGGGGCGGGGGTGGGCGGCGGAGGGCTTGCAGGAGTAGTCGTTCCAGCCGGTGTGCGGGGCGGAATCGGCGTGCGCGGCCGTGGCGGGCAGGGCGACGGCGGCGGCGGACAGGAGCAGCGCGGTGAGGGGTCTGAGCAGTCGTTTCCAGGGCAGCATCGGGTGATCTCCTTGCGGCTCAAGGGGGTACAGCGGCCTGGCCCTGTGATCCGGATCACGAGGATGCTGTTCATCCGTCAAGTTACGGGCGGGTAGCGTCCGGGGGAAGTTACGCGCAAGTAAAACTTCCAGCCTCAACCACCCGACTGACGTACCGTCACCACACGGGCCGCACCGGTCCGTAGGGCGCGATCTTCGCCAACGCCCCCCGCAGCGCCCGCACTTCCGCCTCGCTCAGCAGCTCGCCCCACCCGCCGACCACCTCGGCCGCCGCCGCCTCCGCCGCCCGCGTGCAGGCCCGCCCGCGCTCGGTCAGCACGATCAACCGCGCCCGCGCGTCCCCCGGATGCGGCCGCCGCTCGGCGTACCCCTTGCGCACCACCTCGTCCACCAGCCACGAGGAGATCTTCCATCTGCTCGTCGGCGAGCTGCTCATCACGCTCGACGGCCGCACCGAGCGGGTGCGCGCGGGCGACACGGTGATCGTCAACGCCGGGGCCACGCTGGGCGTGGAGATCCCGGCCGAGCACACGGCGGTCTCCTGGGTCACCACCTCCGTCGGCCTCACGGCCGAGCCTGGCGGACGGCAGCCGGCTCACCCCGCCCTGGGCCAACTGATCCATTCGCCAGCGGAGTTACGCGGCAGGCGTGCCGTCGCCGCCGGCCGTACCGCGTCCGGCCCGAAGCGCCGGCGGGCCCGGTCGGCGGCGGCCTCGGCGGCGCGGGCGCGGGTGTCGGCGGGGTCCAGGGAGAGCTGGTGGCAGGCGTCGGCGGCCGGGCGCAGGTGGTCGGCGCGGAGCGTGAAGGCGCGCACCCGTGCCCGTTGCAGGCCGAGGGAGGCGAGCAGGCCCAGGGCCGCCGCGGCGAGGGCGGGCGAGTGGCCGGTGGCCTCCGGCAGGGTGCGCGCGCGGGTGCTGGAGCTGCGGTCGGCGTAGCGCACGGTGAGGGTGACCCGGCCCGCCACCCGCCGCTCGCCGCGCAGGAGTTGGCCGATCCGGTCGGCGAGCCCGAGGACGGACCGGTGCTGTTCCGCCGGGTCGAGGCAGTCCCGTTCCAGCACGAGGTCGGCGGTCAGCCGGTCCGCCGGCTCACTGGGCCTGACGGGCCGCGGGTCGTGGCCGCGGGCGCGTTCGGCCAGCAGCCGGGCGGTGGTCGCGCCGAGCAGGCGTTGCAGGGTCGCCGGGGAGAGGTCCGCGACTTGGCCGATGCTGTGCAGGCCGTACCTGCCGAGGGTGGTCGCCGTGGCGCGGCCGATCCCCGGCAGCGCGGTGACCGGCCGGGGGCGCAGCCATTCGGCGGCCCGTTCGGCGGGCACCCAGGTGGTCTCCCCCGGCGCGGACGCGTCGGCGGCCATCGCCGCGAGCATCCGGTTGCCCGCGAGCCCGGCGCTGCCGTCGATGCCGTAATGGGCCTTCAGCCGCATCATCGTCAGCTGGACCACGTCATAAGGGGACAGGTCGAAGTACCGCAGCGCCGAGGTCAGGTCCAGTTGCACGGCGTCGGGCGGCAGCTCCCGCACATGAGGCGTGACACCAGACACCAGTTCGATTACATGGCCGTACTGCTCCTCGTCCAGCGAGCCGTGCAGATACAGATGGGCGATGTGCCGCTGACGGTTGCTCATCCCGCGCTCCCCGGACTGGTGTAACCGAACTTCCTCAGATCGGCCGAACGGCTGCCGGCGGGCAGCAGATCGGCGTACGGGTGCAGGCGGGCGCCGGTGGTGCCGTTGACCAGGGTGCGCCGCGGCTGGGCGGGGGTCGGGTGCGGGCGGCGCTCGCCGAGCAGGGCGAGCGCCGCCTCGGGACCGTGGTCGCGGCGGGCGGCGGCGATCCGGTCGAGGTCCCAGGCCATGGTGCCGACGACGGTACGGCGGGTGCCGCGCACCTGCACCGTGCCGCGCACCAGCAGCAGCCCGCTGTGGAAGACGGTGTAGGCGCAGGCCGGGTGGGAGTCCTCGAAGAACGCCAGGTCGACCAGGCCGGAGCCGTCCTCCAGGGTGACGAAGATGATCCGCTTGCCGCTGGCGATCGGCGGGGTCTGGGTCGAGGCGCGGGCGCCCGCCACCAGCACCTGCTGCCCGGCCCGCAGCCCGGCCAGGTGTGCCGCGTCGGTCGCGCCGATCTCCCGCAGCAGCCGGTGGTGGTGCTCCATCAGGTGCTTGGAGACATCGATGCCGAGGGTGTTCAACTCCGCGCCGAGCGCCTCGCGTCCGGTCAGCTCCGGCAGCCCGCTCGGCTCGGACCCGCCCACCGCCCCGGCGATCAGGGGCAGTTGGCCGGCGCCCGCGGTCCGGTTGCGGCCGGCCCGGTGCAGTTCGGCGAGCTGGAGCAGCAGATCGCGCCGGGTGAGCCGGCCGTCGTGCAGGGAGCCCAACGCGCCGATCTCCGCGAGGCGTTCGGCGACCGGGCGGCTGGGCCGGGCCCGCTGCCAGAAGTCGGACAGCGAGCCGTACGGCTGCCCCGCCTCGATCCGCGCGCACTCCTGCTCGCCGATGCCGTGCACGGCGGACAGCGCGAGGCGCACGCCCCAGCGGTCCCCGTCGGTCTTCTCCACGGTGTGCCGCGCCGCGGACCGGTTGACGTCGACGGGCAGCACCGGCACCCCGCGCCGGCGCGCGTCGGCGACCAGGACCCGCTTGGGCCACATCCCCGGATCGTGTTCGAGCAGCCCGGCGAGCAGGAAGGCCGGGTGGTGCGCCTTGAGCCAGGCGCTCTGCAGGGCCGGTACGGCGAAGGCGACCGCGTGCGCCCGGCAGAAGCCGTACGCCCCGAAGGCCTCGATCGTCCGCCAGACCTCCTCCCGTACCGCCGCGTCGTAGCCGCGCGCGCGGGAGAGCCGGTGGAACCACTCCCTGATCTCGGGCAGCCGCTCCTTGTCGCCGAGGGCCCGCCGGGTGATTTCCGCGAAGGCCGGGTCGCAGCCGGTCAGCACCACCAGCGTCTCGATGATCTGCTCGTGCCAGATGGTCACGCCGTAGGTGTCGGCGAGCACCGGCTCCAGGTCCCGGTGGGCGTACGACGGCGTGCCGCCGTGCCGGGCGGCGATGTACCGCTCGGGCATGCCGCCCGCGACCGGTCCGGGGCGGAAGAGGCTGATGTCGGCGATGACGTCCTGCTGGTTGCGCGGCTGGAGCCGGGACAGCAGGTCCTGCTGGCCGGGCGACTCCAGCTGGAACAGGCCGAGGGTCTGGCTCTCCTGGATGAGCTTGAACGCGAACACGTCGTCCAGCGGCACCTGTCCGGGGTCGTCCAGGTCGATGCGGTCACCGGTGGTCCGTTCGATCTCCGCGACGGCGTGGGCCATCGCGGACTGCATCCGCACGCCCAGCACGTCGAGTTTGATGTTGCCGAGCGCCTCGATCTCCTCCTTCGCGGCCATGGCCATCGGGTAGTCGCCCTGCGGGGTGGGCTGCACCGGCAGCCGGTCCAGCAGGGTCGCGTCGCTGATGACCACGCCGCAGGGGTGCATGGCCATGCCGTGGACCAGCGAGTCGAGCCCCTCGGCCAGCTCCCACAGGGGCCCGAACCGGCCCGCCTCCGCGGCCAGTCGGCGCAGCTCGGGCAGTTCCGCGAGGGCCCCGGTGATGTCCGAGGCGCGCAGGTGCGGGAAGCTCTTGGCGATCCGGTCGACCTCCGCGGGCGCGATGCCGAGGGCGAGGCCGGTGTCGCGCAGCGCCCGGCGCGCCCGGTACGTCTCGGGCATCGCGGTGACCGCGACCCGCTCCTTGCCGAACCGCTCGAAGATCGCGTCGTAGCACTCCAGGCGGCGCGCGGACTCCACGTCGATGTCGATGTCGGGCAGCGAGACCCGGCGGTCGCTGAGGAACCGTTCGAACAGCAGGCGGTGCTCCAGCGGGTTGGCGGTGGCGATGCCCAGCGCGTGGCAGACCAGCGAGCCGGCGCCGGAGCCGCGGGCCGCGACCCGGATGCCCTTGGCCCGTATGTCGGCGACGACCTGGCCGACGGCGAGGAAGTACGAGTCGTAGCGCAGCCGGGAGATCACGGCGAGTTCCTCGTTGAGCCGGGCGCGCGCCACCGGATCGCGGTCGAGGCCCCGGCGGGCCAGGCCCTCCGCGCAGCGCCGGCGCAGCAGCCGGGCGGCGCCGTCCGCGCCGGAGCCGGCGCCGAAGAGGGCGGGCTCGGGGAAGTGCGGGATGCCGAGGCCGAGGTCGGCGCGGGGGTCGAGGACGCATTCGGCGGCCGTGGCCGCGGTGTCGGCGAGCAGCCGGCGGGCCCGCCGCTCGTCGGCTCCGGCGCACTCGGCGACCATGCGCGCGAGGACCGTCATCGCCCGCTCGTCCTTGAGCCAGCGCTGCCCGCTGTCCAGGCGGCGCCGGTCGATCGGGCGCAGCAGCCGGGCGGCGTCCAGGACGTCGGCGAGGCGGTGCTGTTCCGGGTCGGCGTAGCGGACGGCGTTGGTGAGGACGGCGGTGGTGCCGGTGCGGTCGGCCAGTGCCAGGGTGCGGGCGGCGAGGCGGAGGGAGCCCGGACCCGTGCCAAAACGTTTCTGCGCGACGGCCTCCAGCCGGACCTCCCGCCCGAAGACCTCCCGCCACGGCGCGAGCAGCCGCACCGCGACATCCTCCCGGCCCACCGACAGCGCCCGCACCGGCTCCGAGAGGGGGCCGAGCAGGACCAGCAGTCCCGGACCGCCGTGCTCCCGCAGCGCCGCCCAGGGCACCACGGGCGCCCGGCCGCCGAGGGCGTCCGCGTGGGCGGCCGAGGTGATCCGGCACAGCCGCGCCCAGCCCTCCCGGTTCCGCGCGAGCAGCACGACGCGCAGCGGCGGCTCGACCACATGGGCGCCGCCGCGCGCCGGGGTACGGCGGCGCAGGGCGGGCGGCGGCGGGGCGAGCGCCTCGACCGCGAGATCGACGCCGAAGACCGGCCGCACCCCCTCCCTCGCACAGGCCCGCGCGAATCGAACAGCGCCGGCGACCGTGTCCCGGTCGGTCAGCGCGAGCACCGCCATCCCCCGCTCGGCCGCGCGCCGCGCCAGTTGTTCCGGGTGGGCGGCGCCGTAGCGGGCGGAGTAACCGGACGCGACATGCAGCTGAGCGAAGCCCGCCATGCCGCACCTCCCTCACTCCACCCCTTTTCAGCCATACGCCCGATACGTCCATCGTACGCTCGTTCGATTACTGTAGCTCCATCGACGCTGGTCGGCGAGCCGATTCGAACGGGTGGGTGATTTCTTACGGGCTGTGAGCGGGCATGTTCGATGGCCGAAACCACGACGTCCCGCCCCGAGGGTTCGGGGCGGGACGCGGGATCGGGGCGGCGGTCAGCCGATGGTGGTGCCCGTGGCGGAGAGGGCCGCGGTGACCGGCTGGAAGAAGGTCTGGCCGCCGGAGGCGCAGTCGCCGCTGCCGCCGGAGGTCAGGCCGATCGCCTTGTCGCCGGAGAACAGCGAGCCGCCGCTGTCGCCGGGCTCGGCGCAGACGTCGGTCTGGATCAGCCCGCTGACCGTGCCCTCCTGGTAGTTCACGGTGGCGTTCAGACCGGTGACCGTGCCGTCGTGCACATGACTGGTGGACCCGCTGCGGGTGACCTTCATGCCCACCGTGGCCTCGGCGGCGCCGGTGATCTTCTGGGCCGAGCCGTCGTAGAGGTCGACCTCGCTCGGGTGGGCGGCGTCCGAGGTGTACTTGACCAGGCCGAAGTCGGTGCCCGGGAAGTGGGACTCGGCGTTCTGCCCGATCTCGTTGCCGTCGGCGTCCGACCAGGTGGAGATGTCCGCGGTGCAGTGCCCGGCGGTCAGGAAGTACGGCTGCCCGTCCTTGACCACGTTGAAGCCGAGCGAGCAGCGGCCGCCGGAGCCGTTGATGGCGTCGCCGCCGGCGATGAAGGGCTTGTACTCGCCCTGGAACCGCTTGAGTTCGGCCGTGTCGCCGAGCCCGCGGACCACCTTGCTCAGCCTGTCCCAGCGGGCGCCGGTGACGGACTTGTCGGCCGTGACGACGACCTTGTCCGACACCGGGTCGATGGACCAGGACGTGCCCGGAATGGTCGCGTCCTTCTTCAGCGTCGCACGGGCGCCGTCGAGCTGGGCGAGCGTGCGGGTGACGATTCTGGCCTTCGCGCCCCTGGCCTCGACGGTCTTCGCGGCGGTCGCGTCGAGCACGTTCACGACGAGGCTCCTGGCCTTGGCGTCGTAGTAGCTGCCCGCCGTGTCCGCACCGAGGTGCCTGGTCAGGTCGGAGGCCAGCGTCGCGGCCGCCGGAGCGGACAGCGGCCGGAGCTGGACAGCGGGCTTCGCGGGCTCACTGGCGTTCGCATTCTGCAAGGTGACACCCGCTGCGGCCAGCGCGGCGACACCCGCGCCGGCCATGACGAGCCGGCGCCTGGGTATGCGTCGGTGCTTCAACTCACGTCCTCCTGTGGGGGGACGGCCGCCGGATTGTGGGGACCCGACGACCGGAAGGCTGGTTGACGGGCGCCCACTCTTCCGAAACCCACAGGGCACACACAAGGCCGAGTTCCGGACGGGCCGGAGAAGGCTCCCCGCCCGCCCGTTCACAGCTGACCCATCCTCACCACCGAGGAAATTTCGGGGCGCAAACACGACGGGCGAGTGGCCCTCATCGGAACGTGACGACGGAACATGGCTCGTTTCGTTCGCCGCCGTCGCCCTTCCTTCACAAGCCGGGCATGAGGAAGCCCCCGCACGGGCGCATCCGTGCGGGGGTTCACAGCGACCGGCCGAAGCAGGGCCCGGTCAGGGGAGCGTGACGCCGTAGTAGCTCAGCGCCTCGGTCACCGGCTGGAAGAAGGTCGTACCGCCGGAGGTGCAGTCGCCGCTGCCGCCGGAGGTCAGGCCGTAGGCGACGGACCCGTTGTACAGCGGGCCGCCGCTGTCGCCGCCCTCGGCGCAGACCGTGGTCTGGATCAGGCCGGAGACGATGCCGTCACTGCCGTAGTTGACGGTGGCGTTGAGCGCGGTGACCTTGCCGCTGTGCGTACCGGTGGTCGAGCCGCGCCGGTAGACGGTCTGGCCCACGCTCGGGGTGGCCGCGCTGGAGATGGTCTGGCTGCCGACCGCGCTCGGGTGCGCGATCGAGGAGTTGGTGTACTTGACGAGCGCGAAGTCGTTGCCCGGGAAGCTGTAGCCCACGTTGGTGCCCAGCGTGGTGGTGTGCCCGGAGTTGCTGTACCAGGTGGAGGCGACCTGGCCGCAGTGCCCCGCGGTCAGGAAGTAGTACGTGCTGCCGCTGTGCACGTTGAAGCCGAGCGAGCAGCGGTACTGGCCGCCGTAGATGGCGTCGCCGCCGCTGATCAGCGGCTTGAACGTGCCGACCGTGCGCTTGATGGTGAGCGCGCCCGCCTCGGCGCCGGCCTGCTTCTTGATCTTGGCGATCCCGGCCTGGGAGACCCTGCTGTCGACGGTGACCACGACGTGGTTGTTCTTGGCGTCGACGGCCCAGGCGGTGCCGGGGACGTCCGCCTTCATCACCGAGTCGCTCGCGCGGGTGAGCTGCGCGGCGCTGAAGGGGTGGGCGTCGCTGGCGTTCGCCGTGGGGGCGGCGAACGCCGCTGCGGCCAGGAAGCCCGCGGCCACGGCGATCAGCCGGGTACGTCTCGCCGGGCCGCTCGGGACGGTGGTGCGCTTGTTCCTCACTTTTCGTTCCCTCCAAGGGGAGTCGGGGGCCCGCGTGGGGTCGGGGCCCGTGAGGCGCAGTCAGGGCCGTGACCGGGTTCCGGTTTCTTCATGTCCCTGACAAGCGCTGAGGGGGAGTATTCGGCCGACCGCCCGGTACGCACAAGGGTGCCTTTCGGCCGTCGGACTTTAGTCCTCCTTTGCCCAACGGCCGTGGCTTTAACTCCTGTTGGCGTCAGCTCAGCGTCCGCTCCCCCGCCTCGACCGCCGTGTCCAGCGTGTTCCCGGGCGGCGGGAGGGGGCACAGGAAGTGGTCGGCGAAGGCGCAGGGCGGGAGCTGCGCGCGGTTGAAGTCGACGGTCGTACGGCCCTCCGCGTCCGGCGCGTCCGGGTAGAGGAAGCGGAACCGGAAACTGGTGTCGCCGCTGGTGGTGTCGGCGAACACCGCCCACAGCGGGCCCTCGCCCTGCCGCGCCACGGCCAGCGTCCGCTCCCGCCCGGCCAGGGTGAAGGCGAGTTCACCGGCGAGGGCGAAGCCGCGGGTACGGCCGTCCGCGTTGCCGAGCCGCAGGACGCGCTGCGCGTCGTACGGCGTGAAGCGGCCCGGCACCGACCACTCGGGGTCGTACTCGCTGGCCACGATGCCCCGGAACTCCCGGCGGGCCGCGGCGCCGGGGTCGTAGACCCGCACCCCCCAGATGCCCTCACGCACCAGGACGACCAGCCGTTTCTCGCCGAGCGAGACGCGGGCGGCGGCCTCCGGGCCGGTGTCGGCGGTCAGCCGGATCTCCCCGGCGAAGGGGCGGCGGTCCACCCGGAGCCCGTCGGCCTCGGTGGCTGTCAGCACAATGCCTTCACCATCCGCCACCCAAATCCCTGGAATGTCCGGAAGTCGCCCCTCCGGCTGGTCCTCGATCCAGTAGGTGCCGGTCAGCGCGAGCGGTCCGTAGGGCGCGGTGACCGACTCCTCCCGCTTCTCCCGCCACTGCTTCCATGCGTCGAACGCGTCGATTGCCATGCCGTTCCATCCCTTTGTGTGCTTTGTCTTCCCCGGCCGCGGTGCATGGTGGGCGGGGCGGGCCAGGCCCAGGTGCTCGCGGAGGGTGCCGCCCGGATAGAAGGTCCGGAACAGGCCCCGGTGCTGGAGTAACGCCACCGTGCCGTTGACCAGCCGCTCCAGGTCGCGGCGGGGCTCGACGGGGACCAGGTGGAAGCCGTCGGCGGCGCCCTCCGCGTGCCAGGCGGCGAGCAGGTCCGCGAGATCGACCGGCCCGCCCCGGTACAGCGGGCCCCGCGCGGTGGGCCGGGGACCGCCCCCGCCGTGGCCGGGCTCGGCCGCGCACTCCCCGCCGCCGAGGTCCACCCGCAGGCTCACCAGCACCCGCAGGGCACCGGCCTCCCGCCCCGCCCTCGCCACCCGCTCCCGCAACTCCTCGCGTACGGTGACCGCTTGGGCCGGGCTCACGGCGCGGATCAGGGCGACATCGGCGTAATGGGCGGCGAGGGCACGGGCGCGCCGGGTGCTCGCGTCGATGAGGCGGAGGGGGGTGAGGTGGTACGACGGGTCGGGGACGGGGTGGTACGACGGGTCGGGGGTGGTGTCGGGGGCGGGGGTGGTGTCGGGGCCGGAGCCGACGCCGAAGCCAGGGCCGACGCCGAGACCGGGGTGGACGCTCTGACCGGGGTGGACGCCGAAGCCGGAGCCGACGCCGGGACCGGAATCGCTGCCGAGACCCGCGCCGGGGCCGACACCGGGACCGCAGCCGAGACCGAGACCGGGACTGAAGTCGGCGCCGACACCGAAGCCGGAGCCGACGCCGGGACCGGAATCGCTGCCGAGACCCGCGCCGGGGCCGACACCGGGACCGCAGCCGAGACCGAGACCGGGACTGAA
>NZ_JBWKES010000018.1:99146-158648 GCF_056435325.1 Streptomyces sp. NPDC043952
GGTCGGCGCCGAGACCGGAGCCGGAGCCGAGACCCACGCCGCCGCGACCGACACCGAAGCCGGAGCCGACGCCAGGGCCGAGACCGAAGCCGGAGCCGATGCCGAAGCCGGCCCCCTCTCCCCGTACACCGGCTGCATCCGTCACGCCTCCCCTCAACTCACCTCCCCTCACGACGACTTCCGCCCCCGGCTCCCCATCTGCACAGCCCGTCTCCCCCACCCCCGCCTCGAAGCCACCCCCGTGCACCTCGATCCACCGGCCCACCCGGCCCTGGGCGACCCGGTCCAGGAAAGCCGACGGGCCCGTCACCCTCGGCACCACCCCGATCCGCCGGGTCGCCGACGTCACCGCCGACACCAGGTCCAGCACCTCGGGTCCCGGCCGGCCGGTGGAGTCGTCCAGGGTCACGAAGTCCAGCCGGCCCTGCTCGGCGAGCCGTACCAGTTCGGTGCGGGGACCGGCGCCGGGGTGGTCCGGCAGATCGACGGCGGCGGCGAGACGCAGCATCCCGTGCCGGTGGCGCCCGCTCATCCGCCCGCCTCCGGCCACCGCGCGCCCCGAGCCGCCCGGCCCCTCCGCCCACCGGACTCCGGGCACCCCGCGCCCGCGCCCGCGCTCGCGCCCATCCTCACAGCACCTTCGCCAGGAACGCCCGCGTCCGCTCCTCCCGCGGCGCCCCCAGCACCGCGTCCGGCGGCCCCTGTTCCACGATCCGGCCGTCGGCCATGAAGACCACCGTGTCGGCGACCTCGCGCGCGAACGCGATCTCATGGGTGACCACGATCATCGTGGTGCCCTGTGCGGCGAGGTCGCGGATGACGTCGAGGACCTCGCCGACCAGCTCGGGATCGAGCGCCGAGGTCGGTTCGTCGAAGAGCAACAGCCGGGGCCTGAGCGCCAGCGCCCGCGCGATGGCGACGCGTTGCTGCTGACCGCCGGACAACTGCCGTGGGTAGGCGGCGGACTTGTCCGCGAGTCCCACCCGCGCG
Organism: Streptomyces sp. NPDC043952; assembly: GCF_056435325.1. NCBI lineage: Bacteria > Bacillati > Actinomycetota > Actinomycetes > Kitasatosporales > Streptomycetaceae > Streptomyces > Streptomyces sp. NPDC043952. Next base: position 100,137 of record NZ_JBWKES010000018.1, read on the forward strand.
AGAAGCCGGTGCGCGTCCTCCACCGCCTCCTTGCGGGGCCGTTTCAGCGCGGACACCGGCGCCTCGATCACATTGTCCAGGACGGTGAGGTGCGGGAAGAGGTTGAAGTTCTGGAAGACGAAGCCGATCTTGGTGCGGCGGCGCAGCACCTCGCGTTCGGGCAGCTCGTACAGCCGGTCTCCGGCCCGCCGGTAGCCGATCGGCGCGCCGTCCACCGTGATCTCGCCCCGGTCCGCCTTCTCCAGGTGGTTGATGGTGCGCAGCAGCGTGGACTTGCCGGAGCCGGAGGGGCCGAGCACGACGGTGACCTCGCCGGTGCGGACCTGGAGGTCGATGCCCTTGAGGACGTCGAGCGGGCCGAAGCTCTTGTGCACCGACCGGATGTCGACCATGACGGTCATGGGGTCAATTCCTTTGGATAGAGGGGACGTTCACGCGGCGGCGCGTCCGGTCCCCGCGCGCAGGAAGGCGAGTGCCGCCCGTGCGGTGGCGTCGTTCTGCCGGAAGGCGGGGCCGCCGGTGCGCGGCCGGGTGAAGGCGCCGGGCGTGCGGGCGTCGGTGTAGGGGCCGAGCGCGAAGCGGCGGGGGTGCGGGCGCCCGGCGGCGTCGAGGAGGCGGCCGTCGCGGGGATCGACCCGCAGCAGCCCCTCGGGGGTCTCGGCGGCGCCGTCGGCGTGCAGTTCGCGCAGCAGGGGGTCGCGGGCGCGGGCGACGGTGGGCGCGGGCAGCCGGGCCTCGACCAGTGCCCGTGCCGTGACGGAGTAGCCGGGCACGGTGGGGCCGGCCGCCCGGAACACCCCGTCCTCGGCGGTGACCGCCATGTCGGCGCCGAGGAAGCGCAGCAGTCCCGCGCGGGACAGCGCGAGCAGCTGCCGCAGCCGGGGGCCGGGCGGCCCGGACGCCAGATAGCTGAAGAACCCGTGCCACCAGGGCCCGATGTCACCGAGCCGCACCAACTGCCCGTAGACGGAGAGCAGTCCGAGGAAGACGCCCAGGTCGGGGCTGTGCGCAGGGTCGTGGCGGCGGGACAGGTCGGCCTCGATATAGGCGCGCAGCCCGTCCTGGAGGTCCTCGTGCGAGGCGTGGCGCACCCCGGCCAGCGGATGGTCGAGCGCGGCGAGGTCGAGCCGGTCGGCCGGGTCCGGTACGGCGGCGGCGACGAGCGCGTCCCGTTCGGCGGGCCCGTCGGCGGCCGCGTACTTCTCCTCGAAGTCGGCCCAGGCGCTCGCGGTGCGCTCCGGGTGGGCGGTGAACAGCCGGTGGTAGTGGGCGAAGCCCAGCTCCTTCTCCACCAGCGGCCAGACATCGCGCCGGAAGTCGAAGCCGCCCGGCCGGGACCGCAGTTCCTCGATCTCGGCGGGTCCGAGGAAGCGCGGCAGCGGCGGCCGGTCCCCGGTCCAGTCGTAGCCGATCTTCGAGTGGTACGGCACCCCGCGCCGCGAGCCGACGTACAGCACCGGCTCCTGTCCGGAGGGGAGGTAGGTGTCGCCGTCGTACCGGCCGCCGCGGCCCTCGGTGAGCAGCACCATCAGGTCGACGAAGGCCAGTCCGAAGCCCCGCACGAGCACCGGTTCGCCGGGCTTGAGCGCGGACAGGTCGGTGTCGGCGGTGAAGTCGGGCGGCAGGTGCACCAGGCCGTGCCTGCGGGCGTACGCGGCCAGCTCGGCCTGTTCCGGGTCGAGTTCGGCGTCCAGATGGCCGAGGGCGAGGATCACCAGGTCGGCGAGGAGGGGGCGCGCCCGGCCCTCCAGCCACACCTGCTGCCGCCCCTCGCGGGGACCGCCGACGCGCAGGGCGCGGGTGGGGTGGTGGTGCACGGTGATGTCCGGGGGCAGCTCGGCCAGCGCCCGCTCGTACACGAAGCGCAGGTATCTGCCCTGGAGCTGCCGGTCGGCGAAGGTACGGCCGTCCAGCGCGGCCCACTCGTGCAGCGTGGGCCCCTCGCGCACCGGCCCGTCCATGCGCACCGTGTCGTCGGTGAACATGGTGACGTCCTCGGCGTGCGAGTTCATCCACAGCAGCGGCGACTGCTCCTGGCGCCAGATGCGTCCGCCGCCCGGTGGATGCGGGTCCACCAGATGGATGTCGAGGCCCGAACCGGCGTACAGCTCAGGGGCGTTGGCGGCGATGCGTTCGAGGAGGCCGGTCCCCCGCGGACCGGCGCCCACGATCACCAGCTGGGGCCTCATCGGGCGGTACCCGTGCCGCGGGCGTAGTACTTCTCCACGTAGTGCTGGCCGATGCCGAGCACGCTGGTGACGACCGCGTACCAGAGGGTGGCGACCATCAGCAGCGGGATCACCTGGTAGGTGCGGTGGTAGATCAACTGGGCCGAGAACAACAGGTCGTTGACGGCGATGACGCTGACGATGGAGGTGCCCTTGAGGGTGCCGATCAGCATGTTGCCGGCGGGCGGCACGATGGAGCGCATCGCCTGCGGCAGCACGATCCGCCGCCAGCGGCGCCACCGGCTCAGGCCCAGCGCCTGGGCGGCCTCGATCTGGCCCCGGTCGACGGAGAGGATGCCGCCGCGCACGACCTCGGCGGCGTAGGCCGCCTCGTGCAGGGTGAGGCCGACGATGGCGACGGCGACCGGGCCGAGCAGGTCGACCGTCTTCACCCCGAGCACCGTCGGGTACAGCGCCCCGATGTTGAACCACAGCAGCAGCTGCACCAGGATCGGGATGGACCGGAACAGCCAGACGTATCCCGAACTGACCGCGCGCAGCACGGGGTTGGCGGAGAGCCGGAACGCGGCGAGCAGGGTACCGAGGGCGAAGCCGAGGATCATCACCACGGCGGTCAGCCAGAGCGTGAGCCACAGCCCGCGCAGCACCGAGCCGGTGGTGAAGTACTCGGCGACCACGTCCCACTGGAACGCCTGGTTGCGCACGACGGAGGTGAGGGCGAGGCCGAGCAGCGCGAGGACCACGGCGGCGGCGGTCCACTGTCCGTAGCGGCGCTGGGGCACGATCCGGGGGACGGCCGCGGGCCCGGATATCTCCGGGGCGGTGGACGCTTGGGCGAGGGTGTCGGATGACATGCGAAGGCTCCGTGACGCGATCGGTCGAACGTCGGAACGGGTGATGCCTTCACACGGGGTGCGCCGCATGGGCGGCGCGGTCACGGCCGAGCCCCTCAGCAGGGCCGTACACCGAGAGTACGCAAGCGGTCGCCCGCGCTGTCAAGGGTGTCCATAGTGTGAGCGGTACGTCTCAAGTCGGTTGACGCGGAACCGGATGCCTGTTCCACTTGCCCCATGCATCCACAGCAGTGGCTGGTCACCCGCTCCCACATCGACTTCGGTCGCGTGTGGTCCTCCTCCTGTTGAGCTGACCCCCTGCGCACGCCTGCCTCCGGCGGGCCCGCTTCGCGCTCTCCGCATCTCTGATCTCCGCGTTTCCGCGTTTGTGCTGCACCACCGCGCCTTCACACGCGCCCCTCCCCTCGCGCTTCCGCACCCTCTTTCCCGCTCAGGTTTCCCGTTCAGGAGAACGCCGCCGATGCGTACGCCGCTGTATCGATTCGTCATGCCCCTGACCGCCTCGGCCTCGGCCGCCCTGCTCCTCACCGCCTGCGGCTCCGGTGCGGGCGCGGGCGGGACGGACGCCTCCGGGGTGGCGGCCAGGTCCGATGCGGTGCCGACCACGGACGTGGTGTCGGCCGAGAGGATCGACCCGGCGGCGGCGAAGCTGCTGCCCGCCGGCACCCGGCACCTGACCGTCGCGATCAGCGTCGGCGGCACCCCGCCCGGCACCACCTATCTCGCCGACGGCAGAACGCTGACCGGGCAGGACGTCGACTTCACCAAGGCGGTCGCCAAGGTGCTGGGGCTCAGGCTGACCGTGGACCAGGCGAGCTTCGAGGCGATCCTGCCCGCCCTGGACAGCGGCAAGTACGACGTCGGTGCGAGCAACTTCGGGGTCACCGACGAGCGGCGCAAGACGATCGACTTCGTCACCTACATCAACGACGGCCAGGGCTTCGCCACCCGCAAGGACAGCAAGCTCGGCAAGATCACCGACCTCAGGCAGCTCTGCGGACTGAACGTGGCGACCGGCGCCGGCACCACGTTCGAGGCCACGCTGGAGGAGAGCAGGCACCTGTGCACGGACGCGGGCAAGAAGCCGTACCAGGTGCAGACGTACGCCGAGCCGAGCGCGATCTGGTCCTCGGTGCAGCAGGGCCGCAGCGATGTCGTGATGTCCACGATCAACGGGCTGCGCTACGCGGTCGCGCGGCAGCCGGGCCTGAAGTTCCTCAACGAGTTCCACCGGCTCGACGTCGGCTTCGCCTTCAAGAAGGGCACCAGGCTGGCGCCCGCCTTCCGGGCCGCGGTGGACCGGCTGATCGCCGACGGCACCTACGGCAAGATCCTGAAGAAGTGGGGCACGACGGGCTCGGCGATCACCGCGTCACGGATCTCCCCGCCCGAGATCAAGGGCTGAGCGGAATCAGCAGTCGCAGCCGCAGTCGCAGTCGCAGTCGCTACAGCAGTTGCAGCAACTGCCGCAGCACTCGCAGGCGTCACCGCAGTCGCTGCAACTGGTGTCACCGCAGTCGCAGCTCGTGCAGCAGCCCTCGCGCTTCTTCCGCGACCACGGCCCCTCGAACTCGCAGCACACCTTGCAGGTGCAGCACACGGCGAGCGCGGCGGCGCAGCCGGCCCAGAAACCCCGCTTGTCCGGACCCTGCTTGTCCGGACCCTGCGGCGGACCTCCGTAGGGGTTGCCGTAGGGAGGGCCGTACGGGCTGCCGTACGGCCCTCCCGGCGCGTACGGTCCCTGCGGACCACCGGGGTTCCCCGGCGCGTACGGCCCCGTCGGCGGCCCGAACGCGCCCCGCGCGCCCTCCGCGTCCGTACCGGTGTGCGCGCAGCCCGTCGTGCCGAAGGCCCGGTCCACCGAGCGCCGCAGCTCGTGCACGAGCAGCAGATGGACCAGCGCGCCGTCGCTGAACTCCGCGTCCCTCAGGGCGAGTCGGATGCCGTGCACGGCGTCGTCGGCGAGCCGGCGCGCCTCGGTGCGGGACGTGCCGGTCGCGGTGAGCGGATTCCAGGCGCCGCACGCCGCGTCGGCCGCCTGGTCCTCCACCGCGTCCAGCAGATGCGCGAGCCGCCCGAACAGCCGCCCGGCCTCGGCGAGCGGCACCGCGTTGCCGGGCCGGCCGGCCAGCCGCGCCGTGTGCGCGAAGGCAGCGGCGGTGGCCGTCTCGGTGGGCTCGGTGACCGTGCGGATCGGGGTGCCGGGCCCGGCCAGCGTCTCGATGCCGAGCTGCCGGTCGACGGCGTCCACCAGGACCCCGGTGTCGAACCCGACCGCCGCCCCGCCGGCCTCCCCCGCCCGGCCCCAGCTCGCCGCGACCTTGCGGGCGGCGGCGGCCACCGGCCTCCGGGCCAGCAGCCCGTCCCGGTCGGCGACATGGTCGCGGACCTTCGCCGCGGCGAGCACCAGGGAGACGGCCGCCGCGAGCCGCGCACCGTCACCCTGTGCGACGGACGCCGTCCGCATCCCGCGCAGCGCGCACGGCCCCGCCGTACGCCGGCCGCCCTCGCCGCGGCCGAGCTGAGCCTCCGTCAACACGGAGATCAGCAAACCGTCATAGTTGGTGACGACACGTGCCAGCTGGCCATGGTCACGGCGCAACGCGAGGCAGAGCCCGCACAGATGCGCCATCCACTCGGTCCTGAAGCGCTCACCGAGCCGGTGCGAGCAGGGTCTGACTATTCCGAACACCGCGTTTCCCCCGTGTGTTGTGCTGACGCCGGCTTCACCCGTACGCACCGGGCGTCACCCATCCGCCGCCGACCATCATATTTCACTCACAGTCAGCAGCCGTACGTGTCACAACCCTTGGGGGACAAGGAGTCTCGACGGATCGGCTGTGCACCAGTACCGTCACAAACCCCCCGTGCGGCGACTATCCACTTGGCGCGTTGTCAGCATCATGGATGACCATAGGGGAAGGTGCGGAAGCACGAGAGACCGCTGAGGAAGGAGGCGTCCATGGGATCGGTACGCAAGGCGAGTGCGTGGCTCGGCCTCGTCGACGACAACGATGACGAGCGCTACTACGACGACGACTACTCCGAGGGCACCACGTCCGGGGACGCCTGGGTGACCGACCCTCGGGTGCGGGTGGCCGCGGACAAGGCCGAGGAGAAGAGCCGCCGGATCGCCACGGTCACCCCGGACAGCTTCCGGGACGCCCGTGCCATCGGCGAGCTGTTCCGGGACGGGGTCCCGGTCATCGTGAACCTCACCGGCATGGAGCCCGGCGACGCCAAGCGGGTCGTGGACTTCGCGGCGGGGCTGATCTTCGGTCTGCGCGGCTCCATCGACCGGGTCTCCACGCGGGTGTTCCTGCTGACCCCGGCCGACACGGAGATCATCAGCGGTGACGCGTCCGCGCACCGCACGGACGGCTTCTTCAACCAGAGCTGAGGCGGGGCCGCTCACCGGCCCCACCCCATCCGGCGGCTCACCGGAACGCGTCGAGCCCGGTGAGCGCCTTGCCCAGCACGAGCTGGTGCATCTCGACGGTGCCCTCGTAGGTGAGCACCGACTCGAGGTTGGTCGCGTGCCGCATCACGGGGTATTCGAGCGAGATCCCGTTGGCACCGAGGATCGTCCGCGCCGTACGGCAGATCTCGATGGCCTCGCGGACGTTGTTCAGCTTGCCGAAGCTGACCTGCTCCGGGCGCAGCCGCCCGGCATCCATCCGCCGCCCCAGATGGTGGGCGAGCAGAATCCCCTTGTGCAGTTCGACCGCCATGTCGGCGAGCTTGGCCTGGGTGAGCTGGAAGCCGCCGATGGGCCGCCCGAACTGCTCGCGCGTCCTCGCGTACTGAACGGCCGACTCGAAGCTGCTGCGCGCGGCGCCCATCGCGCCCCACACGATGCCGTAGCGGGCGTGCGAGAGACAGCTCAGCGGGCCGCGCAGCCCGACGACCTCCGGCAGCACGGCGGACGCGGGCAACCGCACGTCGTCCAGGACGAGTTCACTGGTGACGGAGGCGCGCAGGGACCACTTGTGCTTGATCTCGGGCGCCGCGAAACCGGGCGTGTCCGTCGGTACGACGAAGCCGCGGATGCCCTCCTCGGTCTGCGCCCAGACGACGGCGACCCCGGCGACCGACCCGTTGGTGATCCACATCTTGCGCCCGTTGAGCACCCAGTCTCCCCCACTCTCGGCTCCGCTCGACCGGGAGGTGCCCCCACCGTCCTTCTTGGCGTGGGTGCGCATGGAGGCCGGGTCGGAGCCGTGGTCCGGCTCGGTCAGGCCGAAGCAGCCGATCACCTCGCCCGCGGCCATCCGCGGCAGCCACTCCCGCTTCTGCTCCTCGCTGCCGAAGCGGTGGATGGCGTACATGGCGAGGGAGCCCTGCACGGAGACCAGCGAGCGGATGCCGGAGTCGGCCGCCTCCAGCTCCAGGCAGGCCAGCCCGTACTGCACGGCCGAGGCGCCCGCGCAGCCGTACCCGGTCAGGGACATCCCGAGGGCGCCGATGCCGCCCAGCTCGCGCGCGAGTTCACGGATCCGGGGCAGCTCGCCCTTCTCGTACCAGTCGGCGATGTACGGCAGCACACGGTCGGCCGCCCAGCCGCGGACGGTCTCCCGGACCGCCAGGTCCTCCGACTCCAGCAGATCGTCGATCCCGAGCGGGTCGGCGGCGTCGAACGGGGGCAGCTTCGCGGACATGGGACACCCTCCGGATACTGAAAACTAGCAGCGCTAGTTACGGCTTCGGAGCCGACGTTACGGGGCAGTGTCCCGCACGTCCAGAGGGGTCAGGCGGAGACGCGCGGCTTGCCGGGCACCTGCGGCTTCCCGGCGGTGCGCGGCTTGCCGGAGACGCGCGGGGAGGGCACCCCGGCGGCGGCCGGCCCGGCGGCGGGCTCCAAAGCGGGCTCGGCGGCGGTCAGCTCTGCGGCGACGGGCTCGGCGGCGGGCGGTACCGCGTCCGCCACCGCGCCGCACTGCATGAGCCGCGGCAGCCGCAGCGCCAGCACCGCGCCCAGCAGCAACAGGCCCGCGCTGACCAGCAGGGTCAGGTGCAGTCCGTGCACGAAGGAGTCCCGCGCCACCCGGCGCAGCACCGCCCCGGTGGGGCCGCCGAGCCGGTCGGCGACGTCGTAGGCCTCGCCGAGCGAGTGCCCGGCGGCGGTCGCGTCCGGGGCGGAGACGCCGGGGACCGTGCGCAGCCGGGGGGTATAGGCGGCGTTCATCACGCTGCCGAGCAGCGCGATGCCGATGCCGGCGCCCAGCTGGTACGAGGTCTCGCCGACCGCCGCCGCCCCGCCGGCCCGGTCCGCCGGTGCCTCGCTGAGCATCGACTCGTAGGCGCCGAACAGCGTGGTCTCCAGGCCGAAGCCGAGCAGCACGAAGCCGGACAGCAGCAGCGGCGCGTCGTCGCTGTCGCCCATCGCGGTCAGGGTCAGCACCGCGACGGCCGTCAGGCAGAAGCCGGTGCACACCATCCGGCGCGGCCCGAACCGGCGCAGCACCCGCGCGCCCAGCAGGCCGGCCGCCATCGCGGCCACGGTCAGCGGCAGCAGCCGCAGTCCGGTGGCGAGCGGCGACAGGCCGAGCACCAGTTGCAGGTACTGCGCGGCGATCAGCTCCAGGCCGACCAGCGCGAGCATGGCCAGCACGATGCAGCCCACCGAGGTGCTGAAGGCGGGCCTGCGGAACATGCGCAGGTCCACCAGCGGATGCGGCAGCCGCCGCTGGCGTCGTACGAAGAGGACGAGGAGGGCCGCGCCGGCCAGCAGCGGCAGCAGGGTGAGCGGGCTCGCCGGGGCCTCGTCGCCGCCGAGCCGTTTCACGCCGAGGACGAGGCCGAACAGACCGGCGGCCGCCATCAGCGCGCCGGCCACGTCCCAGGGCCCGTCGCTCGTGCCGCGGGACTCGGGCAGCAGGAGCCGGCCGACCGGGAGGCTGATCAGCATCAGCGGGATGTTGACGAGGAAGACCGAGCCCCACCAGAAGTGCTCCAGCAGGAAGCCGCCGAGCAGCGGCCCGACCGCCGCGCCGACCGCGGCGACCGCGCTCCACACGCCGATGGCGAGGGCGCGCTCGCGCCGGTCGGGGAAGACCTGGCGCAGGATCGACAGGGTGGCGGGCATGATCATGGCGCCGCCGGCGCCGAGCAGGGCGCGGGCGAGGATCAGCACCTCGGCGGTGTGCGCGCAGGCGGCCACCGCGGAGGCCACGCCGAACAGGCCGTAGCCGAGCAGGAGTACGCGCCTGCGTCCGACGCGGTCGCCGAGGGTGCCGAAGAGGATCAGCAGCGAGGCACAGACCAGCGGGTAGACGTCGACGATCCAGAGCAGCTGGATGGCGCCGGGCCGCAGGTCCTCGCTGACCGCGGGGACGGCCACGTGCAGCACGGTCGCGTCGAGGGCGACGAGCAGCAGGCTGGCGCACAGGACGACGAGGACGACCCAGCGGTTGGCATCGGGCCCGGCCGTCCGGTGGCGCGGCCGGGGTGCGGCCGTGGTCGTCCCGGACATGTGCGTACCTCCCAGATGTTCCCTCGTGCGGTGCGGAGCGACAGGCTCTCCTTTGTCGTACGGCCGGGAAGGAGCGGTGTTCCCGGACCCCGCTGAACCCACGGGAATGGCTCGTCAGCCTACGCGAGTCCGCCGCGCCCCCGCGTGGCGGACCTCTCACCGCGGGGCGGCAACCCTGTGGGGTGCACCACGTCGCACGGGCCCGGCCGCGCCCCGGCGGGCGGCCGGTTCCCCCGTCCGGTCGATAATCGAGCCCGTGACCGATCTCAGCACCGGCGTGGCCGCACCCCACGCCCCGCCCCATGGCCCACCTCCCGCCCCGCTGCTGCGCCGGGCGGCCCCGGCCGTGCTGGCGTACGCGGCGGTCCGGGCCCTGGGCCTGGTGGTGCTGGCGGTGTGGAGCGCCACGCGCGGCACGAGCGCGCTGACGCTGCTGACCGCGCGCTGGGACTCCCTCTGGTACACACGGGTCGCCGAGCTGGGCTACGGCTACCAGGTGCGGCTGCCGAACGGCGACGTGCACTCGAACCTGGCGTTCTTCCCGCTGCTGCCCTGGCTGGAGCGGCTGCTGCACGCGCTCACCGGGCTGCCGTACGGGCAGGCGGGCCTGGTGGTGAGCCTGGTGGCCTCGCTGGCCGCGGCGGCGGGGATCTTCGCGGTGGCCGAGCACGTGTACGGCCACCGGGTCGGGCTGTGCGCCGTACTGCTGTGGGCGGTGCTGCCGGTCGCGGCCGTGCAGTCGATGGCGTACAGCGAGTCGCTGTTCACCGCGCTGGCGGCCTGGGCGCTGTACGCGCTGCTGACCGGGCGGTGGGTGGGTGCGGGGCTGCTCGCGGCGCTCGCGGGGCTGACCCGGCCGGTGGGCGGGGCGGTGGTGGCGGCGGTGTGGGTAGCGGCCGCTGCCTCGTTCGTGCGGGACCGAAGCGCGGCGCACCCGAACGGCGCACGGCCCCCGGCCCACGCCCCCGCGCACACCGCTGTCCCCTCGGGCACCACCATCCGCTCGGGCACCGCCGCCTCGGGCACCGCCGTCCGTCGTCTCCTCGGCGCCCTCCTCGCCCCGCTCGGCGCGGCCGGTTACGTCCTGTGGGTCGGCCACCGCACCGGCAAGGGCCCGCTCGGCTATCTGGACGTCCAGGCCGGCTGGCGCAACGGCTTCGACGGCGGGTACGCCTTCGCGCGCTTCGTGGCCGAGAAGTTCGCCTCGTTTCCCGCCGCGCTCGCGGGCGCCGGCCTGATCGCGGGCGTCGCGCTGCTGCTCTGGCTGTACGTCGCCGGTGTCCGCCGGGGCCAGCCGCTCGAACTGCTCGTCTACACCGGCGTGGTGCTCGCGCTCGCCCTGTGCGCCTCCAGCTACTTCGGCTCCAAGCCCCGGCTGCTGCTGCCCGCCTTCCCGCTCCTCTTCCCGCTCGCCGCCGCGCTCTCCCGGTTGCGGACCTCCCGATCCGTCCTGGTCACGGTGGGGTTGGCGATCGTCTCCGCGGCCTACGGGGCGTTCTGGCTGAACGGCTCGGGGCCGCCATGATCAACTCCGGGGGCCCGATGACGCCCCGGAGAATTGCGGCCCAGGACCGGGTTAACGCATTTATAAGTGCCATATAAACAACACCCGGCATGATCAAAGGAATTACAGAGGACGGGCGCACCGGATTGCGGAATCCTGTGAAATTCAACCGCCCTTGAGAGGTTTCCCACATCACATCGTCATCACAAAGACGCTGTTTCGACCGGGACCACAGCTCACTCGCTGTAACGTCGATTGGGTGCGTACCGAACGGAACCTCACCCGGCGTCTGGACCGGGTGTTCGCCAGGCTGGACCGCGAGCCGGAACGGCCGGCCCATATCGATGTGCCGGTGATGAGCCGGCACCGGGTCGTGCTGTTCTCCGCGACCCTCGCCTTCTATCTGGCGATCGTGTGGGCCGTGGTGACCACCTCCTGGCTCGTCCGGCTCGACTGGCAGGTCATGTTCTTCCGGCCGTACCAGCAGTGGCCGCAGATCCACGCCTTCCTCGATTACTACGTGGTGCTCGGCCAGCGCGGCCCCACCGCGGTGATGGTCGCGGCCTGGCTGGGCTGGCGCTCCTGGCGGCAGCACACCCTCCGCCCGCTGCTCACGCTCGCCACCTCGCTGCTGCTGCTGAACGTCACGGTCGGCGCCGCCAAGTACGGCATGGGGCGGCTCGGTCCGCACTACGCGACCGTGATCGGCTCGAACGAGATGGTCAGGGGCGGCGATATATTTCCCAGCGGCCACACCGCCAACGCGGTGGTCACCTGGGGCATCCTGGCCTATCTGGCCTCCACCCCGCGCGCCCGCCGCTGGCTCTCGGCGATCTCCGCGATCACCTCGCTCGGCGTCGGTCTCACCACCGTCTACCTCGGTACGCACTGGCTCAGCGATGTGCTCCTCGGCTGGGCCGCCGGCCTGCTGATCCTGCTCGCCCTGCCGTGGTTCGAGCCACTGATCGCCCGGACCGAGGTGTGGCTGTTCGACCTGCGCGACCGCTGGCGCGCCCGGCGCAGCAGGCCCGCGTCCGAACCGGCCGTCCCCGTCGCACCGGTGGTGCTCGCCGGGCCGCGCGGCGCCGCGGCCGAACAGTCCGCGCCGGCCCGCGAGCCGGTCTCCTCGACCCGCGCCTCCCGCGGCCTGGTGCACCTGGCGCCCGGACCGCACACGGCCCGTTCGGAACGCAGCCCGGTCACCCCGGCGGGCCCCCGCCGCCCGCCCGGCGCCGACCGGGCACCGCGCGGCACCACCCCGGCCCGCCCCCTGACGGGCGGCTGAGGCCCCGGCGCCGGGCCCCGGTACGCACCACCGGCCCGCGCCACACCGAAGGCCCCGCTCCCGCAGGGCGGGGCCTTCGCACTTCCTCCGGTCAGCCCTTCCAGGCGCGGGCCACCCGGCCGTCGCGCACCTCGAAGTTGAGCCGCCCCGCCCGGTACTCCATGGTGATGATCGCGCCCGGCGGCAGCGCACGCACGGTCGTCCAGCCCCGCTCACGGGCGCGCCGCTCGGCCTCCTCGGCGTCGAGGCCGACGTACCCGTCCGGGTTGTCCTGGGGCTCCGCTGGCGGAGTGGGAATCGGTGCCATACGGCCACGCTAGGGCGGCACCCGCGGTGACGGAAGCCGGGAGCGGCAGGGTAAGAGCAAGATCAGACTCCCGTCACACTTCTGTCACAGCTTCCAGGGTCTCGTTTCGGTCGGACTTCCTCACACGAACGGGGGTTTCCGTGCCGCCCACCGGGGGATTCGAACGGAATTCCCGCGTGTCAGGGCGCCCTCTCGAATTACCGGGCGGAAAGTGCCGTGGTGAGGATCGGGACGGGTCCCGGACCATGATTCCCCGAGGGAATCCGGCGCCAAGCCACCGGAGCTGACACCGCATAGGAAATTTTCACGGATTCCGCACATGCCGGTGCGCGGGCCGCCGGTGCGGGCCTCCTGGGGGCGGGACGACGCGAAGGGGCGAGCGATGGGGACCGAGACCGCGGGCGCGACGACGCGACCGGTGCGCGGCCGGCCGCGGGCGGGCCGGGTGGTGGTGGACTGGCTCACCACCACGGACCACAAGAAGATCGGCCATCTGTATCTGATCACCGGCTTCGGCTTCTTCCTGGCCGCGGGGGCGATGGCGCTGCTGATGCGGGCCGAACTCGCCCGGCCGGAGCTCCAGCTGATGAGCGAGGAGACGTACAACCAGCTGTTCACCCTGCACGGCACGATCATGCTGCTGCTGTTCGCGACGCCGAGCTTCGCCGGGTTCGCCAATGAGCTGATGCCGCTCCAGATCGGCGCCCCGGACGTGGCCTTCCCCCGGCTGAACATGCTGTCGTACTGGTTCTTCCTGTTCGGCGGGCTGATCGTGCTGGGGTCCCTGCTCTCGTCGGACGGGGCCGCCGACTACGGCTGGTTCGCCTACGCGCCGCTCAACGACGCGACACACTCCCCCGGTGTCGGCCCCGACCTGTGGATCATGGGGCTCGCGCTGTCCGGGTTCGGGACGATCCTCGGCGCGGTCAACTTCATCACCACGATCCTCGGGATGCGGGCGCCGGGCATGACGATGTTCCGGATGCCGATCTTCACCTGGAACACCCTGTTCACCTCGATCCTGATCCTGCTGGCCTTCCCGGTGCTGGCGGCGGCGCTGCTGGTGCTGGAGGCGGACCGGCGGTTCGGGGCGCAGGTGTTCGAGGCGGCGAGCGGCGGGGCGCTGCTGTGGCAGCACCTGTTCTGGTTCTTCGGGCATCCCGAGGTCTACATCATCGCGCTGCCGTTCTTCGGAATCGTCACGGAGATCATCCCGGTCTTCAGCCGCAAGCCGATCTTCGGGTATCTGACGCTGGTCGGCGCGACGATGGCGATCACCGGGCTGTCGATCGTGGTGTGGGCGCACCACATGTTCGCGACGGGCGCGGTGCTGCTGCCGTTCTTCTCCTTCATGTCGTTCCTGATCGCGGTACCCACCGGGGTGAAGTTCTTCAACTGGACCGGCACGATGATCCACGGCTCGCTGTCCTTCGAGACGCCGATGCTGTGGGCGCTGGGTTTCCTCGTGACGTTCCTGTTCGGCGGGCTGACCGGGGTGATCCTCGCGTCGCCGCCGCTGGACTTCCACGTCACGGACTCGTACTTCGTGGTGGCGCACTTCCACTACGTCGTCTTCGGCACCGTCGTCTTCGCCGTGTTCGGGGGATTCGCCTTCTGGTGGCCGAAGTTCACCGGGAAGATGCTGGACGAGCGGCTGGGGAAGATCCAGTTCTGGACGCTGTTCACCGGCTTCCATACGACATTTCTGGTGCAGCACTGGCTGGGCGCGGAGGGGATGCCACGCCGCTACGCCGACTATCTGGCGGCCGACGGGTTCACGGCGCTCAACACCGTGTCCTCCATCGGCGCGTTCCTCCTCGGCCTGTCGACGCTGCCGTTCCTCTACAACGTCTGGAAGACGGCCCGGTACGGCGAGAAGGTCGACACGGACGACCCCTGGGGCTACGGCCGCTCCCTGGAGTGGGCGACGTCCTGTCCCCCGCCGCGGCACAACTTCGTGACCCTGCCGAGGATCCGCTCGGAGTCGCCGGCGTTCGATCTGCACCACCCCTCGTACGCGGCACAGGCCCCCCAGCCGGAGCCGAAGGGCCATCAGGCGCGGGACTGACCGCCGCTCAGAAGGTCAGGTGCGTTCCGGGGACGATGAGATCCGGGTCGCCGCCGATGACGGACCTGTTCGCCTCGTACAGGTGGTGCCAGCCGATGCCGTGCCGGGTGGCGATCGCGGACAGGGTGTCGCCCGCGCGGACGGTGTAGCCACCGCTGTTCCGGGCGGGGTGGCGCGGTGCCTCGGCGGTCTTCGGGGTGTGCGGGGTCTGCCGGGCCCTGGTCGGGGTCTTCCGGGTCCTGGTCGGGGCCGACTTCTTCGTCGTGCTGCCCTTGTCGAGGCTCACCTGCGAGGGGGCGGAGCCCATCGCGCCCGCGCGGCCGGAGCAGACCGGCCAGGCGCCCCAGCCCTGGGCCTGCTGAACCCGCGTCGCGACGGCGATCTGCGCGCTCCTGGAGGCCCGGTCGGCCGTCGAGGCGTAGGCTCCGCCGCCGTACGCGCGCCAGGTGTGGGCGGAGAACTGGAGTCCTCCGTAGTAGCCGTTGCCGGTGTTGATGTGCCAGTTGCCGCCGCTCTCGCACTGGGCGATGCGGTCCCACACCCCGTTGTCCGCGGCGGCGGCGTTGCCGGTCGCGGCCAGCAGCCCCAACGGGGACAGCAGCGCGGCGCCGGCGAGCAGGGCCGTCGGGCGCCCCCTGCGCGCGCCCTCGTCACGGGTGGTGGTACGGCTGGTATCGGCACACTCGGACATGTAACTCCCTCTCCAACAACCCGGATTCCCCCAGGGCCAGGCGCGCCTCGCCGCGCACGACCGCGGTTCCTCGCGCCCGCCCCGTCCGTGCCCCCGGTGCCGGCGATGACGCCTGCCGGTGCCGGGTGACGGACGAACCCGAGCGGTGCTCGTTGCACACGGCGGAGGAATGTAGGGAACGTGTGTGCCGGACATCAACCAACCGGCTGTCATGCCAGGCCAGTTGGCAGTTACCGCCGGTATCGGCGATTTCCGGCCACCCACTACATGCGTTGATTTACTGATTTTTCGACCATGCCGGGCGGTATGCTGTGACCCACTTCACTCGTTCAAGTAGCTTGATACCGCACGGAGTTGACACTGCGCATCCTGTTCAATACCCACTGTGATCACTCGCGGGGGTTGATTCGAACCGGTGCTCCGCCATGCGTGACTCCCACCACAGGACGCCCGTTGTCTTCTTCATGAGCCCGGAACCCTGGGGCTCATCGGCCGGGAGCCACCCGACCGGTCCAGCACGCATCCCGAGGGAGCCACCCGTGCCGCGCATGCTCGACGTCAGCGACGCCGTACGCGCCGAGATCGGCGACGAAGAAGCCGACCGGCTGCTCGCCGGAGAGAACGCCCCGGGCAGTTACGACTGCACGTCCTGCCGCACACCGGGCGACTCCGAGCAGGAGCGCACCAGCACCGTCCTCTTCGTGGGCGAGGAGACCGCGGTCCTCGCCTTCGCCCACGCGAGCTGCCTGCCCTCGCAGGTCGTCCAGGTCACCGAGGAGCAGTTGCAGGGGGCCGTCCGCTCCATCGGCGCGCAGGCCCGGGACGGCGAGCCGCCGCGGCCCGTGCCCGAACAGGCGGTGCTCGGCGTGACCAGCGGACTCGTCCTGATCGAGGGCGAGTTGCACCCCGCCCTGGTGGTCGAGCCCACCTCGCCCATCGTGCGCCCCGGCACCCTCGGGCCCGGCGACGACTTCCTGCCGCTCCTCATCGAGCAGGGCTTCACGCCGGTGACCGAGCTGGCCGCGGTCCCGCCGGTGCTGCACGGCTGGTCGGTGCTGCTGGCGGTGGGCCAGCTACACGCCGTCCTCCAGCCGGGCCCGTCCGGCGGCCACCCGGTCGCCTGGTGGCAGGCCCACCAGCCGCTCCAGGTCACCGACGGCTGGCGGGCCGCGGCCAACAAGCACCAGCAGGTGCTGATGTTCGCCGCACCGGTGGGCTCCATCGGCCGCCAGCCGCGCGAGGACCTGCTGCGGGACTCCCTCGACAAGGCCGCGGCGGGCGGCAAACTGGTGGCGGCGGCGCTCCCCCTCGCCGGCACCTGAGCCCTGCGTCCAAGGGGCCGCGGCTAAAGGAAGGTTGCGAAACCGCATCTCTTCCCGCGCGCTGTCGTTTGGACATACGTGCACGCATACGACACTTCGCCCCGACGGTCCTCGTTCTCCTCCGTTCCGTCCGCCCGGACCGGGCACGAAGGGGCGGGTGGTGCCTCGGCCACGCCGATCTTCGACATGCTCGCCGCGGAGTGGGTCAAGGCCTTTCGCACCCTGCCGGGCGACCGCAGCGGCGAGGAGGGGATGAGGTTCGTCCCCTTCGGCCTGCCGGACCGCACCGGGTGGTCGTACGGCGGCCATCGGGCGGGCTCGTTCAGCAGCTCGTACAGCGCCTACAGCGCGGGGGCCTACAGCGCCCGCCAGCAGTCGCAGTGGCAGCGCGTCGGCACCCTCGGGCGGCCGCAGCAGGACACCGGGATGCACCATGTGCCCGCGGCGCTGCCCCCCGGACCGCGCCGCGGGGCGTGACACCCGTACACGAAAGGGCGGCCCCTGTCCGGCAGGGGCCGCCCTTCGCGTCGTACCGACGCCGATGCGCGGCGCGGCGCGGTTACTTCTTCTTCGTGCCGCGCTTCTCGCGCACCCGCACCGAGATGTGGATCGGGGTGCCCTCGAAGCCGAACTCCTCGCGCAGCCGGCGCTCGATGAAGCGCCGGTAGCCCGCCTCGATGAAGCCGGAGGCGAAGAGGACGAAGCGCGGCGGCTTGGTGCCGGCCTGGGTGCCGAAGAGGATGCGCGGCTGCTTGCCGCCCCGGACCGGGTGCGGGTGGGCCGCGACCAGCTCGCCGAGGAAGGTGTTGAGCCGGCCGGTGGGGACACGGGTCTCCCAGCCGGCGAGGGCGGTCTCGATGGCCGGGACCAGCTTCTCCATGTGGCGGCCGGTGCGCGCCGACACGTTCACCCGCGGCGCCCAGGCGACCTGGGCCAGCTCGGTCTCGATCTCCCGCTCCAGGTAGTAGCGGCGCTCCTCGTCCAGCGTGTCCCACTTGTTGTAGGCGATGACCAGCGCCCGGCCCGCCTCCACGGCCATGGTGACGATCCGCTGGTCCTGCACGGAGATGTTCTCCGAGGCGTCGATCAGGACGACCGCGACCTCGGCCTTCTCCACCGCGGCGGCGGTGCGCAGCGAGGCGTAGTAGTCGGCGCCCTGCTGGAGGTGGACGCGCTTGCGGATGCCCGCGGTGTCCACGAACTTCCAGGTGACGCCGCCGAGTTCGATCAGCTCGTCGACCGGGTCGCGGGTGGTGCCCGCCATCTCGTTGACGACGACGCGCTCCTCGCCGGCGACCTTGTTCAGCAGGGAGGACTTGCCGACGTTCGGGCGGCCGATGAGGGCGATGCGGCGGGGGCCACCGATGGCGGTGCCGAAGGACTGCGCGGGCGCCTCGGGCAGCGCCTCCAGGACGGCGTCCAGCATGTCGCCGGTGCCGCGGCCGTGCAGCGCGGAGACGGGGTGCGGCTCGCCGAGGCCCAGGCTCCACAGGTACGAGGCGTCGGCCTCGCCGCTCGGGCCGTCGACCTTGTTGGCGCACAGCACCACCGGCTTGCCGGCCTTGCGCAGCAGTCGTACGACCGCCTCGTCGGTGTCGGTGGCGCCGACCTTGGCGTCGACCACGAAGACCACCGCGTCGGCGGCCTCGATCGCGTACTCGGCCTGGGCTGCCACGGAGGCGTCGATGCCGAGGACGTCCTGCTCCCAGCCGCCGGTGTCGACGACCTTGAAGCGGCGGCCCGCCCACTCGGCCTCGTAGGTGACGCGGTCGCGGGTGACGCCGGGCTTGTCCTCGACGACCGCCTCACGGCGGCCGATGATCCGGTTGACCAGGGTCGACTTGCCGACATTGGGGCGGCCGACGACGGCGAGCACGGGCAGCGGACCGTGGCCCGCCGCCTCGATGGCGCCCTCGACGTCCTCGACGTCGAAGCCCTCTTCCGCGGCGAGCTCCATGAACTGCGCGTACTCGGCGTCGCCGAGAGCCCCGTGCTCGTACTCGTGCTCGGCCGAGCCGTCGGGCTGGATGTCGTCGTTCATGAAGTCCGTACCTCGTTGTTCATCGTGGTGATCGGTGGAACAGGCCTTGGCGGGCTCATCCCTCGGTGGGCTGATCCACTACTCAAGTGTCGCCTAGCGCCCGGTCAGGCGCCTGGCGTTTTCCAGGTGGGCGGTGAGCTGCTTCTGGATCCGCTCGGTCGCCTCGTCCAGCGCTCTGCGCGTACGCCGCCCGTCGGCGTCGCCCGCGTCGAACGGGTCGCCGAAGACGACGTCCACGCGCGAGCGCACCGGGGGCAGCGCCTTTATCAACCGTCCCGGCCGGTCCGAGCTTCCCATGACGGCGACCGGCACGATCGGCGCCCCGCTGCGGACCGCGAAGTAGGCGAGGCCCGCGCGCAGCGAGGCGAAGTCGCCGTCGCCGCGGGTGCCCTCCGGGAAGATGCCGAGCACTCCCCCGGCCGCCAGGAGGTCGAGGGCGCGGGTGATGGCGGCGCGGTCGGCGGCGGTGCGGTCCACCTTCAGCTGGCCGATGCCGGTCAGGAAGGCGCCCAGCGGGCCGATGAACGCCTCCTTCTTGATCAGGAAGTGCGCCGGGCGGGGCGCCACGCCCATGACCATGGGGCCGTCGATGTTGTGGGAGTGGTTGACGGCGAGGATCACCGGGCCGCTCGCGGGCACCTTCCAGGCACCGAGCACGCGCGGCTTCCACAGCCCGTACATCAGGCCGACGCCGATGCGCCGGCCGACCTCGGCGCCCCGCTCGGAGGGCGGCCCCGCATCCCGTCTCGCGGAGGGCAGGCTCACTTGGCCGCCCGCTTCTCCTCGACCAGGGTGACGACGCACTCGATGACCTGGGCGAGGGTGAGCTCGGTGGTGTCCACCTCGACCGCGTCGCCGGCCTTGGCGAGCGGGGAGGTCTTGCGGCTGGAGTCGGCGGCGTCGCGCTTGATCAGCGCCTCGCGGGTGGCGTGCAGGTCGGCGCCCTTGAGCTCACCGCTGCGGCGGGCGGCGCGGGCCTCCGGGGAGGCGGTGAGGAAGACCTTGAGGTCGGCGTCCGGCAGCACCGTCGTACCGATGTCCCGGCCCTCGACCACGATGCCCCGCTCGGCGCCGGCGGCCAGCGAGCGCTGGAGTTCGGTGATCCGGGTGCGCACCTCGGGCACCGCGCTGACCGCGCTGACCTTGGAGGTGACCTCCTGGGTGCGGATCGGGGCGGACACGTCCACGCCGTCGACCGTGATGGTGGGGGCCGCCGGGTCGGTGCCGGAGACGATCTCGGGCTTGCCCGCGACGGCGGCGATGGCGGTCGGGTCCGTCAGGTCGATGCCGTGGTGCACCATCCACCAGGTGATCGCCCGGTACTGGGCGCCGGTGTCCAGGTAGCTCAGACCGAGCTGCGCGGCCACGGCCTTCGACGTGCTCGACTTGCCCGTGCCGGAGGGACCGTCGATCGCGACGATCACGGGCTTGGCGGTCGGGGCGGCGCCGTTTTCCACGGGGGGACACCTTCCTGGTGCGGGGTGCGGGCGGGGGCGGGGAGCGAGAGCGCCCCGCACAAGGTTACTGGGTGTGGGTCACTCGTCCGGACGCATATCACCGCCCGGCCCCCGCCCCGCCCCCGCCGGGCTACTGCCGCAGCGCCCAGCCCCGCTCGCGCAGCGCGCTGGTGAGCGCCGGCACGGCCCCCGGTTCGACCATCAGCTGCACCAGGCCGGCCTGCTGTCCGGTGGCGTGCTCGATGCGCACGTCCTCGATGTTGACCCCGGCGCGGCCCGCGTCGGCGAAGATGCGCGCCAGCTGACCGGGCTGGTCGTCGATGAGCACCACGACGGTCTCGTAGGCCCGCGGCGCGCTGCCGTGCTTGCCGGGCACCCGCACCTGGCCCGCGTTGCCGCGGCGCAGCATGGCCTCGATGCCGGTGCTGCCCGCGCGGCGCTTGTCCTCGTCACAGGACTGGAGGGCGCGCAGGGCGCCCACGGTCTCGTCCAGGTCGGCGGCGACGTCGGCGAGCAGGTCGGCGACCGGGCCCGGATTGGCGGAGAGGATGTCGATCCACATGCGCGGATCGGAGGCGGCGATCCGGGTCACGTCCCGGATGCCCTGTCCGCACAGCCGTACGGCGGCCTCGTCGGCGTGTTCCAGGCGGGCGGCGACCATGCTGGAGACCAGGTGGGGCATGTGGGAGACGAGGGCGACGGCGCGGTCGTGGGCGTCGGCGTCCATCACGACGGGCACGGCACGGCAGTGCGAGACCAGTTCCAGGGCGAGGTTGAGCACCTCGGTGTCGGTGTCGCGGGTGGGGGTGAGCACCCAGGGCCGGCCCTCGAAGAGGTCGCCGGTGGCGGCCAGCGGGCCCGACTTCTCCCGGCCGGACATCGGATGGGTGCCGAGGTAGGCGGCGAGGTCCAGGCCGAGCGCCTCCAGCTCCCGGCGCGGGCCGCCCTTGACGCTGGCCACGTCCAGGTAGCCGCGGGCCAGGTTCCGGCGCATGGCGTCGGCGAGGACATGGGCCACATGGGCGGGCGGGGCGGCGACGATCGCCACGTCCACCGGGCCCTCGGGGGCCGCGTCGGTGCCGGCGCCGAGCGCGGCGGCGGTACGGGCCTGCTCCGGGTCGTGGTCGGCGAGGTGCACGGTGACGCCGCGCTGGGTCAGGGCCAGGGCGGCGGAGGTGCCGATCAGGCCGGTGCCGATGACGAGTGCGGTCCTCACTGGGCGATGTCCTTGCGCAGGGCGGCCGCGGCGCCGAGGTAGACGTGGGCGATGTCGGCGCGCGGGCGGTCCGACTCGACGTGGGCGAGGATCCGGACGACGCGGGGCATGGCGCCGGCGATGTCCAGTTCCTGGGCGCAGATCAGGGGCACGTCCACGATGCCGAGCTTGCGGGCGGCGGCCGCCGGGAAGTCGCTGTGCAGATCGGGGGTGGCGGTGAACCAGATGCTGATCAGGTCGTCCGCGGTCAGTCCGTTCCGCTCCAGGACGGCGGTGAGCAGGGCCCCGACCTGCTCGTCCATGTGTCCGGCCTCGTCCCGCTCCAGTTGGACGGCCCCCCGGACCGCTCGTACCGCCACGGCGCTGCTCCTCGCTCACAGGTGCTGACAGATGCCGACAGGTGTTGTCGTGCTCGCCCGTCCAGCGTAGTCAGCCCGCGTGGGCACGGCGCGCGCGCCCGATCACTGAGACGATACGAGCGGTCCGGTTCCTCCCGGCTTTCCACCTTTCTTCCAGTCATCGGCAATCAGGCGACATGTGTACGGAGTGGTGACATGACCCAGGGCGCGACGCGGCGCATGGTGATCGCGACGGGCGCGGCGGCGCTCGCGACCGGCTGCGGCGGCAACAGCGGCGGCGACACGAGTGCCGCGGCCGACAGCACGGACAGCCCCTCGCCGACGGGTCCGGCGAGTCCCGCGGCCACGGCGTCCCCGACCGGCGCGGGCACCTCCCCGGCGGCCGACGGGAAGAAGCTGGCGAGCACGAGCGAGATCCCCGAGGGCGGGGGCAAGGTCTTCGACGCGCAGAAGGTCGTGGTCACCCAGCCGGCGAAGGGGCAGTTCAAGGCCTTCTCGGCGGTCTGCACGCACATGGGCTGCACGGTGAGCCGGGTGCAGGACGGCACCATCGACTGCCCGTGCCACGGCAGCCGGTTCAAGATCGAGGACGGTTCGGTGGCCGACGGTCCCGCGACCAAGCCGCTGGCGCAGCGGTCGATCAAGGTCGCCGGAGACTCGATCCAGCTGGGCTGAGGGGCCGCGTAGGCTCCGGGCATGCAGCCCGAGGACCCGGTACGCGACCACACGATCTACGCCTGTGTCATGGGGTCACGGGCCTTCGGCCTGGCCACGGACGCGAGCGACACCGACCGGCGGGGCGTGTACCTCGCGCCCACCGCCCTGTTCTGGCGGTTCGAGAAGCCGCCGACGCATGTGGAGGGGCCGGGCGAGGAGCGGTTCTCCTGGGAGCTGGAGCGGTTCTGCGAGCTGGCGCTGCGCGGCAACCCGAACATCCTGGAGTGCCTGCACTCCCCGCTGGTCGAGCGGTTGGACGACACCGGCCGCGAACTGCTGTCCCTGCGCGGGGCGTTCCTCTCCGTGCGGGCGTACGACACCTTCACCCGCTACGCCCTCGGCCAGCGCAGGAAGCTGGACGCCGACATGCGCACGACGGGCGCCCCGCGCTGGAAGCACGCCATGCACCTGCTGCGGCTGCTGATGAGCTGCCGCGACCTGCTGCGCACCGGCGAGCTCCACCTCGGCGTGGGCGACCAGCGCGAGCCGCTGCCGGCGGTGAAGCGGGGCGAGGTGCCCTGGCCGGACGTCGAATCCCGGATGACCCGCCTGGCCACGGAAGCGGAAGCCGCCCTGCGCCACACCCCCTTGCCCCCGGAACCGGATCACGCCCGCGTGGCCGACTTCCTGTTCCGTACGCGCCGGGACTCGGCTCTGGGGCCGGTACGGCTGGGCTGAGGCCCCGGCTTCCGGGGTCCCCCCGTCCGAGTCCCCCGAGGGAAGCCGTACAGATGGGCTTACGCGTCCCAGAGCGTGCCCAGCGCCAGCAGATCCTCCCGGTACTCGATCCGCTCCGCCCAGTCCGCGGGCCAGGCGTCCGCGCCCAGCGACGCGCCCGCGAAGGCGCCGGTGAGGCAGGCGATGGAGTCGGAGTCCCCGGCGGTGCAGGCGGCCCGGCGCAGGGCGGTCAGCGGCTCGTCGGGAAAGAGCAGGAAGCACAGCAGCCCGGTGGCGAACGCCTCCTCGGCGATCCATCCCTCGCCGGTGGCCCGGCACGGATCGTCCTGCGGGGAGTGGGTGCGGACGGCTTCCTGGAGCCGGTCCAGGATCGCCAGGCACTCGTCCCAGCCGCGCGCGGCGAAGTGCTCGGGCGCTGGGTCCTGGGCACGGGTCCACAGATCGCCGAGCCACGTCTCGTCGTACCGGGTGCGGTTCGCGAGGGCGTAGTCGCGCAACTCGCCGACGAGCGCCGCCGGTTCGGTGCCCCGCGCGAGCAAGTGGACCGCACGGGCGGTGAGATCGGAGGCGGCCAGCGCGGTGGGGTGGCCGTGGGTGAGCCCGGACTGCAACTGGGCCGCACCGGCGCGCTGTTCGTCGCTCAGGCCGGGCGCGAGCCCGATCGGCGCGACGCGCATGTTGGCCCCGCAGCCCTTGGAGCCGATCTGAGCGGCCTGCTGCCAGGCGCGGTCCCCGCCCTCCAGCAGCCCGCAGGCGGTCAGGCAGGTGTTGCCGGGCGCCCGGTTGTTCTCCGGCGAGCGGTACCACTGCACGAACTCCTCGCGCACCGGCCGCTCCAGCCGCTCGGGCGCGAGGGGACCGCGCTCCATGGCGGTGCGCAGACCCCGGCCGAGGGCGAGCGTCATCTGGGTGTCGTCGGAGACGCGGGCGCGCCGCGGCAGCGGCATCTCCCGCCAGGGTCCGGACATCGACTCGATCAGCTCGACGGTCTTGAACTCGGTCGGGTAACCGAGCGCGTCCCCCAGGGCGAGGCCGAGGAGCGAGCCGGTGGCGGGCCGCTTGGGCATAGAAGATCATCCCCCTTTATCGTCACGATGACAATAAAGGGGGACGGTGATCAACGCAAGACGCTTCCGGCGACCGCCGGGGCCCGGCCTAGAGGTCGACTTCCTTCATCAGCATGCCGACCTCGGTGTTCGACAGCCGGCGCAGCCAGCCGGACTTCTGGTCGCCGAGGGTGATCGGGCCGAACGCGGTGCGCACCAGCTTGTCGACCGGGAACCCGGCCTCGGCGAGCATGCGCCGCACGATGTGCTTGCGGCCCTCGTGCAGGGTCACCTCGACCAGGTAGTTCTTGCCGGTCTGCTCCACCACCCGGAAGTGGTCCGCGCGCGCGTACCCGTCCTCCAGCTGGATGCCGTCCTTCAGGCGCTTGCCGAGGTCGCGCGGGATCGGGCCGACGATGTGCGCGAGGTACGTCTTCTGCACGCCGTACTTGGGGTGGGTGAGGCGGTGCGCCAGCTCACCGTGGTTGGTGAGCAGGATGACACCCTCGGTCTCGGTGTCCAGCCGGCCGACGTGGAACAGCCGCGTCTCCCGGTTGGTGACGTAGTCGCCGAGGCACTGGCGCCCCTCCGGGTCCTCCATGGTGGAGACCACACCGGCGGGCTTGTTCAGCGAGAAGAACTGGTACGACTGGGTCGCCACGGTCAGGCCGTCGACCTTGACCTCGTCCTTCTCCGGGTCGACCCGCTTGCCCTGCTCGGTGACGATCTCGCCGTTGACCTCGACACGGCACTGCTCGATCAGCTCCTCGCAGGCGCGCCGGGAGCCGTAGCCCGCACGCGCGAGCACCTTCTGCAGGCGCTCGCCCTCCTGCTCGGCGCCGGGAAAGGTCTTGGGCAGCTTGATGTCCTTCTTGCCCGCGTACCGGTCCCGGTTGCGCTCCTCGACCCGCGTCTCGTACTCACGCGAGCGCGCGGGCTGCGTACGGCCGCCCTGCTGGGGCCGCCGCGGGCTGCCCTTGGCGCCGCCGCGCGCCGCGCCGCCGCGCCCGGACTTGGGGCCGTCCTGGGTCGCGCCGGGGCCCACGTCGTAGCGGCGCTCCTCGGGGCGGGGCTTGCTGGGACGCCCCTGCCCCTGCCGCTCGTCCCGGTTGTTGCCGGCGCCGCGGTAGTTACCGCGCCCGCCACTCTTGCCGCTGCCGCTGCTTCGCATCAAAGTTCCGTCTTAGTCGTCTGCGTCCTCTGCACCCGGCGCGTCGGGCGCGTCCGGGTCGAACGACGGGACTCCCTCCTGGGTCTCGGCCTCGATCGCCTCCGCCTCCGGGAGGAAGGGCGCGAGTTCCGGAAGTTCGTCCAGGCCGCGCAGGCCCATCCGCTCCAGGAAGTAGTTCGTCGTCCTGTACAGGATCGCACCTGTTTCGGGTTCCGCGCCCGCCTCCTCGACCAGACCGCGCTGGAGCAGGGTGCGCATCACACCGTCGCAGTTCACTCCGCGCACGGCGGAGACCCGGCTGCGGCTGACCGGCTGGCGGTAGGCGACCACCGCGAGGGTCTCCAGCGCGGCCTGGGTGAGCCGGGCGGTCTGGCCGTCCAGGACCAGCCGCTCCACGGCGGGCGCGTAGGCGGCGCGGGTGTAGAAGCGCCAGCCGCCCGCGACATGGCGCAGCTCGAAGCCGCGGCCCTGCACGGTGTACTCGTCGGCCAGCGCGCGCAGCGCGTCCGCGATCTGCCGCCGGGGCCGCTCCAGGATCCTGGCGAGGTGCTCCTCGGTCGCGGGCTCGTCCACGACCATGAGGACGGCCTCCAGGGCGGGCCGCAGCTCCAGCTCGGCGACGTCGCCCGGTTCCGCCGGGGCCTCGGTGGTCTCGCTCACGGCTTCCTCTCCTCCTCGGGCGCGGGCGGCCGGTCGAACTCGTCGGTGACCAGCGGGGCCGCCGGCCCGTCCCCGCCCATCCAGCGCACCAGCAGCTCCCCGAGCGCGGCCTCCTGCTCCAGGGCGACGGCCTTCTCCCGGTACAGCTCCAGGAGGGCCAGGAAGCGGGCCACGACGGTGAGCGTGTCGTCGGTGTCCGCCACGAGCGCCCGGAAGCTGGCCTCGCCCAGCTCCCGCAGCCGCGTGATGACGATGCCCGCCTGCTCCTGCACGCTGACCAGCGGGGCGTGGATGTGGTCGACGTACACCTGCGGCTTGGGTTTGGGCTGCATGGCCTTGACGGCGAGCTTCGCGAAGCCCTCGGGCCCGATGCTGATCACGACCTCGGGCAGCAGCTCGGCGTGCTCGGGTTCGAGGCCGACGGTACGGGGGTAGCGGCGGGCCTCCTCGTCGACGCGGGCGTTGAAGATGTCGGCGATCTGCTTGTACGCCCGGTACTGGAGCAGCCGTGCGAACAGCAGGTCCCGCGCCTCAAGGAGGGCCAGGTCGCCCTCGTCCTCCACCTCGGCGGCGGGCAGCAGCCGGGCCGCCTTCAGATCGAGCAGGGTGGCGGCCACGACGAGGAACTCGGTCGTCTGGTCCAGGTCCCAGTCCGGTCCCATCGCGCGGATGTGCGCCATGAACTCGTCGGTGACCTTGGAGAGCGCGACCTCGGTCACGTCCAGCTTGTGCTTGGAGATCAGCTGGAGCAGCAGGTCGAAGGGCCCCTCGAAGTTGGCGAGCCGGACCGTGAAGACACCGTCGGGGGTCTCGTCGGGTCCGGGGGCGGGCTCCTCGGCCGCGGGTACGGGCGGTTCCTCCGGTACGGCGGCCTCGGGCGCCGCTTCGAGGACCGGTGCCCCCGGCCCACGGCCCAGCGCACGCCGACGGCCGGCACCGGTGCCGGGACGGAGCGCGTCGTTCGAGGTCATCGCCCCGCAGGCTACCCCTAACGCCCCCGCAGCCGGCGTACGAGGATGCTCGCGTCCCCGCGGGACTCCAGGTCCGCCAGCACCACGGCCACCGCCTCCCGCACGATCCGCCCGCGGTCCACCGCGAGCCCGTGCTCGCCGCGGAGCACCAGGCGCGCGTGCTCCAGGTCCATCAGCTCCTCGGCGGAGACGTACACCGTGATCTTCTCGTCGTGCCGCTCGCGCCCGCTGGGCCGCCGGTTCGCCGCCCGGCCCCGCTTGCGCGGCTGGGCGGCGGCGGACTCGTCCGGCGCGGGCCCCCGGCGCCGGGTGCGGGACTCGGCGTCGGCCGGCTCCGCCTCCGCCGCCACGTGCTCCGCGCCCTCGCCGTCCCCGCTCTGCACGGGCACGGCCTGCGGCGCGTTCTCGGCGGCGGCCACGTCGTCGCTGTCCTGCGCGGGTGCCGGCACCCGCGCCTCGGCGCCCGCGGCGCGCCGGGGGCTCGACGGCTGGAGCGCCATCCCCCCTGTCGTACGGAAGAGTTCGTCGGCCCCCGGCAGACTCACTCGGCGTGACACCGGGCGAGCACCTCCCTGGCGAGCTGGCGGTAGGCGGCGGCACCGACGGAGTTGGAGGCGTACGTGGTGATCGGCTCGCCGGCGACCGTGGTCTCCGGGAAGCGGACCGTACGCCCGATGACCGTGTGGTACACGTGGTCGTCGAACGCCTCGACCACGCGGGCCAGCACCTCGCGGCTGTGCACCGTGCGCGAGTCGTACATGGTGGCGAGGATGCCGTCCAGCTCCAGGTCGGGGTTGAGCCGTTCCTGGACCTTCTCGATGGTCTCGGTCAGCAGGGCGACACCGCGCAGCGCGAAGAACTCGCACTCCAGCGGGACGATCACCTTGTGCGCGGCGGTCAGCGCGTTCACCGTGAGCAGGCCCAGCGAGGGCTGGCAGTCGATCACGATGTAGTCGTAGTCGGGCAGCAGCGGCTTGAGCGCCCGCTGGAGCGTGGACTCGCGCGCGACCTCGGAGACCAGCTGGACCTCGGCGGCGGACAGGTCGATGTTGGAGGGCAGCAGGTCCATGTTGGGGACCGCGGTCTTCAGCAGGACCTCGTCCGCGGACATGCCCCGCTCCATGAGCAGGTTGTAGACCGTGAGGTCGAGTTCCATGGGGTTGACGCCCAGGCCCACCGACAGCGCGCCCTGCGGGTCGAAGTCCACGAGCAGCACGCGCCGGCCGTACTCCGCGAGCGCGGCACCCAGGTTGATGGTCGACGTGGTCTTGCCGACGCCGCCCTTCTGGTTGCACATCGCGATGATCTTCGCGGGGCCGTGGTCGGTCAGCGGGCCCGGAATCGGGAAGTACGGCAGCGGGCGACCGGTGGGACCGATGCGCTCGCGGCGCTGGCGGGCCGCGTCGGGCGCGAGCGTGGCCGCGTACTCGGGATCGGGCTCGTACTCGGCGTCGGGGTCGTAGAAGTGCCCCTCGGGCAGTTCGTCGTAGTCGGCGAGTTGGTTGTGGGGCGCGCCACTTCCGTCGCCGGCCATGGCGTTCACGTGATGGCCATCCATGCTCTGGTGTGCTGTCCGGGGCATCTGGGTTCCCGGACTCTGGTGGGCTGCGAAGGTGCGCACAGCTACGGAGCCGACAGCCTCGAATCCCACGGGCCCCTGGCCCCCTGCGGGCATTCCTGGTTGACCACCTCCGGGAGAAAATGTCGACTCATTCACAAGTCGTCTTACCTCCTTGGTGACCAGGAAACTTCTAGACAAGGTCAGCGTGGCACCATGCCGACGGTTGGCGACTCTATGGCGTGTCGGCGGTCCGCAGCAACACAATCCGCCGGACCCGGCAGGATGTGTCGGCAATGAAACATGTCGCTGTCAAGGGCGTACGGCCGTCGCACAGCAGGTTTCACCGGGGTGCGAATCGGTTGAACGGTTACGTTCGAGGCGAGTTGACCGAGCGTCGCAAAGTGACCATACACACATCCGGCCGGACCTTGTCGGGCAAGGTCCGGCCGGGCATGGGCGGTTGACGAGACGTGTTGACGAATCGCCTTTTACCGCTGGGCGACTCGGTGGCTCACCTGGTCGGGAAGGTCAGCCGAGCAGCGAGGCCAGCTCGACGTGCTCCAGGCCGTGGGCCTCGGCGACCTCCTTGTAAACGACCTTGCCGTCATGGGTGTTGAGACCCTTGGCGAGCGCGGCGTCGCGGCGCAGCGCCTCGACCCAGCCGTTGTTGGCGAGGGAGACGATGTACGGCAGCGTCGCGTTGGTGAGCGCGTTGGTGGAGGTGTTCGGCACACCGCCCGGCATGTTGGCGACGCAGTAGAAGACCGAGTTGTGGACCTCGAAGGTCGGCTCGGCGTGCGTGGTGGGACGGGAGTCCTCGAAGCAGCCGCCCTGGTCGATCGCGATGTCGACAAGGACACTTCCGGGCTTCATGCGGGCGACCAGCTCGTTGGTGACGAGCTTGGGGGCCTTGGCGCCCGGAATCAGCACCGCGCCGATGACCAGGTCGGCGTCCAGAACGGCCTTCTCCAGCTCGAAGGCGTTGGACATGATGGCCTTGACCTTCGTACCGAAGATCTTGTCGGCCTCGCGCAGCTTGTTGATGTCGCGGTCCAGCAGGGTCACGTCGAAGCCCATGCCGACGGCGACCTGGGTCGCGTTCCAGCCGGAGACACCGCCGCCGATGACCACGGCCTTGGCCGGGGTCACGCCCGGCACGCCGCCGGGCAGCACGCCGCGGCCGCCGTGGGCGCGCATCAGGTGGTAGGCGCCGACCTGCGGGGCGAGGCGGCCCGCGACCTCGGACATCGGGGCGAGCAGCGGGAGCGCGCGGTTGGGCAGCTCGACCGTCTCGTAGGCGATGGCGGTGGTGCCGGACTCGATCAGGGCGTCCGTGCACTCCTTGGAGGCGGCCAGGTGCAGGTACGTGAAGAGGATCTGGTCCTTGCGGAGGCGGTGGTACTCCTCCGCGATCGGCTCCTTGACCTTGAGCAGCAGGTCGGCGGCGGCCCACACCTCGTCGGCGGTGTCCAGGATCCGGCCACCGGCGGCCACGTACTCGGCGTCCGTGATCGAGGAGCCGAGGCCGGCGCCCCGCTCGATGACGACCTGGTGGCCATTGCGCACCAGCTCGTGCACGCCGGCGGGGGTGATGGCCACCCGGAACTCGTTGTTCTTGACCTCGCGGGGGATGCCGACCTTCACGTCGATCACGGTCCTTGGCTCAGAGGGTTTGGGGGGGTGCATTACGGATGTACCCAGACATGCCTGGGCATACCGGGAGACACCGCAGGAACATGCGGCAGAGCCAGTTTAATGAAGGTGTTCCGCCTGTCTAGCCTTTCATTGCATCAATCTTCTTTGGATGCACTACGGATTTCGCAGGCGTTCGCGTCCTGTTTCGGGCTTGTGGCCTGCTGGGACGGCTGCTGCGGCGCCTCCTCGCCCAGGAGACGCCCGGCGGTGGCGCGGTGCAACCGGGCAGCCGTCGGGTCGCCGAGGCGCTCCAGGGTGTCCGCGAGCCGCAGCTGCAACGCGGCCTGGAGCCGGCCGTCGTCCGCGCGCCGCGCCCACTCCACCGCCTCCTGGCAGGTGCGCAGCGATTCCTGGGGGCGGCCCGCGTACTCCTGCACCCGAGCCGTCTCGCTCAACGCCCGTGCGTAGGCGGCCACATCGCCGCCCTTGCGGTAGGCCGCGCAGGCCGCCCGCCAGTTGCGCAGCGCCTCGCCGTAGCGGCCCGCGTAGGTGTGGGCGGTGGCGATCCGGCCGTAGAGCCGCGCGGCCTCCGGGCGCTCGCCGCGGGCCAGCCGGTCGGCCAGCGCCCGCCCGAACCAGTCGGCGGCCCGGTCGTAGTCCCCCAGCTCCAGGTGGGCGCCGCCTACGGATTCCATCGCGCGGCCGGTCGCGTACGGGTCGTTCGCCTCGCGGCCGGCGTCCAGCGCGGCCCGGTAGCGGGCCAGCGCGCCGCGGGTGCGGCCGGTCTGGGCGTCCAGATCGCCCAGGTTCAGCAGGGCCGCGGCCCGCTCGCGGGGCAGTCCGCGCCGCTCGGCGACATCGAGGACCAGGCCGTGCACGCCGTACAGATCGGCGGCGGCCGCCTGGGTGCCGACATGCGCGGCCAGCGCCCTGACCAGCTGCGACAGCAGCCGCCTGGCCAGGGTGTCCAGCTCTCCGTCGGCCACCGCGAGCCGGGCGGAGGCCAGCAGCGCGGGCTTGCGCAGGCGCAGCCAGTCGGCGGCCGCGCGGGGGTCGGCGAAGCGCAGCGGCCGGGGCAGGCCCTGGATCTTCTCGCGGGAGCGGTCGCTGTCCGTCTCGGTGATGGCCCGGCAGGAGTGCAGCAGCCGTACGGTCCGCTCCAGCATCCGGGCACGGGCCACCTGGAGCTCCCCCGGCCGCTCCCGTGCCTCGGCGAGGGAGCGCAGCAGGGGGTGCAGCCAGCCGGGGATGTCGTACTCGGCGAGCGGCGAGTCGACCGGGCGCAGTAGGCCGAGGGCGACGAAGTCGTCCAGGGTGGCGCGGGCGGCCTCGACGGAGCAGCCGGCCAGTGCGGAGGCGGTGTGGTCGTCGACCGGTCCGGCCGGGGCGAGGCACAGCAGGCGCAGTATCCGGGCGGCGGGGCCGGGCAGGTCCTCGTGGACCAGCCGGAAGATCCGGGCCAGCGGGGTGGCGTCCGGCTCCTCGGCGCCGTCCTGCGCGGGGGTGTGCATCCGCTTGGCGAGATCGGCGACGGACGCCTGGGGGCGGGCGGCGAGCCAGCCGCCGGCCAGCACCAGCGTGGCCGGGTGGCCCTGGCACGCCTCCACCAGGGACTCGGCGGAGCGCGGGTCCACGGTGATGCGGACCGAGCCGGTGAAGCGGGTGAGCAGTTCGAGGGCGGACTTGGTGTCCAGGCCGCCCAGGGTGCAGGGGCGGACGTCCGAGATGCCGGTGAGCGGACCCTTGGAGACGGCCACCACCAGGCACTCCGGGGCGTCCGGGAGCAGGGCGTCGACCTGTTCGGCGCCGGCCGCGTCGTCCAGGAGCAGGAGCTTCCGCCGGCCGGCGAGGGCGGTGCGCAGGGCCTCGGAGAGCTGTTCCCCGGCGGCGCCGGCCGGGGCGGGCACGCGCAGCGCGGCGAGCAGTTCGCGGGCGGCCCGCTCGACCGGTACGGGGGTGCCGTCGGGCTCGGCGAGCCGGGCGCGCAGCACCCCGTCGGGGTAACGGTGGGCGACCTGCCGGACGAGTTCCCCGGCGAGGGCGGTACGGCCGGAGCCGGGGCGGCCCGCGATCAGCAGCACCCGCGCGCGCGGGGGTTTGCGGCCGGCCAGGGTGTCCAGGCCCGCGCGCTCGATGTCGGCGCGCAGTTCCTTCAACTCCCGTGCGCGGCCCAGGAATCGGTCCGCGTCGGCCGAGGGCGCGGACAGCCGCGCACCGCCTGTGTCCACCGCCTGATCCGTCACGGGCCACACTCCCGTCCCACACCGCACGCGCAAGCCCGCCGGATCTTCCGGTACGGGCGTTCCAGAGCCTAGTTCACTCTCTGCGACGTTCCATGCGGAGCACGGCGGGGGCGGCGGGGACATCGCCCGATCGGATCAGGCGATGGTCACACCATTGCGGGCGGGTAGCCCCGCGAGCCGTACCGCCGCCGCCCGGCGGGTGCGGATGGGCGGGGTCAGGACGCGAACGGACGGGCCGGCCACTCGGCGTCCGCCGGGCGCAGCGCGTCCAGGCCGTCCCCGGCGCGCGCCGCCACCAGGGAGAGGACCCCGACGACCAGGCAGTTGTTGTGCACGTCACCGGCGAGGACGCGGCGCACCAGCTCGTCGACCGGCACCCGCGCGTGCTCCATGTCGGTCTCCTCGTGCTCCACCGCGAACCGCTCCCCCTCGGCCTCGGAGACCCCGCGGGCGAGGAAGATCCGTACGGCCTCGTCGCAGCCGCCGGGGGTGGTGTACACGTCGGTCAGCACCCGCCAGTCCTCGGCCTTGACGTGCGCCTCCTCGTACAGCTCGCGCTGGGCGGCGTGCAGCGGGTTCTCGCCGGGCACGTCGAGCAGTCCGGCCGGGATCTCCCACAGCTTGTGCCGCACCGGGTGGCGGTACTGGTTGATCAGCAGCACCCGGTCCTCCTCGTCCAGCGCGAGGACGGCGACCGAGCCGGGGTGGACCTGGTAGTCGCGGCGGACCACCGAGCCGTCGGGCATGACCACGTCGTCGGTGCGCACCGAGGTCTTGTTGCCGGTGAAGGGGGTGTCCGTCGCCCGGATCTCCCACTCCTCGGGGGTGTCCTTGATCGTCGTCATGCCCTGTCCTTCCCAGTGTGCGCGGATGGCCGGGGCACGCTCCGTTTCGGATGCGCGCGCCCCGGCCACCGTACAACCGCTGGACTACTTGGCGATCTTCCGCTCGACCGCCGCCTTCACCAGACCGGCGAAGAGGGGGTGCGGGCGGGTCGGGCGGGAGCGCAGCTCCGGGTGCGCCTGGGTGGCGACCAGGTAGGGGTGCACATCGCGCGGGTACTCGACGTACTCCACGAGCTTGCCGTCCGGGGAGGTGCCGGAGAACTGGATGCCGGCCTTCTTCTCCAGCTCCGCGCGGTAGGCGTTGTTCACCTCGTAGCGGTGGCGGTGGCGCTCCTCGACGTACTCCTTGCCGTCGTACACCTCGCGCACGATGGAGCCCTCGGCCAGCTTGGCCGGGTACATGCCCAGGCGCATGGTGCCGCCCATGTCGCCCTCGCCGGCCACGATGTCCAGCTGTTCGGCCATGGTGGAGATGACCGGGTGGGCGGTGGCCGGGTCGAACTCGGTGGAGTTGGCGTCGGCGATCTCGGCGAGGTTGCGCGCGGCCTCGATCACGATGCACTGCAGGCCCAGGCAGAGGCCGAGCAGCGGGATCTTGTTCTCGCGGGCGTAGCGGATGGCGCCGACCTTGCCGAGCACGCCGCGGTCGCCGAAGCCGCCCGGAATGCAGATGCCGTCGACGCCGGCGAGCTGCGCCTTGGCGCCGGCCGGGGTCTTGCAGTCGTCCGAGGTGACCCACTTGATCTTGACGCGGGCGCGGTTGGCGAAGCCGCCGGCGCGCAGCGCCTCGGTGACCGACAGATAGGCGTCGGGCAGGTCGATGTACTTGCCGACCAGGGCGAGGGTGACCTCGTGGTCGGGGTTGTGGACGCGGTCCAGCAGGTCGTCCCAGGTCGTCCAGTCCACGTCCCGGAAGGGCAGGTCCAGCTTGCGCACGACGTAGGCGTCCAGGCCCTCGGCGTGCACGACCTTCGGGATGTCGTAGATCGAGCGGGCGTCCG
This sequence comes from Streptomyces sp. NPDC043952, assembly GCF_056435325.1. Lineage (NCBI taxonomy): Bacteria > Bacillati > Actinomycetota > Actinomycetes > Kitasatosporales > Streptomycetaceae > Streptomyces > Streptomyces sp. NPDC043952. Next base: position 134,430 of record NZ_JBWKES010000018.1, read on the forward strand.
GGCAGGCGACGACCGCGGCCTCGTCCACGTCGCACATCAGCGAGATCTTGCGCTTGATGGCGGTGGGGACCTCGCGGTCGCAGCGCAGCACGATGGCGTCCGGCTGGATACCGATGTTGCGCAGCGCGGCCACCGAGTGCTGGGTCGGCTTGGTCTTCAGCTCGCCGGAGGGGCCGATGTAGGGCAGCAGGGAGATGTGCACCACGAAGACGTTGTCCCGGCCCACCTCGTGGCGGACCTGGCGGACGGTCTCCAGGAAGGGCAGCGACTCGATGTCGCCGACGGTGCCGCCGACCTCGGTGATGACGACGTCCACCGCGTCGGTGGCCATGCGCCGGATGCGGTGCTTGATCTCGTTGGTGATGTGCGGGATGACCTGCACGGTGTCGCCCAGGTACTCGCCGCGGCGCTCCTTGGCGATCACCGTCGAGTAGACCTGGCCGGTGGTGACGTTGGCCGAGCCGTCGAGGTCGCGGTCGAGGAAGCGCTCGTAGTGGCCGATGTCCAGGTCGGTCTCGGCGCCGTCGTTGGTGACGAACACCTCACCGTGCTGGAAGGGGTTCATCGTGCCCGGATCGACGTTCAGGTACGGGTCGAGCTTCTGCATCACGACGCGCAGTCCGCGGGCCTTGAGCAGCATGCCCAGGCTGGAGGCGGTGAGGCCCTTGCCGAGCGAGGAGGCGACACCCCCGGTGACGAAGATGTGCTTGGTCGTCGTGGATTTGGGCGGCATGGCCAAGAGGGGGCTCCCGTGGTCGCTGGCTGTCGTGCGGTGCGGCTGTACGCCCCGGATCGCTCCGAGGGTGCCGTCGCTGCGGTTCGGGGGTTTCGGGCCCACCGGTCCACGGGCTACCAGGGTATCAGCGCCCGGAGGGGATGGCTTCCGGCCACGCTCCGTACACGGATGCGTCGACTTTCGGCCACCTTCGGCACGGGGTCGCGGGCGACGCCGTTCGCACCGGCCCGCACCGGAGAGGTACGGCGCCCCGGCTCCCGCAGGCGCCTCGGGCATAAGCACAGTCCCGCGGGGCACACACGATCATCACCGGGGGGTCACCCGTTCGGCTCACACGGGTTGCCCGGAGCGGCACGCGGATCAGGTGGGTGCGTCGTATCCTGCTCGGACATTCACTGCCGGGCCCGGCCGGACGACGGCACACCCCCGCGTGGATCACCCGGAACAACGAGAGCGCGGCAGTTCGTTGAGCAAAGACTGTCGTTTTGCCTCAGGGCTCGGCGGACTGCTTTGCTTCACCGCTCAACGACGCACAAAAACGACCCCTTGACCGCACTAGCGACAGCCCCCTCGCGCGGGGGTGACGTGGCCGTTCGACTGGAGTTGCACGTGGCCGGGCGCATCGAAGACTACGCACTCATCGGAGACATGCAGACCGCCGCACTGGTCTGCCGGGACGGCACGGTGGACTGGCTGTGCCTGCCCCGCTTCGACTCGCATGCCATCTTCGCCGGCCTGCTGGGCACCGAGGAGCACGGCTTCTGGCGGCTCGGCCCGGCACACGCGGCCGACGCCCAGCCCCCCACGGCGGCCCGCCGGGGCTACCGGGGCGACTCGCTGATCCTGGAATCGGAGTGGGACACCCCGCGCGGCACGGTCCGCGTGACCGATTTCATGCCCCCGCGCGACGGCGCGCCCCAGCTGATCCGGATCGTGGAGGGCGTCACCGGCCGGGTGCCGATGCGCTCGGCGCTGCGGATGCGGTTCTCCTACGGCCGGGTCGTGCCCTGGGTGCACAAGCACGAGGGCCGCACGGTCGCCGTCGCCGGGCCCGACTCGGTGTGGTTCGACACGGAGGTCGAGACCTACGGGAAGTCCCTGACGACCTACGCGGACTTCACGGTCGCGCCGGGTGACCGGATCGCGTTCACGATCTCCTGGGAGCCCTCGCACAAGGTGCCGCCCGCGCTGCCGGAGCCGGAGCAGTCGCTGGAGGCGACGGAGAGCTTCTGGCGCGACTGGGTCGAGCAGTGCACGTACCACGGGCCGTACCGGGAGGCCGTGATCCGCTCGCTGATCACCCTCAAGGCGCTGACGTACGCCCCCACCGGCGGCATCGTCGCGGCCCCCACCACCTCCCTGCCCGAGGACATCGGGGGCGTGCGCAACTGGGACTACCGCTACACCTGGCTGCGCGACGCCGCGATCACCCTGTCCTCGCTGCTGCGCACCGGCTACCGCGAGGAGGCCCGCGCCTGGCGCGAGTGGCTGCTGCGCGCGGTCGCGGGCGACCCGGAGAACCTCCAGATCATGTACGGCATCGCGGGCGAGCGCGAGCTGGGCGAGGCCGAGCTGGACTGGCTGCCGGGCTACGAGCACTCGGCCCCGGTCCGGGTCGGCAACGGTGCCGCCCACCAGCTTCAGCTCGACGTGTACGGCGAGGTCACCGAGGCCCTGCACCTGGCCCACATGACCGGTCTCGCCCGCAACGACTACGCGTCGCTGCTCCAGCTGAAGCTGATCCGCTACCTGGAGGACCACTGGCAGGAGCCGGACGAGGGCATCTGGGAGGTGCGCGGCCCGCGCCGGCACTTCGTGCACTCCAAGGTGATGGCCTGGGTCGCGGTGGACCGCACCATCAAGCTGATCGAGTCCGGGGACGCGGACGGCCCGCTGGAGCGCTGGCGCGAGCTGCGCGACGACATCCACCGGGACGTGTGCGAGAAGGGCTACGACAAGGAGCGCAACACCTTCACCCAGTCCTACGGCTCCCAGGAGCTGGACGCCTCCCTGCTGCTGATCCCGCAGATGGGCTTCCTGCCGCCGGACGACAAGCGGGTGATCGGCACCATCGAGGCGATCCAGCGCGAGCTGTCCACCTCCGACGGCTTCATCCTGCGCTACCCCACCGAGGGCCAGTCCGAAGGCGTCGATGGCCTGCCGGGCGACGAGGGCGCGTTCCTCGCCTGCTCGTTCTGGATGGCCGACGACCTCGCGATGATCGGCCGCGTCGACGAGGCCCGCAAGCTGTTCGAGAAGCTGCTCGCCCTGCGCAACGACCTCGGACTGCTCGCCGAGGAATGGGACCCCCGCCTCAAGCGCCAGGTGGGCAACTTCCCGCAGGCGTTCAGCCATGTGCCACTGATCGACACGGCCCTGCGGCTGACGGCGTCGGGGGCGTACGGGGGCTAGACACCCTAGGCTGAAAGCGCACGAATCCCCCCTTTCCGGAAGGGGGCTGCCATGGTGTCCCGTTCCAGGGCCCGTGCCGCCCTCGACGCCCTCCGCGAGGACATCGCCGGCGAAGTCCTCGCCCCCGAGGACCCCGGTTACGACGCCGCCCGTGCCGTGTTCAACGCGATGGTGGACCGGCGCCCGGCCGTGATCGCGCAGTGCGCGCACGCGGCCGATGTCGTCCGCGCGGTGCGCTTCGCGCGGGAGCTGGATCTGCCCGTCGCGGTGCGCGGCGGCGGGCACAGCGTGGCGGGCGCCGCGCTCGGGGACGGCGCGCTCGTGGTGGACCTGCGCCGGATGCGCGCGGTCACCGTCGACCCGGCCGCGCGGGCGGTGCGGATCGAGGGCGGGGCCACGATGAGCGAGCTGGACCGGGCGACACAGCCGTACGCGCTGGCGACGACCGGGGGCCGGGCGTCCACCACGGGGATCGGCGGGTTCGTCCTCGGCGGCGGCTCCGGCTGGCTGGAGCGCGCGTTCGGGCCGGCCGTGGACAACCTGATCGGGGTGGAGCTGGTGACCGCGGACGCCGAGCGGGTGGGCGCGAGCGCCGACGGCGACCCGGAGCTGTTCTGGGCGCTGCACGGCGGCGGCGGCAACTTCGGCGTCGCCACCGCGCTCACCCTGGAACTGCATGAACTCCCGCTGTTCTGCGTGGCGTTGATGCTGTTCCTGCCGGGGTACGGGCCGCCGGCGGTGCGCGCCTTCCGGGAGATCCTGGACACCGGGCCCGACGCGCTCGGCGGCGCGGTGCTCTATCTGACCGGCCCGCCCGCGGACTTCGTACCGCCCGAGCTAGTGGGCCGGCGGCTGTGCCTGGCGCTGCTGACCTACGCGGGCGCCGAGGAGGAGCTGCGCGGGCTCGCCGGACCACTGGCGGCGCTGCCGCACGAGCGGGGGGTCGTGGCCGCGCTGCCGTACGCCGAGGCGCAGTGCCTGCTCGACGCCCCGGCCGGGCTGCGCGACCACTGGTCCGCGGAGTACCTCGGCGCGCTGCCGAACGACGCGGTGGACGTCTACTGCGCCCTCGGCGAGGCCATGCCCGCCCCGGCCCGCGCCCAGCTCGCGCTGCTCCCGCAGGGCGGGGCGGTCTCGGTCCGTCCGGGCGCCTACCCGGTGTCCTACCGGAACGCGCCCTGGGCCGTGCACCCGTTCGCCCTCTGGGCGGACCCGGCCGACGACGACCGGTGCGCCGGCTGGGTGCGCGAGGTGTGCGCGGCCGTCCGGCCCTGGAGCACGGGGGACGTGTATCTGAACTTCATCGGCGACGAGGGCCCCGAGCGGGTCCGGGCGGGCCTGGGCGCGGGGAACACACTGCGCCTGGAGAAGGTGAAGCGGCGCTGGGACCCCGACAACGTCTTCCGGTTCAACCACAACATCAGGCCGGTGTAGCACTCGGCCGCACGCGGAGATGTTCGTGAGGCGTTTTCGCAGGTAGCGTCCGCTGCATGGACAGCGGTACGGACAGCAGGGCCGACACCCACGGCGCGGGCATCACCGTTCAGCGGGCACTGGAGCTGCCGGGACTGCGCAGCGGGCTGCCGGAGATCGTCGCGGGCGCGGACCGGCTCGGCCGGACCGTGCGCTGGGTGCACGCGGGCGAGGTGCCGAACATCGCCTCGCTGCTCAAGGGCGGCGAGCTGCTGCTCACCACGGGCTACGGCCTGGGCACCCGGCCGGCCGAGCAGCGGGCGTTCGTACGCACGCTGGCCGAGCGCGGGATCGCCGCGCTGGTGGTGGAGCTGGGCCCGCGCTTCAGCCGGCTGCCGGCCGCGCTGGTGGACACCGCGCGCGCGGCCGATCTGCCGCTGGTGCAGCTGCACCGCGAGGTGCCGTTCGTGGCGGTCACCGAGGAGATCCACACCGAGATCGTCAACGGGCACTACGCGCTGCTCCAGCGCGCCGAGGAGGTGCACCGGCGCTGCACCGAGGCGCTGCTGGGCGGCGGCGGGGTGCCGCAGGTGCTGGACATCCTCGCCGGGTTCAGCGGCAATCCGGTGTTCCTGGAGACCGCCGGCGGCCGGCTGCTGTACGCGGCCGGCGAGGGGCCCGAGGGCGCGGACCCGCTCCAGGTGTGGGAGGGGCTGCGCGGCCCGCACAAGAACGCGCCGCCGCCCGCCGGTTCGGTCCTGGTGGACGTGCCGGGCGGCGGTCCCGGTACGGCGGGTTCGGTGCGCGCCCGCCTGGTGCTGCTGCCGGTGCGCTCGCCGCTGTCGCCGGTGCACCGGATCGCCGCGGAGCGGGCCGCGGGCATCCTGGCCGTGGTGCTGATGCAGGCCCGGCAGGAGGAGGAGCTGGCGGCGCGGGGGCGCGGCGACTTCCTCACCGATCTCGCCGAGGGCCGTGTCTCCGCCCAGGACGCGCCCGCCCAGGCGCGGGTGCTCGGCTTCAAGCCCGGCACCAGCCCGCTGCTGCCGGTCGTGATGCGGGTCGGCGACCCCCTCTCCCCCGGCGGGGGCTGGGCGGTGCTCGCCCGCGCGGTCTCCGAGGAGTTGGCCGCGGTGGGCGTGCCGGTGCTGCTGGGCGTACGGCCCGTGGAGGGCCGGGTGCTGGTGCTGCTCGGGCTGCGCGCGGAGTCGGAGCGGGCGGCGGTCGCGGACCGGGTGGCGGCGGCGCTGCGGGCGGGGGTCGAGCGGGCCGGGATGCGGCGGACGGGGACTCCCCCGCCGGTGGTCGTCGTGGGCATGGCGGGCGGCTGGGCGGCGGCCTCGGCGGGGCTGCGGCACGCGGCGGAGACGGCGACGGCCGCACAGGGGCTGACCGACCGTCCGTGGTACGACGCCCGGCGCCTGGACATCGACCTGCTGCTGTGGCGGCTGCGCGACCATCCGGACCTCGCGGCCTTCGTGGACCGGGCGATCGGCCCGCTGCGCGACCACGACCGGCGCTCCAAGCCGCCGCTGCTGCCCACCCTGGAGACGTATCTCGCGCACGCGGGCCGCAAGGCGGAGACCGCCCGCGAACTCCATCTGAACCGGCAGACGCTGTACAACCGCCTCGCCCGCATCGGCGAGTTGCTGGGCACCGACCTCGACGACCCGCAGACCGTCCTGGCACTGAGCCTCGCCCTGCGGGCCCGCCGCCATGTGCCCTAGCCGGTGGGGACGGGGCCGGGCCGGGTGATGCCGTGGCTGCGTTCAGCACCCGGCCCGGAGCCTTCAGGTGACCGGACGGGACGGCCGGCGCCGGTCGGTCGTACGGCCTGCCGGTTCAGCCCTCCGGGCGCAGGAGGCCGCGCTCGTACGCCTTCCTGAGGTGCTGCGGCACCAGGTAGGTGCTCCCGTCGACGGTGACGGGGACGAGCGCCGGGGTGCTCGCCTTCCACTGGGCGCGCCGGTGGCGGGTGTTGCTGCGGGACAGCTTGCGCTTGGGGACGGCCATGAGGGTCCTTCTCTCAAGGGGCGGGGGTCAGCGGCTGGAGTACGGGAGCAGGGCCATCTCGCGGGCGTTCTTGACGGCCGCGGCGAGCTTGCGCTGCTGCTGCCGGCTGACCCGCGTGACGCGGCGGCTGCGGATCTTGCCGCGGTCGGAGATGAACTTCCGCAGCAGATCGGTGTCCTTGTAGTCGATGTACGTGATGCCGGCCGCGTCGAGCGGGTTCGGCCGGTTCTTGCGCCCGGACGCGGGCTTGGCGGGGCGGGGCATTGTGCCTCCTCGGTGACGGGCGTGACGGTCAGGCGACGGGGTCGAGCAGGTGGTCGAAGCCGGTGGGGCGCGGCCAGGCGGCGGGGCCGGACGCCAGCTCGTCATCGGTGAGCAGGCAGGAGTCGAGCAGCGCGCGCAGGCCCGCCCGGTCCAGGTCCGGCGAGGTGAAGACGAGGTGCTGGCAGCGGTCGCCGTGCTCGGGGTGCCAGTCCAGGGCGGCCGCGGTGCGGCGCTCGGCCGGCATCAACTCCCAGGCGGCGTCCGGCAGTGCGGCCATCCAGGGCCCGGCGTGCTCCACGCACAGCGCGCCCCCCGCGGCCTCCCAGGCGAGCAGGCTGTCGGGCCGGTCCGCCAGCCAGAACCGCCCCCGGCTGCGGGCCGCGGCGCAGCACAGCTGTTCCAGCGCCGCGTAGAGGCGGCCGGGGTGGAAGGGGCGGCGGCGTCGCCAGACGAGCGTGCCGATGCCGTGTTCGTCGCAGTCGTGCGGGAGCCTGGCGCAGGCCGGATGCTGTGCGGCCGCCGCCGCGGCCACGTCGAACCCGGCGACCGCCGCCGCGCCCAGCAGTCCGCCGTCGATGCGGACGTGCCGCGCGGCGGGGTGCAACTGCCCGAGCAGCGCGAGGTCGTCGAGTCCGGTGGCCGCGCCCTCGGCGACGGCGAGCACGGGAGCGTACTCCACCTGCCGTGCGAAGGTGTCGCCCACGGTGCGCTGGTCCGTCGCGGCCGCGGCGAGCCCGGTCTCCGCGAGGTCGTCGCCGTTGGACAGGCAGGGCAGGACCAGGGCGGGGTCCACGGCGGTCAGCACCCCGGTGAGCCGGAAGGCGCCGGTGCCGTGGGCGGCGACGACCTCGGCCATGCCGCGGGGTTCCACGGAGTCCCACAGCTCCACGATCGCGAGGCGGGTGCGACCGCCTGCGGCCAGTCGCTCCAGTTCGGGCACGAGGTCCTCCCGCAGGGCGCAGCAGGCGCAGTCGTTGACCAGCGGGGTCTCGCCCCGGTCGGTTACGCCCGTGGCGTCGCGGACGGTGCGCAGCACGGTGCCCGCCGGGCCGGCAGACAGGTCGTGGTGGAGGGCGACGCTGCCGGGCACCTCGGACAGCAGCCGTCCGACCGCGGCGCGGCGGGCGTCGGCGTGCAGTCCGCCGACGATCACCACGGGCATCGGTCCTTCGGGGCTCACCGGCGGCCCTCCTGTCGTCCGTAGCGGCGCTCGAAGCGCTCGACGCGGCCGGCGGTGTCCAGCACGCGGGCGGTGCCGGTGTAGAAGGGGTGGCTCGCCGAGGAAATCTCGACATCGACCACCGGATAGGTGTGGCCGTCCTCCCATACGACGGTCTTCTCGCTGGTCATCGTCGAGCGGGTGAGGATCGCGAAGTCACCGGCCTTGTCGCGGAAGACGACCGGGCGGTAGGCGGGGTGGATGCCTGGCTTCATAGGGGTTGCTCTCTGGGTCCTGGAGGGGGCGGGGTGGGGGCCGGTGCGGTCAGCGTTCCTCGCGGAACTCGACATGGCGTCCGGCCTTCGGGTCGTACTTCCGCAGCACCAGCCGGTCCGGGTCGTTCCGGCGGTTCTTGCGGGTCACGTACGTGTAGCCGGTGCCGGCGGTGGAGCGGAGCTTGATGATCGGGCGTACCTCGTTGCGGGCCATGACGGGTAGCATACGACAATGATTTCCATTATCGGTAAGCCGATGGAGAGAAAGGCAGCGCCACCCATGTCCGCACACTGTCAACTGACCGGCGCCCGGCCGGCGTTCGGCAAGAAGATCTCCCACTCGCACCGGCGCACCTCGCGCCGCTTCGACCCCAACATCCAGACCAAGCGCTACTGGCTGCCCAGCGAGGGCCGCCATGTCCGCCTGCGGCTCAGCGCGCGCGCCGTCAAGGCCGTGGACGCCATCGGCGTCGAGGCCGCCGTCGCCCGGATCCGGGCCCGTGGGGAGCGTGTCTGATGGCGAAGAAGAGCAAGATCGCGAAGAACGAGAAGCGGAAGCTGATCGTGGCCCGTTACGCGCGGCGGCGGGCCGAGCTGAAGGCCGTCCTGGCGTCCCCGTGGACCACGGACGACGAGAAGGCCGCGGCGCGCACGGAACTTCGCCGCCAGCCCCGTGACGCGAGCGCGACCAGGCTGCGCAACCGCGACAGCGTGGACGGCCGCCCCCGCGGCTACCTGCGCACGTTCGGCCTCTCACGGGTGAACGTGCGCGCGCAGGCGCACGCGGGATATCTGCCGGGGGTGACGAAGTCGTCCTGGTGAGGTGACGTCTCCGGTGAGCGGGGGGGGGCGGCGCGATGCGGCGTCCCCCTGGCGCCCCTCAGAGAATGAGGGGCTGGGTCAACTCGTCGTAGACGCTGAGCACTTGGGCAACCGTCTCGTCCTCGCTCGGCCAGCCGGCCGCCTGCCGTACGCCCTTCTCGCGCAGCAGCTCGCGCCGTGCCGGGTCGGCGAGCAGCCGTCCGACGGTGTCCGCGAGGGCCGACGGGTCGCCGTACGGCACGAGTTCGGCGGCGTCGCCCACCAGGTCCGGGATGCCGCCGACGCGGGTGGCGACCAGGGGGACGCCCGCGTACAGCGCCTCCTGGGCGAAGGCGGGGCGGGACTCCCGGCGGCTGGTCAGCAGCGCCAGATCGGCGGCGCCGAGCAGTTCGGGCAGGTCCTCGCGGTCGCCGAGGAGCCGTACCGGAAGCCGCTCGGCCTCGATGCGCCGCTGGAGCAGCGGCCGCAGCGGGCCCTCCCCCGCGACGACGACCAGCGGCGCCGGGTCCAGGTCCCGCCAGGCGCGGGCCGCGTCCAGCAGGGTCTCGTGGCCCCGGTGCCGTTCGAGCGGACCGGCGGCGAGGAGCAACGGGCGGCCGGTGGCGCCGAGTTCGGCGCGGGCCTTGGGCCGCCGCCGGTCGGGGTCGTCGGAACCGGCCGCGGGGCGGGGGCGGCGGGGCAGGGTCACGGCGGCGAGCCGGGCGTCCCGCGCGCCGGTGCCGCGGGCGCGGTCGACCAGGTCCGGGCTGGTGCCGAGGACCACGGTCGCGGAGCGGGCCACGCGCCGTTCCAGCAGGCGCAGCAGATGAGCCCGCGCGCCCTCGGCGTACGCCCGGTTGTGCCAGGTGACGACCAGCGGGGTGGTGCGCCCGCCGAGCGCGAGCACGGTCCGGAAGGAGGCGTGCAGTCCGTGCGCGTGCACCACGTCCGCGTCGGTGCAGGCCGCCCGGAGCGCGGCCACCGCGGCGGGGTCGCTGCTGCGCGGCACATGGATGTGGCCGGCGCCAGTCCCGGCGAAGTCGTAGGCGCGGTCGGCCTCGACGGGGGCGCACACCGTGACCCGCACGCCGCGGGCGACCAGCGCGGCGGTCAGGGAGCGCACATGCGCGCTCCCGTCGGCATCGCCCCCGCCCAGCACCTGCACGGTGCGCAGCGGCGGCCGGCCGTGCGGTGCGTTGCTGCTCAGCGGGCTCACGAGGCCGGGCTCCTGGTTCGGCGTGGGGCGGGTCACGAGGCAACGTACAGAAAGTAGCGGGCGCACGGGGGCGGCGGGACATGCCCCGCGCGCCTCCCGCGCGGTCGGCGTCCCCGCCCAGCATGCCAGCAGGCAGGGCCGTCGGGGCAATACCGGGCGGGCGCACGGGGCGGCGGGCCGGGGCAATGCGCCGGAGCACATCACTCACACGGGTGAAGGGTGCCCGTCCTGAGGTGACAGGAGCCTTCCGGTGTCCCCCGAGGTCAGACGGTCACAGCGCCCGCGCCCACCCGGTGACGCGGTCCCCGCATACGGTGGCCGCCACGACGGCGACGGCGCCCGCGAGCAGTCCCGCGCGCCCGCTGCCCGCCACCACGGCCGCCCCCAGCGCGGCGCCGAGCGCGTGCGCCCCCGTGTCCCCCAGCATCGTCCGCTCGCCGGCGTCCGCGCGCAGCACCGCCGCCGCGCCGCCCGTCGCGACGGCGGCCAGTTCCCCGCCGGGTCCCTGGCGCAGCAGCGCCGGAGCGCCGAGCGCGAGCACCGCGCCGAGCGCGCGTCCCGGTCGTACGTCGACCAGGTTCACGCAGTGCGCGGCGCCCGCGATGACGACTCCGGCGAGGAGCCGGTCCAGCGGCCGTTCCCGCAGCAGCGCGCCCGCGGCGAGGGCGGCCGCGGATATGCCGAGCAACTTGACCGCGCCGCTGGTGACTTCGCCCTCGCGCAGGGCGCCGAGGTGGGCCCGGAAGCCTCGGCGGTGGTCGCCCGCTACGTCGTCGTAGGCCCCGCAGACCCCGGCCGCCAGCACGGCGAGCCCGGCTCCGGGGTGCACGCGCGCGACCGCGAGCGCCGTACCTATCGCGGTCGCGGGCCCGGCGTACAGCTCGACGGTACGGCCCGCGTAGTTGGTCCGCTCCCAACGGGCGGGAGCGCCCGGCCGGTTGGCGCGCAGCAGGGCGTAGCCGGTCCGGGTGAGCGCGGCGGACAGCAGGAAAGAGCGGGACTTCCGGGTGCCGTTGATCATCCCGACACCCTAAGTCCCGCTCCCGGCCCGCGAGTTCCGCTACTGGTCCGCCCGTGCCGTCGCCAGCAGTTCCTCCGCGTGGGCGCGGGCGGTCTCCGAGTCCTCCTGCCCCGCCAGCATGCGGGAGAGTTCACGGATGCGGTCCTCGCCCTCCAGCACCTTCACGCCGGAGCGGGTCACGGAGCCGTCGTTCGTCTTCTCCACCAGCAGCTGCCGGTCCGCGAAGGCGGCGACCTGGGGCAGGTGGGTGACGACGACGACCTGGGCGTTCCTGGCGAGCTTGGCGAGGCGGCGACCGATCTCGACCGCGGCCTTGCCACCGACACCCGCGTCGACCTCGTCGAACAGATACGTCGGCACCGGGTCCGTGCCCGCGAAGACGACCTCCACCGCGAGCATCACCCGCGACAGCTCACCGCCGGAGGCACCCTTGGCGATGGGCCGCGGCGGGGCGCCCGGATGCGGGGCGAGCAGCAGCTCGACCTCGTCCACGCCCGAGGGGCCGTAGGCGACCCGCCGCCCGCCGACCTCGACGCCGTCGGGGTCCTCGGTCTGGCGGATGTCGAAGGAGACGCGCGCGTGCGGCATGGCCAGCGAGGCCAGCTCGGCGGTCACCGCGGCGGCGAACCGCTCGGCGGCCTCGGTGCGGGCGTCGGTCAACGCCTGTGCAAGCCCGCCCAGTTCGGCGCTGAGCGCGTCCCGCTCGGCGGTCAGCTCCGCGATCCGCTCGTCGTCGCCGTCCAGCTCGGTCAGCCGCGCGGCGCTCTGCTCGGCCCACGCCAGCACGGCGTTCACATCGTCGCCGTACTTGCGGGTCAGGGCGTTGAGGGCGGCCCGGCGTTCCTCGACCGCGGCAAGCCGCAGCGGGTCGGCGTCCAGGTCGTCGGCGTATCCGGCCAGCTCACTGGCCACATCGCCGAGCAGGATCCCGATCTCGCCGATCCGCTCGGCGAGCGCGGCCAGCGCCGGGTCGTGGGCGCGCACGGCCTCCAGGGCCCGGTGGGCGCCCGCGACGAGGGCCTGGGCGTCGATGGACTCGGGGTCCTCGGGGTTGCCCGCGAGCGCGGCGTGCGCGGCCGTCGCGGCGGACGACAGCGCCTCCGCGTGCCCGAGCCGCTCGGCCTCCTCGGCCAGCTCCGCGTCCTCGCCGGGCCGCGGCTCCACGGCGGCGATCTCGTCGAGGCCGTAGCGGAGCATGTCGGCCTCCTGCGCCCTCTCCCGTGCCCGCGTGGTGATCTCGTCCAGCTCGGCGGCGACGGCCCGCAGCCGCCGGTAGGCCGCGCCGTACTTGGCGAGCGGCACGGCGACCGCGTCGCCCGCGTACCGGTCGAGGGCGCCGCGCTGCCGGGACAGCTTCAGCAGCCCCTGCTGGTCGGTCTGCCCGTGCACGGCCACCAGGTCGTCGGCCAGCTCGGCGAGCAGCCCGACGGGCACGCTGCGCCCGCCCAGGTGGGCCCGCGAGCGGCCCTCGGCGGAGACGGTACGGCTGATCAGCAGGGCACCGTCGTCCAGCTCGGCCCCGGCCTCCTCGGCGCGTACGACGGCGGCGGCGTCCGCGGGCACGGAGATCCGCCCCTCCACGACCGCCTTGCCCGCCCCTATCCGCACGAGCGCCGGGTCGGCCCGCCCGCCGAGCAGCAGTCCCAGGCTGGTGACCACCATGGTCTTGCCCGCACCCGTCTCACCGGTGACCGCGGTGAACCCCGGCGACAGCTCGACGACGGCATCGTCGATGACCCCGAGCGACCGTATCCGCATCTCCTCCAACACGGAACAGACCATACGAGGTCCGGGGCGGCGCGCGCACATGCCCCACCCATGTCACTTCGCTAGTGCGCGCCCCGCCACCCCGTCGTCGGCAGGGCGAACTTCGCGACCAGCCTGTCGGTGAACGAGGAATGATGCAGCCGGGCCAGCCGCACCGGCACTGCCCCCCGCCGCACCTCCACCCGCGCCCCCGGCGGCAACTCGATCGTGCGCCGCCCGTCGCACCACAGCACCCCCGGCGGGACATGCGGCAGCACCTCCACCGCGAGCACCGAGTCAGGCGATGTGACCAGCGGCTTCGCGAACAGGGCGTGCGCGCTGATCGGCACCATCAGCAGCGCCTCCACCTCGGGCCACACCACCGGCCCCCCGGCGGAGAACGCGTACGCCGTGGAGCCGGTCGGCGTGGACAGCACCACCCCGTCGCAGCCGAACCCCGTCACCGGCCGGCCGTCGATCTCCAGCACGACCTCCAGCAGCTTCTCCGCGCCGGCCTTCTGCACGGCCGCCTCGTTCAGCGCCCAGTCGGTGTGCACGATGTCCCCGTTGCGGTGCACCACCACATCGACGGTCATCCGCTCCTCGACCTCGTACGACCGCTCCACCACCCGGTCGACCACCCGATCGAGGTCATCGCGTTCCGCCTCCGCGAGGAATCCCACGCGCCCCAGGTTGACGCCGAGCATCGGCACCCCGGACGCGCGGGCGAACTCCGCGCCCCGCAGCAGCGTCCCGTCGCCGCCGAGCACGATCAGCAGCTCGCAGCCGTCGAGGCACGCCGGGGTCGCCTCCCGCTCCAGCTCCACCTCGTCCGGGAGCGGCAGGTCGCGCGCCTCCTCCTCCAGCACCCGCACACCGATGCCATGCCTGAGCAGGCCCTTGACGACGAGTTCCGCGCTGCGGATCGCCGCCGGCCGCCCGGTGTGGGCTAGCAGGAAAACAGTACGCGCCAGGTTCTGTGTCAACGCGGCCCCTCCGCCACTGCACGCTCGACATCGGCCGGGTCCAGGCGGGGGGCGCCGGACCGCAGCCACAGGAAGTACTCGACATTGCCCGAGGGTCCCGGCAGCGGACTCGCGGTGACGCCCCGCACCCCGAGCCCCAGCTCCCAGGCCTTCTCGGCCACCCCGCGCACGGCCTCCGCCCGCAGCTGCGGACTCCGTACGACACCCCCGCTGCCGAGTCGTTCCTTGCCGACCTCGAACTGCGGTTTGACCATCATCACGAGGTCGGCGTCCTCCTTCACGCACCGCTTCAGGGCGGGCAGTACCAGCCCGAGCGGGATGAAGGACAGATCGCCCACGACGAGATCCACAGGTTCCCCGTCGATCGCGTCGAGCGTCAACTCCCGTACGTTCGTACGGTCCTTGACGGTGACCCGCGCATCGCTCTGCAACGACCACGCGAGCTGCCCGTAGCCGACGTCCACGGCGACGACATGGGCGGCGCCCGCGCGCAGCAGCACATCGGTGAAGCCGCCGGTGGAGGCGCCGGCGTCCAGCGCGCGCCGGCCCTCGACCACCAGCCCCCGCGGCACGAAGGCCGCGAGCGCGCCGGCGAGCTTGTGGCCGCCGCGGGAGACGTAGTCGGGGTCGCTGTCGTCGGCCTGCACCACGATCGCGGCGGCGGTCTCCACCTGGGTGGCCGGTTTGGTCGCCACGGTCTTGCCGACGGTGACCCGCCCGGCGGCGATCAGCTGGCTGGCGTGCTCACGCGAGCGCGCGAGCTTCCGGCGGACCAGCTCCGCGTCCAGACGACGGCGTGCGACTCCTGCCACGTTCGGTTCAGCTCCTGCTTTCGTACGGCCTCGGGGGCGCCGGAGGTCCCGGACGGGCGTCGAGCGCGGTCAGCGCCTCGCGCAGCCCCCGGTGTACATCCTCGTACACCTCTACGTGGCCGTCGGTGGCGAGGTGGTCGGCATCGGCCAGCCGCTCCAGCCGGGCGTCCACCGCGGCGTCGCCGGTGGGGGTGCGCGGGAGGTTCAAGGGGGCCGGGGCCGCGGGGTCGTCCGCCGGTTCGGGCGCCGCGTGGGACCCGGCCGGGGGCTCGGGCCGCTCGGCGGTACCGGGGGTTCCCGCGATCTCGGCCTCGGACACGGACTCGCTCATGCCCAGACGCTACATCGAACCGCTGGGGTACCGTCGGTGGCGATGGCCACGATCGACGAGTGCCGCACCGCACTGCGAAGGCTTTCGGACAACATGAGGGGCGCCGAGGGCGACGTCCGGGACGCCACCGCGCTCGAACGCACGGTGAGCTGCCACATCACCGACCTGGACGTCACCTTCGCCGGCCGGATGACCGGGGGCCGCCTGGAGGTGGACGAGACCCTGCCCGGACCCCCGCGCGAGCGGGCGCAGATCCGGCTGGCGATGGCCGGTGACGACCTGCTGGCCCTGGTGGACGGCGGGCTGCACTTCGCGACCGCCTGGGGCAAGGGCCGGGTGCGGCTGGAGGCGGGCCTGCTGGATCTGTTCCGGCTCAGGAAGCTGCTGTGACCCGCTGAGCGCGGGCCTTGCGGGCGGCGGGCACCACCAGCGGGGTCCCCGTCTCCGGGTCCTCGATGACCTGGCACTTCAGCCCGAACACCCGCTCCACCAGGTCGGCCGTGACGATGTCGTTCGGCGCGCCCTCGGCGATCACCTCGCCGCCGCGCAGGGCGATCAGGTGGGTGGCGTAGCGGGCCGCGTGGTTGAGGTCGTGCAGGACGGCGACCAGGGTCCGGCCCTGGGTCTCGTGCAGTTCGGCGCACAGGTCGAGGACGTCGATCTGGTGCTGGATGTCGAGGTAGGTGGTGGGCTCGTCCAGGAGCAGCAGCGGGGTCTGCTGGGCGAGCGCCATGGCGATCCACACCCGCTGCCGCTGCCCGCCGGAGAGCTCGTCCACGTACCGCTCGGCCAGCCCGTCCACCCCGGTCTGCCGCATGGACTCCTGGACGACCCGCTCGTCCTCGGCGGACCACTGGCGCAGCAGGCCCTGGTGCGGGTAGCGGCCCCGGCCGACCAGGTCGGCGACGGTGATGCCGTCCGGGGCGACGGCCGACTGCGGGAGCAGGCCGAGGGTGCGGGCGACCTGCTTGGCGGGCAGCGACTGGATGGCCTGCCCGTCCAGCAGGACCTTGCCCTGGCTGGGCTTCAGCATCCGGGACAGCGCCCGCAGCAGCGTCGACTTGCCGCACGCGTTCGGCCCGACGATCACCGTGAAGGACTGGTCGGGGATCTCCACGGACAGCTGCTCGGCGATGACCCGCTGGTCGTAGGCGAGGGTGACGTGCTCGGCGGACAGGCGGTTCACAGTGCTCCTTGGAAGGTTGGTGCCGGCGGCGCTCGTCTTCGGTCCGGCGCTCATATCCGGCCCGCCCGGCGCTCGGTGACCAGCAGCCACAGCAGATAGCCGCCGCCGAGGACGCCGGTGACCACGCCGACCGGCAGCCGCCCCGCGCCGAAGAGACGCTGCGAGGCCCAGTCGGCGGTGACGAGGAGGGCGGCGCCCATGCACAGGGAGGCCACCAGGTTGGGGCCCGGCGAGCGGGTGAGCCGGCGGGCGAGCTGGGGGGCGGTGAGGGCGACGAAGCTGACCGGGCCGGCGGCGGCGGTGGCGGCCGCGGTGAGCAGCACGGCGCTGACCATCAGCACCAGCCGCACCCGCTGCACCGGCACGCCGAGGGCGCCCGCGGTGTCGTCGCCCATCTCCAGCATCCGCAGGCCCCGGCCATGGGCGAGGACCAGCGGCAGCAGGACGGCGCACAGCCCGAGCAGCGGCCAGACCTGGTCCCAGTCGCGGCCGTCGAGCGAGCCGGTCATCCACACGACCGCGCGGGCCGCGTCCACCAGGTCGGCCTTGGTGAGCAGATAGCCGTTGACGGCGGTGACGACGGCGCTGACGCCGATGCCGACCAGGACGAGCCGGTACCCGTGCACCCCCTGCTTCCAGGCGAGCAGATAGATGGCGAGCCCGGTCACCAGTCCGCCGATCAGCGCGCCGAGGGTGACCTCGGCGGCGCTGCCGGACATCAGCACGATCACCACCAGCGCGCCCGCCGTCGCCCCCTGGGACAGGCCCAGCACGTCCGGGCTGCCCAGCGGGTTGCGGGAGACGGACTGGAACAGCGCGCCGCCGAGCCCGAGCGAGGCGCCGACCAGCAGCCCGACGAGGACGCGGGGCAAGCGCAGTTCGCGGACGATGAAGTCCTGGTAGGCGTTGCCGTTCCCGGCGAGCGTCCTGAGCACGTCGGCGGCGGGGATCTTCGCGTCGCCGGTGCCGATCAGCGCGACACCGGCGGCCAGCGCGGCGAGGAGCAGCAGGACGACGACGATCAGCGCCCGCGGGTCCAGGCGCACCGACAGCCCGCCGGGGACGCGTACGGCACGGCTCCTGGGGTGTGTCCTCACAGCTGGGCCGTCCTCCGTCGTCGTACCAGAAAGATGAAGACCGGGCCGCCGATGACCGCGGTGACGATGCCGACCTGGAGCTCCGCGGGACGGGCCACGACACGGCCGATCACGTCGGCGCCCAGCAGCAGCACGGGCGACAGGACGGCGGCGTACGGCAGGATCCAGCGCAGGTCGGGGCCGGTGAAGGAGCGCACCGCGTGCGGGACCATCAGACCGACGAAGACGATGGGCCCGCAGGCGGCGGTCGCGGCACCGCACAGCACGGTGGCGGCGAGCATGGCCAGGGCGCGGGTGCGGTTGAGGTGGGCGCCGAGGGCACGGGCGGTGTCGTCGCCCATCGTCACTGCGTTCAGCGGCCGGGCCAGCGCGAGCGCGAGCAGGCTGCCCGCCGCGAGGAACGGCAGCACCTGCACGATGGTCGCCTCGCTCGCCGAGGCCAGCGAGCCCACGGTCCAGAACCGCATCCGGCCGAGCGCCGCGTTGTCCATGATCATCACGGCCTGGAGATAGCCGTACAGGGCGGCGCTGATCGCCGTACCGGCGAGGGCGAGGCGGACCGGGGTGGCGCCTCTGCTGCCGCCGAGGAACCAGACCAGTGCGCCCACCGCGGCGGCGCCGAGGAAGGCGAACCACACATAGCCGGTCAGGCTGGTGACGCCGAGGAAGGAGATGGCGGTGACGACGGCCGCCGAGGCGCCGGCGTTGATGCCGAGCAGTCCGGGGTCGGCCAGCGGATTGCGGGTGAGCGCCTGGAGCACCGCGCCGGACAGACCGAGCGCGGCGCCGGCCAGCAGCCCGAGCACGGTGCGCGCGAGCCGCTCGTCCACGACGACGTCGCCGTACGTCCCCGAGCCGTGGAACAGGCCGTGCCAGACCTGCGCCGGGGAGAGCCCCTTCGCCCCGATCGCGAGGCTCGCCACGGCGACCAGCACCAGGAGCACGACCGAGAGCAGCAGCCCAAGGGGCCGTATCGCCCGGCGAGTTGGGGGCACGGGGGCGGTCACCGCGCGGGGTTCCGGAGGACTGTCGACCAACACGAGGTTAGGTTAGCCTATCCTCCTATCAGGTCGAGATCCCCTGGGGCGCTGAGTCGAGTTCACTCGGGCACCGAGTCGCGTTTCCCTGGGCATCGATTCGAGGCTGCTCGGGCGTCGAGGCCGGATCGCTTGGGCATCGAGTGGCGTGTGATGTCCCGTGCGATGTCCCAGAGGGCGCGCGATACCGCGGGACCCGCCCGCCGCCGACCCGGCATCGCGGAGAGCCGCGCCCGCGCCGATGTGAGGGCGGCGCATGGGAGGGCGGCAGCTGGGTGGGCGCGCTGGTGTCGCGAAGACCGCCGCCGACGTTCGAGGGCGGCCGAGGCGAGGACGGCCGGGGCTTTGCGACGGCCACCGTCGACTGCCGTTGACGCGAGAGCCGCCGCCGACGTGACGGCCGCCGAGGCTGCGAGGGCCGCCCGCCGTTGAGGCGAGGGCCGACCCCGACATGACAGCCGCCGGGGGCGACGGCGACCGCCGGTGTCGCGACGGCCACCGTCGACTGCCGTTGAGGCGAGGGCCGCCGCCGACGTGACAGCCGCCGAAGCTGCGAGGGCCGCCCGTGACAACGCCGGGGGCGACGGCGACCGCCGATGCCACGAAAGCCACCGCCGACTGCCGGCCGACGCGAGAGCCGACGCCGACATGACAGCCGCCGAAGCTGCGAAGGCCGCCGCCGACGTGACAACCGCCGAGGGCAACGGCGACCGCCGATGCCACGACAGCCACCGCCGACTGCCGGCCGACGCGAGAGCCGACGCCGACATGACAGCCGCCGAGGCGAGAGCCGACGCCAACGTGACGGCCGTCGGCGCCGTGTTGCCGAGTCCGCCGTCGGCGCTTCCCGGCCCGCCGTCGATATGAAGGCCGGTCAGAGGCCGAGGCGTGCCAGGGCCTTCCCGCCGTCCAGCTCGCAGGAGTCCTCCCCCGCCGCCGTCCACGCCGCCGCGCACAGCGCCCGCAGGCCGTCCAGGGCCTCGCCCTCGCCGCTCAGCTCCAGCCGGTCGGACCCGGCCGTCGCCGTCCACCCGCCGCACCGGAACCCCTCACCCTCTCGGGTGATTTCCGGCTGCCCGGTGAGCAGCCCGCGCAGATCCGCGTCCACATACGTCGGCCGGTGCCGAGGCGTCGCCGCCAGCAGCCGGGCCCCGTCGGTGACGCCGGTCAGCACCAGCAGCGAGTCCACCCCGCCGTTGAACGCGCCCTCGATGTCCGTGTCCAGCCGGTCCCCCACCACCAGCGGCCGCTCCGCGCCGGTCCGGATGATCGTCTCCCGGTGCATGGGCGGCAGCGGCTTGCCCGCCACCTGCGGCTCCTTGCCCGTCGCGATCCGTACGACCTCCACCGCCGCGCCGTTGCCCGGCGCGATCCCGCGCCCGCTCGGAATCGTCAGATCGGTGTTCGACGCGAACCACGGCACCCCGCGCGCCACCGCGTACGACGCCTCCGCGAACCGGCCCCAGGTCAGCTCGGGCCCGCCGTACCCCTGCACGACCGCCGCCGGATCGTCGTCCGCCGACTCCACCGGCACCAGGCCCCGCTCGCGCAGCGCCGCCCGGAGCCCCTCCCCGCCGATCACCAGCACCCGCGCCCCGGCGGGCACCTGCTCCGCGATCAGCCGCGCCACCGCCTGCGCCGAGGTGACGACATCGTCGGCCGCCGCCGGTATCCCCAGCTCGGTCAGGTGCTCGGCGACCGCCTCCGGCGTGCGCAGCGCGTTGTTCGTGACATACGCCAGGTGCATCCCGCCCGCCCTGGCCCGCTCCAGCGAGTCGACGGCGTGCGCGATCGCGTGTCCGCCCGCGTACACCACCCCGTCGAGGTCGAGCAGCGCCGTGTCGTACGCCTCGCTCAGGGGCCGTCCACTGCTGTCGGGCCCGGTCCTGACGCCGTCGCTCATATCCGCATCGCTCCTCGCTCGCTTACCCCGATCATCCCGCATGCCACTGACATACGATGCCGGGATGGACAATGCAGGTCACTCGGAAGCAATGGCGCGCCGGGGCCTGGAACTCACCCCGTTCCGCGGCCTTCGATACGACCCCGACCGGGTCGGCAGCCTGGCCTCCGTCACCTCGCCGCCGTACGACGTCGTGGTACGGCCCGACGGGGTGCACCATCTCCAGTCGGCGGACCCCCACAACATCGTCCGGCTGATCCTCCCCGAGGCCCACACGCCCAGCGAACGCACCGGGCAGGCCGCCGACACCCTACGCCGCTGGCTGGCCGAGGGCATCCTCACCGCGGACCCGGAACCCGCCCTGTACGTGTACGAGCAGAGCGACGGCGACGGCATGCTCCAGCGCGGCGTCATCGGGACGCTGCGGGTCTCGGAGCCGGCCGAGGGCGTGGTGCTGCCGCACGAGGGCGTCATGCCGCCGGTCGTCGCCGAACGCGCCGCCCTGATGCGCGCCACCCGCGCCAACCTGGAACCACTGCTGCTGACCTACCGCGGCGACGGCACGGCCGCCGAGGTCGTGGAGCGCACCGCGGAAAAGCCGCCGCTGCTGACCACGACCACCGAGGACGGCTTCCGGCACCGCCTGTGGGCGATCACGGACGCCACCGACGTCCAGCGCATCCAGTCCGACCTGTCCCACCAGCAGGCACTGATCGCCGACGGCCACCACCGCTGGGCCACCTATCTGCGGCTGCGCGACGAGCAGCCGGCCCCCGGCCCCTGGGACTACGGCCTGGTCCTGCTGGTCGACACGGCCCGCTATCCACTGCGCGTGCGCGCCATCCACCGGCTGCTGCACGGCCTGCCGGTCGCGGACGCGCTGGCCGCCGTGGACGGCCTGTTCCGGGTACGGCGCCTCGATGTCCCGCTGGCCGAGGCGCAGGCGGTGCTGGCGGACGCGTCCTGCGCGGGCAACGCCTTCCTGCTGGCCGGTGACGGCGCGTTCCACCTGCTCGACCGCCCGGACCCTGCCTTGCTGGCCCGCACCATCCCGGCGGACCGTCCGGCCGCCTGGCGCTCCCTGGACGCCACGGTCCTGCACGCCACCCTGCTGGAACACGTCTGGCGCATCCCCGAGGACTCCCCGGCGCACATCGCCTACATCCACGACACGGCCGCGACCGTGGCGAAGGCCGAACACGACGGCGGTACGGCCGTGCTGATGCACCCGGTGCGCGAGGAGGTCGTACGCGATCTGGCCCGGCAGGGCGTGACCATGCCGCGCAAGTCGACGTCGTTCGGGCCCAAGCCGGCGTCGGGGCTGGTGCTGCGGGCGCTGGAGATCTGATCCCGCGCGGCTCCGGGCATGCGAAAGGGGGCAGGTTCCGCCGGGAACCTGCCCCCTTCTCCAGCACTGACGGGCGTCAGTCCTTGTCGCTCTCGTCGTCGCGGTCGTCGTCGCGGTCGCTGTCGCTGTCAGCCTTGGCGTCGGCGGTCTCGACGGCCTCGGCCTCGGCTTCTGCCTCGACGGCGTCGTCCTCGTTCTCGTCCAGGGCGTCCACGAACTCCACGCCGTCCATCTCGGCGAGCCGGTCGGAGGCGTCGGTGCTGCCGTCCCGGTCGGCCTCGACGGCCTTCGCGAACCACTCCCGCGCCTCGCCCTCGCGGCCGGCCGCGAGCAGTGCGTCGGCGTAGGCGTAGCGCAGACGCGCGGTCCACGGCTGGATGGAGTTGGAGGCCAGCTCGGAGCTCTGGAGGGTCACGATGGCCGCGTCCAGCTGGTCCATGTCACGCCGGGCACCGGCCGCGACGAGCCGCATCTCGACCTGACCGGCCTTGTCGAGCTTGTGCACCTCGGGGGCGCCGGCCATGTCCAGCGCCTTCTCCGGCCGCCCGAGCCCACGCTCGCAGTCGGCCATCACCGGCCACAGCTCCACACTGCCGGTCATCCGGCGGGCGGCGCGGAACTCGGCGAGGGCCTCGCTGTACTTCTGGTTCGCGTACGCCGCGAAACCGGCGGCCTCGCGTACGGCGGCCACGCGGGACGCCAGGCGCAGGGCCACCTTGGAGTAGCCGTAGGCACCCTCGGGGTCCTCGTCGATGAGCCGCGCGACCATCACCAGGTTGCGGGCGACATCCTCCGCGAGCGTCTTGGGCAGGCTCTGGAGCTCCTGCCGGACGTCCTTGTCGATCTCGTCGCCGGTGACGTCCTCCGGAATCGGCAGCCGCTTGATCGGCTCCCGGTCGTGGTGACGGTCCCGGTCGCGGTCCCGCTCGTCACGGAAGCGGCCACCGCCACGGCGGTCGTCGCTCCGGCGGTCGTCGCCCCGGCCGTCCCGCCCACGGAAGCCACCGGGACGCCCACCGCGGTCGTCACGACGGGGACCACGGTCGCGGTCGTCGCGCTGGAAGCCCGGCCGCGAGGAACGGTCGCCCTCGCGGCGGTCGTCACGCCGGCCGTAGCCACCGCCACGGTTGTCGTCACGACGGTCGTCACGGCGACCGTAGGACGGGCGGTCGTCACGCCGACCGTAACCGCCGCCACGGTTGTCATCGCGGCGGTCGTCACGACGGTCGTACGAGGGACGGTCATCGCGGCGGAACCCGCCACGGTCGCCGCCCCGGTCGTCGTCACGGCGGTAGGACGGACGGTCGTCATCGCGACGGAACGAGGGACGCTCATCACGGCGGTCATCACGACGGAAGCCACCGGGACGCCCACCACGGTCGTCACGACGGGGACCACGGTCGCGGTCGTCCCGCTGGAAACCCGGACGCGAGGAACGCTCGTCGTCACGACGCCCGTACGAGGGACGGTCATCGCGCCGGCCGTAACCGCCACCACGGTTGTCGTCACGGCGACCGTACGAGGGGCGGTCGTCACGCCGACCGTAACCGCCGCCACGGTTGTCATCGCGGCGGTCGTCACGACGGTCGTACGAGGGACGGTCATCGCGGCGGAACCCGCCACGGTCGCCGCCCCGGTCGTCATCGCGACGGTAGGACGGACGGTCGTCATCGCGACGGAACGAGGGACGCTCATCACGGCGGTCATCACGACGGAAGCCACCGGGACGCCCACCACGGTCGTCACGACGGGGACCACGGTCGCGGTCGTCCCGCTGGAAACCCGGACGCGAGGAACGCTCGTCGTCACGACGCCCGTACGAGGGACGGTCATCGCGCCGGCCGTAACCGCCACCACGGTTGTCACCGCCACGGTTGTCATCGCGGCGGTCGTCACGACGGAACCCGCCTCGGTCGCCACGGTTGTCGTCACGGCGGCCGTACGAGGGGCGGTCGTCACGGCGGTCATCGCGGCGGAAACCGCCACGGTCGCCGCGGTAGCCGCCGCGCTCGCCCCGGTCCCCACTGTCCCGTCGCCGCTGGTCGCGCTCCGGTCGGTCGTCGGGAGAGTTGGTGGACATGGTGACTCCTGTCTTCGGTACCGCAAGCATTGTAAAAACAAAAGGACCCTTGGTCCCAGCTGAACGCTGGGACCAAGGGTCCTCCAAAGATTGTTCGGCGGCGTCCTACTCTCCCACAGGGTCCCCCCTGCAGTACCATCGGCGCTGTAAGGCTTAGCTTCCGGGTTCGATATGTAACCGGGCGTTTCCCCTACGCTATGACCACCGAAACCCTAATGGTTTCGAGCGAACAAGCACACTTTGTAGTTATGCGTTCAGCTCTTACCGGCAACTGTTCGTTGCCTCAGAACTAACACAGTGGACGCGAGCAACTGAGGACAAGCCCTCGGCCTATTAGTACCGGTCACCTCCACCAGTCACCTGGCTTCCAGATCCGGCCTATCAAC
>NZ_JBWKES010000019.1:0-12159 GCF_056435325.1 Streptomyces sp. NPDC043952
CCACCCGCTACGACAAGACCACCCAGTCCTACCAAGCAGCCGTCACCCTCGCAGCACTCCTGATGTGGGCGTGACATTTGACGACAGATCCTAGGAGACGCGCTTCCCCGGTCCTGTCTTCCTCTGTCCTCGCGCACCCCACCCCGGCCCTCGGGGGCGCAATCGCGCCCCGGTATCGTCGCCGTGTACACCCCTTGACCAGTGGAGTCCGAGATGCCCACGCGTCCTTCCGCGAGCCGCCGTACCGTCCTTCGAGGGGCCGCCGTGGTCCCGGTCGCCGGGCTCGGCCTGGCCGCGTGCTCCGCACCGGGGAACGACGGCTCGGCCGCCACCCCGACCGCTCCGGTCGACCTCGGCGCCGAGAGCGAGGTCGCCAAGGGCGGTGCCAAGCTCTACAGGGACCACAACGTGGTGGTCAGCCGGGACAAGAGCGGCACGCTGAAGGCGTACAGCACGGTCTGCACGCATGCCGGGTGCCCGATCAACAAGCTCCAGGGGACGACCCTGATCTGTCCCTGCCACGGCAGCGAGTTCGACGCCGTGACTGGCAAGGTGGTCCAGTCGCCCGCCACCGAGCCGCTGACGGAGCTGTCGGTGAAGACGCAGAACGGCAGGATCGTCGCCGGTCCGGCCGCCTGACCCCCCGCCCGCGCCGCCGGCTCCAGCGGTCGGACCGACCGGCGGGCGGCGCGGCCCGGTTCACCGGGGCCAGTCCCAGGCGATGCCCACGATGCCCGGCCTGATGCGCGGCTCGACCACATGCACGCAGTGGTGCGGCCCCGTGACGAAGAGTTCCTGCCGGGCGCTGCGCGGGGCCTTTGGGGAGTGCTGCGTGAAGCGCCGGCAGCGCAGGGGCAGCGCGGTCGCGTCGAAGCGCACCTGGAGCGCGTACTGGCCGCCGGGCGCGTCGAACCAGTGCAGGTACTCGTGGGCGGCACCGGCCGTGCCGTCCTCGACGGCGTACCGGAAGAGGAAGGTGTCGCCGGCGCGCAGCCGGGTGTCAAAGAGCAGTTCGGCCACCAGTACACCGGCGT
This sequence comes from Streptomyces sp. NPDC043952, assembly GCF_056435325.1. Taxonomy (NCBI): domain Bacteria; kingdom Bacillati; phylum Actinomycetota; class Actinomycetes; order Kitasatosporales; family Streptomycetaceae; genus Streptomyces; species Streptomyces sp. NPDC043952. Next base: position 1,035 of record NZ_JBWKES010000019.1, read on the forward strand.
CCTGGTCCCGGCGGACGCGGCCCGTGCGGCAGTTCTCCAGGGCCCGCACCCTCATCTCGTGCGGAGCGCAGCCGGGGTCGCCCTGGTGGACGACCAGGAAGCGGTCGACGCCGTCGCGGTGCGCGCGCACGATGTGATGGGCCTCGCGCGCCGCCAGCTCGCGCCCGGCGCCGATCCTGACGCACTCGTGGTGGCCCAGGGTGTGCAGCCCGCTGTCGGCCGGCCGGTCCAGCTCGGCCCGGAACCGGCCCAGTACCCCCGCGGCCTCGACCAGGGAGCGGTACGAGCGGCCCGCCGGGGCCTCGGCCTCGCCGCACCGGCCGGACTCGGCGAGCAGCCGGATCAGGGACTCGTCCGGCAACTGAAGGATCTCCTCCAGGGCGCGGACGGCCCGCAGCGACTCCGGGCGCTGCGGGCGGCGCGCTCCCTGCTGCCAGTAACTCAGGCTGGTCACACCGACTTTGACGCCGTGGCACGAGAGATGGTGCTGGACGCGCTGGAGCGGCAGGCCGCGTGCGGCGATCGCGGCGCGTAGGGCCACGTGGAAGGGGCCGCCCCGCAGGGCCGTGTCCAGTTCCCCGGTGGGGAGGTCAGCGTGCTCTGGGGCATGCCGCATGCCGAGGGGCCTTTCTGTCGGTGTCACGACGGCTGGTCGGACCGTCTGCGCGGGTGTGCGGGGCCACCCCCGTGGCGCCGTGAACGCCCCTGGCTGCGCGCGCCGCGCCCCTTCCTGCGCGTGCCGGCCCCGAGTTCACCCGCATTGAAGCGTGTTGACCAGAACCCGACAACACCTTGAGGTCGTACGCCCCGGACTACTGGCCGGACCGCGTCCCTCACCGCCCGCCCGGCACCGGCGGGCCGGACCTCCGCGGGTCCGCGCGGGTGCCGCCGGACGAGCCGCGTGGCCGGGGTTATCCACAGGCCCGACGCGGTGTCGGTGCTCGCCAGTAGGGTGTGAGACATGGCCGATCCCTCCAGCTACCGCCCCAGGCCGGGTGAGATCCCGGACACCCCCGGGGTGTACAGGTTCCGTGACGAGCACCGCCGGGTGATCTACGTCGGAAAGGCGAAAAGCCTGCGCCAGCGCCTGGCGAACTACTTCCAGGACCTGGCGAACCTGCACCCGCGCACGCGGACGATGGTGACCACCGCCGCGTCCGTGGAGTGGACCGTGGTGTCCACCGAGGTCGAGGCCCTGCAACTGGAGTACTCCTGGATCAAGGAGTTCGACCCCCGGTTCAACGTCAAGTACCGCGACGACAAGAGCTACCCGTACCTCGCGGTGACGATGAACGAGGAGTTCCCGCGCGTCCAGGTGATGCGCGGTCACAAGAAGAAGGGCGTGCGGTACTTCGGGCCGTACGGACACGCGTGGGCCATCCGGGACACCGTCGATCTGCTGCTGCGGGTCTTCCCGGTGCGCACCTGCTCGGCGGGCGTGTTCAAGAACGCCGCCCGCACCGGCCGCCCCTGCCTGCTCGGCTACATCGGCAAGTGCTCCGCCCCCTGCGTCGGCCGGATCAGCCCCGAGGACCACCGGGACCTGGCCGACGAGTTCTGCGACTTCATGGCCGGCCGCACCGGCACCTACCTCCGCCGCCTGGAGAAGCAGATGATGGAGGCGGCCGAGGAGATGGAGTACGAGCGGGCCGCCCGGCTGCGCGACGACATCGGGGCCCTGAAGAAGGCCATGGAAAAGAGCGCGGTCGTGCTCGCCGACGCGACCGACGCCGACCTCATCGCGGTCGCCGAGGACGAACTGGAAGCGGCCGTGCAGATCTTCCATGTGCGCGGCGGCCGGGTGCGCGGCCAGCGCGGCTGGGTGACCGACAAGGTCGAGGAGATCACGACCGGCGCCCTGGTCGAACACGCCCTCCAGCAGCTGTACGGCGAGGAGACCGGGGACGCCGTGCCCAAGGAGGTGCTGGTCCCGGCGCTGCCCGAGCCGGTCGAGCCGGTCCAGGAGTGGCTGACCGGCCGCCGCGGGTCGAACGTATCGCTGCGCATCCCGCAGCGCGGCGACAAGAAGGCGCTCATGGAGACCGTGCAGCGCAACGCCCAGCAGGCGCTCGCCCTGCACAAGACCAAGCGCGCCTCCGACCTCACCACCCGTTCGCGCGCCCTGGAGGAGATCGCCGACGCCCTCGACCTGGACAGCGCCCCGCTCCGTATCGAGTGCTACGACATCTCCCACCTCCAGGGGGACGACGTGGTCGCCTCCATGGTCGTCTTCGAGGACGGCCTCCAGCGCAAGGGCGAGTACCGCCGCTTCCAGATCAAGGGCTTCGCCGGCCAGGACGACGTCCGCTCCATGCACGAGGTGATCACCCGCCGCTTCAAGCGGTACCTCGCGGAGAAGGAGCGGACAGGGGAGTGGGCCGACGGCGAGGAACCGGGCACCGACGGCGAGAGCGTGCTCACGGGCGAGGGGGCCGCGCCTGCCGAGACCGGGACCGCACGCACGTACGAGGAAGCCGCGCCCACGGACGAGGGAGCCACGCCCGCGAACGCCGGGGCCCCGCTCACAGACGAGAGGCCCGCGCCTGCCGATGCCGGGCCCGCGCCCGTCGCTTCCGGCACCGCACCGGAAGACGCCCCGACCACGCCCACCGGCACTGTGCCCGCGCCGGCCCCTGCCCGCACGGACTCCGGCACTCCCGCCGCCCCGGATTCCGGCACCCGCGCCGATGCGGATGTCCCCGCCCCCGCCGCCCCACTGCCCGCCGCCCCGGCGTCCGGCGTGCCCGCCACCCCGGAAGCCCCCGGAACCACCCCGCGACCCACCCCCCTCACCACCACCGAGCCCGACCCTCTCGACGATCCCCTTGGCGCCCCCCTCAACGGCTCCCTCAAGGACGACGACGGCCGGCCCCGGAAGTTCGCCTACCCGCCCCAACTGGTCGTGGTTGACGGTGGTCAGCCGCAGGTCGCGGCGGCCCGGCGGGCGCTGGACGAACTGGGGATCGACGACATCGCGGTGTGCGGACTGGCCAAGCGGCTGGAGGAGGTCTGGCTGCCCGGCGAGGACGACCCCGTGGTGCTGCCCCGCACCAGCGAGGGCCTGTATCTGCTCCAGCGCGTCCGGGACGAGGCGCACCGGTTCGCGATCACCTACCAGCGCACCAAGCGCGCCAAGCGCTTCCGCGCCGGCCCCCTGGACGACGTCCCCGGCCTCGGCGAGACCAGGAAACAGGCGCTCATCAAGCATTTCGGCTCGGTGAAGCGGCTGCGGTCCGCCACAATCGAACAGATCCAGGAAGTGCCCGGAATAGGCCGCAAGACGGCCGAGACCATCGCCGCGGCCCTCGCCCGGACGGCCCCGGCCGCACCCGCCGTGAACACGGCGACCGGAGAGATCATGGAAGACGAGGAACCCGAGACGACGGCGGGTCCCTCGGGGGAGCCCGTGACCGCGGGCCCCCCGGACGAACGACGGGGGCAGGAGACATGACCGAGCACGACGCACAGCCCGCACAGCGCCGAGATCAGGCCCACGCGGATCCGGGCGAGGAAACCGCCCCGCGGCCCGCCGGCCGGCAGACCGGCCAGGACACGGGCGACGACAACGGAGCACAGGTGAGTACGGGCGGCGACGCAGCCGGGGTCCCCGAAGCGGCGATCCCCGAGCTGGTGATCATCTCCGGCATGTCCGGAGCGGGCCGCTCGACGGCCGCGAAGTGTCTGGAGGACCTCGGCTGGTTCGTCGTGGACAACCTGCCGCCGGCCCTCATCCCGACCATGGTCGAACTGGGCGCCCGCTCCCAGGGGAACGTGGCGCGGATCGCGGTGGTGGTGGACGTCCGCGGCCGGCGCTTCTTCGACAATCTGCGCGAGTCCCTGGCGGACCTGGAGGCCAAGCACGTCACCCGGCGGATCGTCTTCCTGGAGTCCTCGGACGAGGCCCTGGTGCGCCGCTTCGAGTCGGTGCGCCGCCCGCACCCGCTCCAGGGCGACGGCCGCATCGTGGACGGCATCGCCGCCGAGCGGGAGCTGCTGCGCGAACTGCGCGGCGACGCCGACCTGGTGATCGACACCTCCAGCCTCAACGTGCACGAACTGCGCGCCAAGATGGACGCCCAGTTCGCCGGCGAGGAGGAGCCCGAGCTGCGGGCCACCGTGATGTCCTTCGGCTTCAAGTACGGCCTCCCGGTCGACGCCGATCTCGTCGCGGACATGCGGTTCCTGCCCAACCCGCACTGGGTCCCGGAGCTGCGCCCCTTCACGGGTCTCAACGAGGAGGTCGCCGCCTATGTCTTCAACCAGCCCGGCGCCAAGGAGTTCCTGGACCGCTACGCCGAGCTGCTGCGGCTGATCGCGGCCGGCTACCGCCGTGAGGGCAAGCGCTATGTGACCATCGCGATCGGCTGTACCGGGGGCAAGCACCGCTCGGTCGCGATGTCGGAGAAACTCGCCGCGCGCCTCGCGGCCGAGGGTGTGGAAACGGTGGTCGTACACCGGGACATGGGACGGGAATGACGGAACGTACACCGCGGCTGGGCCGGCTGCGCCGGATGGTGCCCGAGGCGCGCTCCGGCCGCGCGGGCGAGGCCCGCGCCGGCCGACCGGCCGAGGCCCGCGGGGGCCGCCCCCGCCGCAGGGGCGCACAGCCCAAGGTCGTCGCGCTCGGCGGCGGCATGGGCCTGTCCGCCTCGCTCGCCGCGCTGCGCCGGATCACCGGCGATCTCACCGCCGTCGTCACCGTGGCCGACGACGGCGGCTCCAGCGGACGGCTGCGGGACGAGCTGGGCGTGCTGCCGCCCGGCGATCTGCGCAAGGCGCTGGCCGCGCTGTGCGGGGACGACGACTGGGGCCAGACCTGGTCCCGCGTCATCCAGCACCGCTTCCAGTCCCAGGGCGATCTGCACGACCACGCGGTGGGCAATCTGCTGATCGTCGCCTTGTGGGAGCAGCTCGGCGACCACGTCCAGGCGCTGGACCTGGTCGGCAAGCTGCTCGGCGCGCACGGACGGGTGCTGCCCATGTCCGCCGTGCCGCTGGAGCTCCAGGCCCTGGTCAAGGGGCACGATCCGGAGCAACCGGAGGCCGTGGACACCGTGCGCGGGCAGGCGACCGTGGCGCTGACGCCCGGCGAGGTGCAGTCCGTACATCTGGTACCGAACGACCCGCCGGCCGTCCCGGAGGCCCTCGCGGCGGTCCTGGACGCCGACTGGGTGGTGCTCGGCCCCGGCTCCTGGTTCTCCTCGGTGATCCCGCATCTGCTGGTGCCCGAACTGCTGGACGCCCTGACCGAGACCAAGGCCCGCAAGGTCCTCTCCCTGAACCTCGCGCCGCAGCCGGGCGAAACCGACGGTTTCTCCCCGCAGCGTCATTTGGAGGTTTTGGGGCGACACGCCCCTAAACTCGCCCTGGACGTGGTGCTGGCCGACGAGGCCGCCGTGCCCGACCGCGACTCGCTCACCGAGGCCGCCAAGCGGCTGGGAGCCGCGGTCGAGCTGGCCCCGGTGGCCCGGACCGACGGAACACCCCGGCACGACCCGGAGCTGTTGGCCGCCGCGTACGACCGTATTTTTCGGATGCATGGAAGGATCGGCCCATGGCGATGACGGCAGCGGTGAAGGACGAGATCTCCCGGCTCCCCGTCACCCGGACCTGCTGCAGGAAGGCGGAGGTCTCCGCCATTCTGCGGTTCGCCGGCGGCCTGCATCTGGTGAGCGGGCGCATCGTGATCGAGGCGGAGCTGGACACGGCGATGGCGGCCCGCCGCCTCAAGCGGGACATCCTGGAGATCTTCGGGCACAGCTCGGAGCTGATCGTGATGGCGCCCGGCGGACTGCGCCGCGGCTCGCGCTACGTCGTCCGGGTCGTCGCGGGCGGGGACCAGCTCGCCCGGCAGACCGGTCTGGTCGACGGCCGCGGCCGGCCGATCCGCGGGCTGCCCCCGCAGGTGGTCTCGGGGGCCACCTGCGACGCGGAGGCGGCCTGGCGCGGGGCGTTCCTCGCGCACGGCTCGCTGACCGAGCCCGGCCGTTCCTCCTCCTTGGAGGTGACCTGTCCGGGCCCCGAGGCCGCGCTGGCGCTGGTCGGCGCCGCCCGCCGGCTGTCGATCGCCGCCAAGGCGCGGGAGGTGCGCGGGGTGGACCGTGTGGTCGTCCGGGACGGTGACGCGATCGGCGCCCTGTTGACCCGGCTCGGCGCGCACGAGTCGGTGCTGGCCTGGGAGGAGCGCCGGATGCGCCGCGAGGTGCGGGCCACGGCCAACCGGCTCGCCAACTTCGACGACGCGAACCTGCGGCGCTCGGCCCGCGCGGCGGTGGCCGCGGGGGCGCGGGTGCAGCGCGCGCTGGAGATCCTCGGTGAGGAGGTGCCCGAGCACCTCGCGGCGGCCGGGCGGCTGCGCATGGAGCACAAGCAGGCCTCGCTGGAGGAGCTGGGCGCGCTCGCCGACCCGCCGCTGACGAAGGACGCGGTCGCGGGCCGGATCCGCCGGCTGCTGGCCATGGCCGACAAGCGCGCCTCGGACCTGGGCATTCCGGGCACGGAGGCGAACCTGTCGGAGGAGCTTGCGGACAACCTGGCCGGCTGAGCCGCCGCACGCCGCACGCCGCACGCCGACACACCGGTGCCGGCCCCCGTCCGAGGGGGTCGGCACCGGCTTTCGTATGCCCTCCTGCGGTGCGTCGGAGGAGGGCATACCACAGGTGAGCGGAGGTCCCATCAACGGTGCGGATTCGGGGTAGTGAACAGGTGAGCCGACCCGCTCACGAACGAGTGACATCGACGTCAATAAGGGGCGACATTCGATAGCAAAAACGGGTGAATCAACTGCCGATCCGAGAGGGTCCGTACCTCTACTGCCAGGTACGAAACGCCTGCCCATGTATGCGCCATCTCGATGTCACCGAGGGGCCCTCAGAGAGGTAGGGTCGGTGGTGGTCGGGGACATCCCAAACAGAGCTCGCCGGCTCGCGTGGTCGGCGTACCAACGAGGAGATCGGTTCGTGACGATCCGCGTAGGCATCAACGGCTTCGGCCGCATCGGCCGTAACTACTTCCGCGCACTGCTGGAGCAGGGTGCGGACATCGAGGTTGTGGCTGTCAACGACCTGGGTGACACGGCCACCACGGCCCACCTGCTCAAGTACGACACGATCCTGGGCCGCCTCAAGCAGGAGGTCTCCCACACCGCCGACACGATCACCGTCGACGGCCACACCATCAAGGTGCTGTCCGAGCGCAACCCGGCCGACATCCCGTGGGGCGAGCTGGGCGTCGACATCGTCATCGAGTCGACCGGCATCTTCACCAAGCGCGAGGACGCCGCCAAGCACCTGGCCGGCGGCGCCAAGAAGGTCCTCATCTCGGCTCCGGCCAAGGACGAGGACATCACCATCGTGATGGGCGTCAACCAGGACAAGTACGACGCGGCCAACCACCACGTCATCTCGAACGCGTCCTGCACCACCAACTGTGTGGCCCCGATGGCGAAGGTCCTGGACGAGAACTTCGGCATCGTCAAGGGTCTGATGACCACGGTGCACGCGTACACCAACGACCAGCGCATCCTGGATTTCCCGCACAAGGACCTGCGCCGCGCCCGCGCCGCCGCCGAGAACATCATCCCGACCACCACCGGTGCCGCCAAGGCCACCGCCCTGGTCCTGCCGCAGCTCAAGGGCAAGCTGGACGGCCTCGCCATGCGCGTCCCGGTCCCGACCGGCTCCGTCACCGACCTGGTGGTCGAGCTCAGCCGCGAGGTCACCAAGGAAGAGGTCAACGCCGCCTTCCAGAAGGCCGCCGAGGGCGAGCTGAAGGGCCTCCTCGACTACACCGAGGACCCGATCGTCTCCTCGGACATCGTCAACGCCCCGGCGTCCTGCACCTTCGACTCCTCCCTGACCATGGTCCAGGAGGGCAAGAACGTGAAGGTCATCGGCTGGTACGACAATGAGTGGGGCTACTCCAACCGCCTCGTGGACCTCACGGTCTTCGTCGGCAACCAGCTCTGAAGCGCCGAAGACCGCAGCAGCACGACCGTGACATGAGAGCAGGGCTCGGCCAGCGCACCGTCGCGCTGACCGGGCCCTGTCTCGCGCATGGAGCACGTCCTCATACGATCAAGGTGCACCACGAGCCCTCCTCAGGAGTCCACTCAATGAAGACGATCGACGAACTTCTCGCCGACGGCGTAAGCGGCAAGCGGGTCTTCGTCCGCGCCGACCTCAATGTGCCGCTGGCCGACGGGACGATCACCGACGACGGCCGCATCCGCGCCGTGCTGCCCACCGTCAAGGCCCTCGCGGACGCGGGCGCCAAGGTGATCGTCGCCTCGCACCTGGGCCGCCCCAAGGGCGCCCCGGACCCCGCCTTCTCGCTGCTGCCCGCCGCAGAGCGCCTCGGTGAACTGCTCGGCGCCCCGGTCGCCTTCGCCCAGGACACGGTCGGCCCCGCCGCCCACGACGCCGTCGACGGCCTTCAGCCCGGCCAGGTCGCCGTCGTCGAGAACCTGCGTTTCAACCCCGGCGAGACCGCCAAGGACGACGCCGAGCGCGGCGAGTTCGCGGACCGGCTGGCCGCCCTCGCCGATGTCTACGTCGGCGACGGCTTCGGCGCCGTGCACCGCAAGCACGCCTCCGTGTACGACCTCCCGGCCCGGCTGCCGCACTACGCCGGTTACCTCATCGCCACCGAGGTCGGCGTCCTGAAGAAGCTCACCGAGGACGTCAAGCGCCCCTACGTGGTCGCGCTCGGCGGCGCCAAGGTCTCCGACAAGCTCGCCGTCATCGACCAGCTGCTCGGCAAGGCCGACCGGCTGCTCATCGGCGGCGGCATGGCCTACACCTTCCTCAAGGCCAAGGGCTACGAGGTCGGCATCTCCCTCCTCCAGGAGGACCAGATCCCGGCCGTCACCGAGTACATGGAGCGCGCCGAGAAGCTCGGTGTGGAGCTGCTGCTCCCGGTCGACGTCCTGATCTCCCGCGAGTTCCCGGACCTGAAGACCAAGGCGCCGAGCCAGTACGACACCGTCGACGCGGACAAGATCCCCGCCGACCAGGAGGGCCTGGACATCGGCCCGAAGACGCGGGCGCTGTACGCGTCGAAGCTCGCCGACGCCGAGACCGTGTTCTGGAACGGTCCCATGGGCGTCTTCGAGCACCCCGACTACGCCGAGGGCACCAAGGCGGTCGCCCAGGCGCTCGTAGACTCGAACGGTTTCACCGTCGTCGGCGGCGGTGACTCCGCCGCGGCCGTGCGCACGCTCGGCTTCGACGAGAACGCATTCGGCCACATCTCGACCGGCGGCGGCGCCTCCCTCGAATACCTCGAGGGCAAGACGCTTCCCGGTCTCGCCGCACTGGAGGACTGACCCCGTATGACCACCCGCACGCCGCTGATGGCGGGCAACTGGAAGATGAACCTCAACCACCTCGAGGCCATCGCCCACGTCCAGAAGCTCGCCTTCGCCCTGGCCGACAAGGACTACGAGGCCGTCGAGGTCGCCGTCCTGCCGCCCTTCACCGACCTGCGCTCCGTACAGACCCTGGTCGACGGCGACAAGCTCAAGATCAAGTACGGCGCCCAGGACATCTCGCAGCACGACTCCGGTGCCTACACCGGCGAGATCTCCGGCCCGATGCTGGCCAAGCTGAAGTGCACCTACGTGGTCATCGGCCACTCCGAGCGCCGCCAGTACCACAACGAGACCGACGACATCGTCAACGCCAAGGTCAAGGCCGCCTACAAGCACGGCCTGACCCCGATCCTGTGCGTCGGCGAGGAACTGGACGTCCGCGAGGCGGGCAACCACGTCAACCACACTCTCGCCCAGGTCGAGGGCGGCCTGAAGGACCTCCCGGCCGAGCAGGCCGAGACGATCGTGATCGCCTACGAGCCCGTGTGGGCCATCGGCACCGGCAAGGTCTGCGGCGCCGACGACGCACAGGAGGTCTGCGCCGCCATCCGCGCCAAGGTCGCCGGGCTGTACACCCGGGACGTGGCCGACAAGGTCCGCATCCAGTACGGCGGCTCCGTGAAGTCGGGCAATGTCGCCGAGATCATGGCCAAGGCCGACATCGACGGCGCCCTGGTCGGCGGCGCCTCGCTGGACACCGACGAGTTCGTCAAGATCGTGCGTTTCCGCGATCAGTGACGGGGCGGCGAGGCTGCCCGTGAGTAGGCGGTAGCCGCGATACGTCGTACTCTTGCGGGGGCACGGCCCAGGTGCTGTGCCCCCGTCGTCCATCCGAATCCGAGGAAGTTGGTCCAGCCGTGGTTTTGGGGTTCTCGATCGCCCTGATCGTCTTCAGCCTGCTGCTGATGCTGCTGGTGCTGATGCACAAGGGAAAGGGCGGCGGCCTCTCCGACATGTTCGGTGGCGGCATGCAGTCCTCCGTCGGCGGCTCCTCGGTCGCCGAGCGCAACCTCGACCGGATCACCGTCGTGGTCGGCGTGCTGTGGCTCGCGTGCATCGTGGTCCTCGGCATCCTGATGAAGACGAACAGCTGATCCCGGCCTTCCAGGCACACACATTCCGTACGTTGAGCCCCATGTCCGGCACGCGCTCCCGAGCGCGGCCTATCATGGGGCTTGCGTCTGGGTGCGGGGGCGGTAACTCCCATCACTGGACGCGCGTTGGGCCTTACGTAGACTGAGGCGCTCGCAGCGAAGCGGTACGCCGACTCGCTTCGCGGCACCATCACGCAGGGAGTTACGACCGTGGCAAGTGGCAACGCGATCCGGGGAAGCCGGGTCGGGGCGGGGCCGATGGGCGAGGCCGAGCGCGGCGAGTCCGCACCGCGGCTGCGCATCTCCTTCTGGTGCTCCAACGGGCACGAGACCCAGCCGAGCTTCGCCAGCGACGCACAGGTCCCCGACACCTGGGACTGCCCGCGCTGTGGCTTTCCGGCCGGCCAGGACCGGGACAACCCGCCGGACCCGCCGCGCACCGAGCCGTACAAGACGCACCTCGCGTATGTACGGGAGCGGCGCAGCGACGCGGACGGCGAGGCGATCCTCGCCGAGGCACTCGCCAAACTGCGCGGCGAGATCTAGACGTTGAGGCCCGGGGGGGGGGGCCCCGGCGGCCCCCCAGGGAAGTACCCTCCCACCCCCCCCCCCCCGCTCTTCCCCGCCCCCCCCCCCGCCCCTTTTGCGTAGAACAAAAGAA